>JAGXRQ010000037.1 GCA_018335675.1 Bacteroidota bacterium | reverse complement strand
ATTTTGCAACTTTTTTTTGACGAGGAAAGCCAATTTAAACTTTATCCATCAGGACAAGGGGAAAGATAATTTCTTTCTCCTTTGTCTTGAAAAATATTATTTACTTTATATCCTCGTAAAAAGTTGCATTAATTACTTGAATTTAGTCATTAATAAAATTCATCATATAATAATTAACTAAACAAAACTATCAGAAATGAACAAAACTATCAAATTTCTTAGCTTGTTGCTGGCAATTCTTATAATTCCACAGCTTGCTTATTCTCAAAAAAAATACACTTTCGAAAGTGTAGAAAACGACCCACTAAATGCCAGAATTTACACTCTTGAAAACGGCTTAAAAGTTTATTTATCAGTATATAAAAACGAGCCAAGAATACAAACTGCTATTGCAGTAAGATCAGGTGGAATGAACGACCCCGCCGAAAACACAGGCCTTTCACATTATTTAGAGCATCTAATGTTTAAAGGAACAAGCAAGTATGGATCGTTGAATTGGGAGAAAGAAAAAGTTTATTTGGATAAAATAGATAGCCTTTATGAGGTTCACAGTAAACTTACAGATGCCAAAGAAAGAGCAGAGCTTTATAAAATTATTGATGCTGTTTCTTATGAAGCATCAAAATATGCTATCCCTAATGAATATGACAGAATGCTGTCCATTTTAGGCGCAAGAGGAACCAACGCTTACACAAGCTTAGACGAAACTGTTTATATAAACGATGTTCCTTCAAATCAGCTTGAAAGATGGCTAATGATTGAATCGGAAAGATTTAGCAATCCTGTATTTAGATTGTTTCACACTGAGTTGGAAACTGTTTATGAGGAAAAAAACATAAGCCTCGACAACGACGGAAGAAAGCAAATGGAAACACTAATGCTGGCTCTTTACCCTAATCACCCTTATGGCACTCAAACTGTATTAGGGTCTCAGGAGCATCTTAAAAATCCGTCTATCATTGCTATTCGCAACTATTTTAACGCAAGATATGTACCCAATAATATGGCAATTGTAATGTCAGGTGATTTCGACCCCGACCAGCTTATTGTTCTTATTGATAAGTATTTCGGGAAAATGCAACCAAGACCTTTACAGGACTATAACTTCCCTGCTCAGCCGGAGGTTACCTTAACTGAAAAAGAAGTTTTTGGTCCACAAGCCGAAAACGTTATGTTTGGATTTAAATTTTCGGGTGTAGGCACTCAAGAAAATGAAATTCTTAGCATAGTAAATATGATTCTGTCTAATCAAAGAGCAGGCCTTATCGACCTAAATATTAACCAGGCTCAGAAAACTCTTGGTTCAGGTTCGTGGATTTACAATAAAAACCAGTATGCTGCTCACATGTTTTCAGGTAGTCCAAAACAAGGACAATCGCTAGAAGAAGTAAGAGATTTGTTGTTGGCAGAAATTGAAAATCTTAAAAAAGGGAACTTTGAAGATTGGCTTTTACCAGCGGCAATAAACAATTTGAAAATCAGAGAATTAAGAGGATTGCAGAGCAACAATGGAAGAAACAATGCTATGGTAAACAGCTTTGTAAAACAAACTGATTGGGCTGATTATGTAAAAAGATTTGAAAGGCTGGAAAAAATCACAAAACAAGATATTATTGATTTTGCAAACAAGTATTATGGCGACAACTATGTTGTTGTTTATAAAAGAAAAGGCAAGGATGAAAATATTCTAAAAATTGAAAAACCTCAAATTACGCCAGTTGTAATAAATCGTGATGTAGAAAGCGATTTCTTTAAAACAATTGCTGGCATGAAAGCCGAAAAAATTGAACCTGTTTTTATTGACTACAAAAAAGACATAAACCATCATAAAGTAGGAAAAAACATTCCGATGCTTTACCAGAATAACGATGAAAACAGTCTGTTTACATTGTATTATGTATTGGAAATGGGCAACAACCACGATCCTCTTCTTAGCTTAGCAATTAGCTATCTTGAGTATCTTGGTACAAACAAATATACTCCAGCTGCTATAAATCAGGAATTTTATAAACTTGGCAGCAACTTCAATGTAAACTCCGGAGACGATCGCTCTTTTGTATTCCTTAGTGGACTTGAGGAGAATTTCGATAAAAGCCTTATCCTTTTTGAGCACCTTTTGGCAAATTGCGAACCCAATGAAGAAGCTTTGGAAAATCTAAAAAGAGACATTATTAGATCAAGAGAAAACAGCAAACTTGATAAGAGGTCTATATTCTGGAACGCCCTGTACAACTATGGTTTGTATGGAGAAAACAGCCCATTACTACGTCAGATATCAAATGAAGAATTGATGAAAGTGACAAGTGATCAGCTAATTTCAAGACTTCGCAAACTTACTTCATACGAGCATAAAGTTTTATATTATGGCGTAAGAGAGCCAAAAGCTCTTTCAAAAACTCTTGCAAAGCATCATAAAGTGCCTAAAAAGTTTTTGCAATTGCCGGAAGAAAAGTTTTATGATGTGATTGACCGTGAGGGAAGAACAGTTTTTGTTGTTGATTATGATATGAAACAAGTGGATTTGCTTCTATTCTCTAAAGCTGCACCTTTCCAAAGACATCTAAATACTCAAATAAACGTATTTAATGAATATTTTGGCGGTGGAATGTCGTCTATTGTTTTTCAAGAACTTAGAGAGGCTAAAGGGTTGGCTTATTCTGCTTTTGCAAGTTTTACAAATCCAAGTCGCGTTGAAAATAGTCACGTAATTTATTCATTCATAGGGACTCAAAACGATAAACTATATGATGCATTAAGTGCAATGAACGACCTAATGATTAATATGCCGGTTTCTGAATCAAGCTTCTCTGCTGCTAAAGAGGCAATTACTGAAAGAATTAGAACTCAAAGAATTTCTCGCGCAAGCATTCTGTTCAATTATATTAACGCCCAAAAAATGGGTTATGAAACAGATATAAGAAAAGAATTGTTTGAAACTGTTCCGGGAATGGACTTCAAAACTCTTCAGGAGTTTCAAAATAAATATGTTAAAGGAAATGAATTTAATGTTCTTGTGTTAGGTAAAAAAGATGAACTTAATTTAGAAGTTCTCGAAAAATTTGGGAAAATTCAATTCCTGACATTGGAAGAAATTTTTGGTTTTTAATAAATAATAAATTCACCCGGAGAGACTGCTTTAAAGCGCTGATAATTTCTAAATATGCTGAAATTAAATAGATTCGCTTTATCGCAGTCTCTTTTTTTGTGTTTCCATTAATAATCGCCCTATGTCATTTTTAAATAAAAAGCAGTAAATTTGACCACTGTTGATGATAGAATACCAACATCAATAAATAAGCATGGGAAAAAATCACTCAGGAGGAAAATCTTCCGGTTTATATTTTCTAAAGGAACTAAATTATAACGTTCCTGAATTTTTTGTGCTTTCGCACGATTTTCTTAATAAAATATTTCAAACCGATGAATTTGAAAAATCATCGGTTTCTTTATCTTCAGATGCCAGGGTTTTAAATGAGTTTTACACTAAAGCTCAGAAACACATTGAGAGTATTAAAATTCCAGAAGACGTAATTGATGAAATAAAAACCAAATGCATTTCAACGTTTTCAAGTAGCCTTATGGCTGTTCGCTCATCAGCAAAAGCAGAAGATTCTGCTGAGTATTCTTTTGCAGGACAGTATTCATCATTTTTGTATGTTTCTCCTGATGCGCTTGAAGATAGAATAAAAAAATGCTTTGCCTCTCAATGGAATCCAAATGCTCTAATGTATATGTTTCTTACTTATGGTAAGATTATTCCCCAAAAAATGTCGGTTATTATTCAGAAAATGATAAACGCCACTGTTTCTGGAGTTGTTTTTACTATGGATACAGGCGGCAACCTGAATAATCTTATAATTTCCGCAGCATACGGAGCCGGAGAAGGCATTGTAGGAGGTAAGGTAAATGCTGATTTATTTTATTTCGACAGGCAAAGTTCAAATATTTATCAGAAAATAGCTATCAAAAACACTGCTTTTATTTACAACCCTAAAGTTATAAATAATTTAAGTGAAGCTTCAATTGAAATAGAAAAAGCCAATAAACCATGCTTATCGAGAGAGCAAATAGTATTTCTTTCCGAAAGAGCACTTAATGCAGAAAAAAGCTTTCATAAACCCCTAGATATAGAATTTTCTATTGATGCTGAAGGCCAAGTCTATTTTCTACAAGCTCGTCCGATTACAACTATATATCAGGATAATTTAAAGATACTCGACAATACAAATATTTCCGAATCGTATCCGGGCATAACACTTCCTCTTAGTATAAGTTTTGCAAAAAATAATTACTATCACGTTTTTAAAGGAACCGTGAATGCTGTTGGTGTAAACATCAACAATTTTCCAAATATGGAAGATGTGCTTTCTAACCTTATAGCTGGCGTTGCCGGCAGAGTATATTACCGCTTAGACAATTGGTATAAAACTCTTTCTTTGGTTATTCCCGGGAAAAAAAGTATGCAAAATTGGGAAACCAGCCTTGGACTTAAGCAGGGAAGCTTTCAACCAATTAAAGTTTCTAGCATTCAAAAAGTAAAATCAAAAATCAGGTTAGCAAAACTTGTATTATACCATAACAAATGGAGTAAGAAGTTTTTCTACTCATTTTCAAAAGATTACAACAAATTATCGTCATATAATTATAGAGAAAAAAAGCCAAAAGAGGTTTTTACGTTTATTGAAGATGTCTCAGCTTCCTTGTTTGATAATTGGTATCCAACATTAATAAACGATCTAATTGCTTTCAGAAGTTATGGCAAGCTAAAAAAAATTATTAAATCACTAGGATTCGAAGATGATGAGAATATAGCAAACGACCTTCTTTGCGGTATTTCCGATGTAGAGTCTGAAAAACCCCTACTCACTTTGCTTGAAATGGTTGATAAGGTGAAGAATAATTCTCATTTATCGGAAGTATTCAACACAAATGATTCATTATCAATTTATTCAAAACTAAAAACCAACGCTGATAATAATCTTCTTGAAGATATTTATAAATATTCAGAGCAATATGGTGACAGAACCACATCAGAACTTAAATTAGAAACAGCATCATTCAGAAATAATCCTGAAAAGGTTATTGAATTGATAAAGAGCCATTTAAATTCAAGAATTTCTAAAGAAGAGATAAAACAGAATCAGCAAAAAATTAGACAGAGGGCAGAAATGCTTACAAATAAAAAGCTTAATCGATATTCTTTGCAAAAGCTATATTATAATTACATTCTTAAATTAGCTCGAAACACTATAAGAAACAGAGAAAACATGAGGTTTTGTCGCACACGAGCATACGGATCGGTGAAAGAATTGTATGCATACATAGGCGTTGAAATGCAAAAAGCTGGTGTGATTTTACAAAAAGTCGACATTTATTATCTTGATATTGAGCACGTTAAAAACTTCTGCCTACACAATGACACTTCAAATCTCGAATCATTAATTGATAATCGCAAGAAAGAATACGATATATATGAGAAGATTACTTTGCCGGATAGAATCATTTATCAAGCGGAACATCCTCCATATAACGAAGAAATCGTTATTGATTCTACACTAGAAAATGAACTTAAAGGCATAGCCGTAAGCAAGGGAACTGTGCTTGCAAAAGCTATAGTTGTTGATGAACCTGACTTAACCCTTAATGTGCACGATTCAATTTTGGTTACTAAAATAACTGACCCTGGTTGGATTTTTCTAATGTCGAAAGCTGCAGGTTTAATCAGCGAGAAAGGATCATTATTATCACATACGGCAATTGTTGGTCGTGAATTAGGAATTCCTACAATAGTGGGCGCCGAGAAAGCCACAACTTTAATACATACTGGCGATGTTGTTTTTATGGATGGCTCTACGGGTTATATTAGAATTGAAAAATAAAGCAGAAAATACAATGTCAACAAACTGATTATGAAAATATTAACAAAATACCATAAAGCAATTGGCATAATAATTATCTTATCTGTTTTGGGAAGTTTTTATCTTCTTAAAGATGGAATTAGAATAGATAATTCGCTTGATATTTGGTTTGTTCAAGATGATGAAGTGTTTGAAAATTATACTGATTTCAGAAAAAGATATTCAAATGATGAGATTGTTGCAATTTATGTAAGAAGTGTTGATGCATTTGATATAAAAGTTGTGGAAAAAATGATGCTGATGAGCAGCGAAATTGATTCTCTCGATTTTGTGCACAGTGTTTTTTCACCGGCGTCAGCGCCCTTTATTGCAGCAACTTCCCTTGGTCCAAGAATATCTGCATTACTCCCTTCTGTTCCTCAATCAGAGCATCAAATTAATATTTTCAAAAACAGAATTAACTCCTACCCCCATTATAAATCCTTGTTTTTCGATAAGTATGAAAAAGGATTTATGGTTTATGCTATGCTTAGAGCAGTAGAAGGCGAATTATCTAATCCTGAATATGTTACAGAAATCAAGGAAATTGTTAATAAGTATTTCTATCAGGCCCATTATGGCGGAATCCCTATTATAAATGAAGCATTGAACAACACAACAGCAAAGGAAAGTGCGAAAGTTTCAATTTTAAGCATATTGGCCGTTATAGTTCTACTCTTTGTGTTTCTTAGAAAATGGAGATATGTTGTAATTTCTGTGTTGTCGGTTTTGATTCCTGTAATATGGCTATTTGCAGCTTTCACTTATTTTGATGGTGCATTTAATATGATTACTGTTGTAATTCCAACACTCCTATTAATAACCGGCACAGCAACTTCAATTCATATAGTAAATATTTGCCATCGGGAATTTGTCTCTTCCTCCGCTTCTGTCGAGGAATCATTAAAGAAAGCATTAAAATATGTATTTGTTCCCTGCCTGTTTACGGCTACAACAACTATGGCGGGATTTATCTCCCTTTATGCTTCTTCAATTGAAGTAATAAAACAAACAGGAATCTTGGCAGCGATAGGAGTTGCACTAGTATTTATTTGCTCATTTGTTGTTACTGCCGTTGCTTTTTTATTGTTTCCGCCAAAAAAGGAAAAACTCAATTATCAAAGTATTCAACTAGCGTCAAAAACAAATCTTATTACAGGATTCTTTTCAAAAGTGAATATAAAACAACCCAAATTAGTTATGATAATATTCCCTCTGACTATTGTAATTGCCTTGTTTTCAATCACTAAAATGCGAACCGAAACTTATCCCTTCGATTACCTTGAAAAAAACTCAACAGTTCTTAATGACAATTTTATAATAGAAGAAAATGTTGGCCCCTTTTTGCCGGTTGAAATTCTGCTTATAAAGGATTCAGCTTTCAATCTTTACGATATTCAAAAAGTTATAGATTTTAAAACAAAGCTGAATGAAACAGGGTATTTTGCCAACCTATTTTCTACTGCTGATATACTTGGATATTTAAATTCTGCATTATATAAATCTGATAATCATTATTTTCCGAATAATGTGGTTGTTGCGGAGAGGCTGCTGCAAATTTATCTTCAAAATCGAACAGATAAATTTCAAAAATATGATAATGAAGACTTTACCGAGCTTAGAATTAGCGCAACTACCAAAATTGCATCCTCAGCCGATTATGAAATTATTCTTGAAAAAATATTTGCTGCTTTTAATGAAGTATTTACTAATTCCGAAGGTATAACTTTATCGCCAAGAGGTTATCTACCTATGTATGTTGAAATGAATAACCATATTATTTGGGGTCAGATTCGTACATTTTTAATAGCCTTCTTCTTAATTCTTGCGCTTATAGTGCTGTGTTTCAAGAGCTTCAAACTAGCGCTTCTCTCACTTTTGCCAAACTTGTTCCCAATAGCATTGATTCTTATAGTAATGTGGATGTTTGGGATTGCTGTAGACCAGAGTACTGCTGTAATTACTTGCATAATTCTTGGCGTTGCATTCGACGATTCAATACACCTTATGTATGCATATCAAAAAGAAAGAAAAAAAGGAGCTTCCGCCAAAGTTGCGGCAGATATAAGCCTTGACCGTACTGCATCTGCAATGATATCTACATCTATTGCTTTATTTGCGGGTTTTGCTATAATAGCTTCAAGCAGCATTACCGGATTATCATACTTTGGAATATTATGCGCAATAGCAGTTACAGGCTCTTTGCTGGGAAATATTTGGTTATTTCCATTGCTATTAGGTAAACTTAAATAATTATACAGTTTAAAAATTTGTAATATGCTGATATTAAAACTCCTTGTATTTGCAATTCCTCCTACAATATCCGCCATTTTGCATATGGTTGTGGTTAAGTATAATTGGTTTAGCATACTGAATTATCCACTGGATTTTTATAAAAAAATTGGCAACAAAAGAATTTTTGGCAACAGTAAAACATTCAGAGGGTTGCTGGCAATGGTTATTCTCTCTGTGCCTTCTACATATTTATTATACTGGCTAACAAAGAATTATGAGTCAATATATTCTCTCAATATTATTAATTTTGAGACATTCTCTCCGTTGGTTATTGGGATAGCATACGGATTAGGCTATGTAATTGCAGAATTGCCAAATAGCTTTGCAAAACGGATAAGTGGAATAGAAGAAGGGAAGCCGGGAAAGTACTACAACGTAATGATTGATCAAGCTGATTCACCCATTGGTTGTATGCTAGCTCTTTGGGCGTTTTCAGATATGAATATAATGTTTTTCATTGCAGGTACTTTTTTCTATTTAGCTTTACACATGTTCTTTAATGTTTTGCTTTATTCAATAGGATTACGTAAAAATCCACTTTAAATATCAAACTTTGAAAATATAAATTATTGCTATGAAACGAGCATGATTCGTTAAACACAAACACGGATGAAATATACAATAACCTTCGAAGACAATAATTTTCCGACAGGAACAGGAGGAAAAGCTTTTCGCTTAGCTCAGCTTTACAAAGCAGGATTTAATGTTCCTTTCGGAGGGATAATAAATTATTCTGCTTACAAAGACTTTTTAAATTCAAATACTGAATTAAAAGAAAAAATAAATAATCTGTCTGATTATCAAAACAGTGAGCAAATTAATAAAATTATAGAGGCTATTGAAAAAGCTGACATTCCAAAGCACATTGAAAATGAAATAGTTGCGTTTTTTGAGGAAGTTAAGAAAAAGGGATTCAATAAAGTAGCTGTTAGAAGTTCAGGCAGTATAGAAGATGGCATTACATATTCATTTGCAGGGCAGTTTGAATCTTATCTCAACATCGACAACCCCGTTGAGCTGAGCAAAGCAGTTTTAAAATGCTGGTCGTCTCAATTTAGCGACAAAGTTTTGGCTTACTGCAATAACAATCAAATTTTGTCCAAAGACATAGAAATGAATGTTGTAATTCAAGGGCAAATAGATTCAGAAAAATCGGGAGTTGTTTTCACAGCCAACCCACTTACAGGAAACGACAAGGAAATGGTTGTTGAAGTTGTTGCAGGTTTAGGTGAAAATCTTGTTCAAGGAATTGTAAACCCTGAGAGCTACGCATATAATTGGTACACTTATGAAATTAGGAAAATAAACAATGCCTCTGCGGTTGTAAATACAGATTCAAAACTGATTGAAGATGATCAAATCAGGACATTATCATCCGTTTGTTTAGACATACAACAGTATTATGGCGAACCACTTGATATTGAATGGGCATATAATAATGGAACTTTTTTTATAGTTCAGGCAAGACCCCTCACATCTATTCATTTTGACGTTGATTTTGAATGGACAAATGCCGACCTCAAAGATGGTGGAATCTCTTCTTCCATAGCCACGCCATTGATGTATTCATTGTATGAATACATTTTTGAAAATACTATGCCTGAATACTTTAAAACTATAGGAGCACCAAGCCGAAGAAAAAATATAAAATGGTTCAACTGGTGGTTTGGATATTCATATTGGAATATGCAGGCAGCAAAGGAATGCGTTAAAAAAATTCCTGGGTTTATTGAAAGAAACTTCGACTTAAGCTTAGGAATTGAGCCTGATTATGACGGAAACGGGCATGTCACAAAAGTTACCCCCGTAAGCATTTTAAACGGAATTAGAATTTTAATTTCAACAAAACTTTCAATTGCAAGAAGATCAAAGAAATGCAAGCAAGCAATTGAGAATGCAAAGGAAGTTTTCTCCAAAATTGATTCACTGGATTTTAATCAACTTCAATTAGAAGATTTAGCTGATTTTGCAAAAACCCTAATTGAAAAACATTACTTAATGCTTGAGGGTGGATATTTCTTCACAATTTATGACAATTCCAATGCAGCAACATTTTGCCAGGAAGCAGTTGACAAATACAACAAGAAAAACAAGGATAACAAAATTGAGTACATAAAACTTATATGCGGACTTAAAAATCTCGCTCATCTGAAACCAACAATTGACCTTTGGGAGCTAAGCAGAAGTATTATAGGAGATAGAAATGCCTGCGATTTTTACTCGAATATTTCGACCGAAAAACTATTTGACTATTTCAAATCAGGTGAGATCTTCCCTTTTTCAAACGAGTTGAAATCACTTATCAACAAGCACAGATTTCATAGTATTAGGGAGCTTGAAATTAATGTTCCTAATTGGGACGAAGACCCTATGCAAGCTTTTAATATTTTGATAGACTTTGTTAAAACACCAGAGACAGAAGATCTCAGATTGTCTAATCAAAAGCAGTTTGAGGTATATTTGAATGAGAAAGCCAGGGTAAAAAGCAAATCTTTACAGAAAAACCTGAAGATTCACAGACATCTACTGTGGTGGAGAGAAGAAATGCGAGATTATTCAACAAAAATGTATTACTACATACGTTTTTGTCTTATCAAGCTTGCAGATAAAATGCTTGAACAGGGTTTAATCTCTAGTAGAGATGATATTTTCTTTTTAAAGTTCGATGAGGTTTTCAAACTTGCAAGTGGTCCAGATTCAAAACATTACCAAATCCTAATAGAAAAAAACAAACAATTTCATAAAAGCTTTGCCAATTTTAACAAGCCTAACGAAATCTGGAAGAAGAGTGGCAAAAAAACCAGAAAGATTTTTAAAGCATCCTCAAAAGATGAACTTACAGGCATAAGCGGATCTCCGGGAATATACAAAGGCAAGGCAAAAGTTATAAACACAATTTTCGAGGCAAACAACCTTGCAGAAGGCGAAATACTGGTAACAAAGTTTACAGATCCTGCATGGACTCCTTATTTTGCAAGAATTGGCGGTTTAGTGACAGAAACAGGCGGAATGCTATCGCATGGAGCTGTCGTATCACGTGAATACGGCATACCGGCTGTGCTTGGTGTTAACAAAGCAACAACCATCATTAAAAACAACAGCATTATTGAAATTGACGGTCACACAGGCACAGTGAAAGTGTTTTAATCTTTAAACAGTACCACTGAAATCCACCGGATAATTGTATTCCTTTTTAGGATGCATACACAAAACCGGGTATTTAGATTGATGTACCATCTTCTGAGCATTGGAGCCCAAAATCATGTTTAGAGATAATGGATCTGCTTCCGACATAATTGCAATTATCTGAGGCTTAACTTTTTCTGCATACTTTAAGGCAGCATCAGAAATATTGTTCTCTTCCGAAAACTCAAGTGTATTATTAATGTTTTTCTTACCAAGATAATTCACTACCTGATTGCAATATTGTTTGATACGGTTTTGTACAGTAGAATCTTTTGTGTTAAAAACACCTATCACATTTATTTTAGCTCCTAAAACCTCAGCAATTTCAGCAGTAAACATCGTTTTTTGGCGACTTTCAATACTGCTGTCTATTGGTAGCATTATCCTTTCAAACTTATCTGCTTTAAAATCGTCGGTAATAGTTAAGGTAGGGCATGGAGCAGTTGTTACAACTTTATATGCATTAGACCCAAGGAAAAACTCTTCAAAACCTGAAATACCATGAGCTCCGACAACTATCAGATATGAATCGTTATACTTAGCCTGATTAACAATTTCTTTGTAAACCTTACCTTCACGCACAGCTGTTGTTACTGTTCCTTTAATACTCTTTTGATATTTTTCAGCAAGGTCTTTTAGCTTGTTTTCTGATTCTTTCTTTTCCTGATTTTTCGTGTCAGGATAATACAGGCTTTTTGAAAAAGGCTTGCATACATGTAAAAGGGAAAGATTTGCACCTATCTTATCCGCAATCATTGCAGCATAATGAAGCGCATTTAATGAACAATCAGAAAAGTCAATTGCTACCAGTATGTTTTTCATAAATATGTGATTTTTGGTGGAAAATATTGATTATAAGAAAAATATGTTGATTGAAAAACTTAAAAACACTCACTAAAGTAATCTCAGGTTATAAAAGTAATGATTTTTTGTTAATATGCAGTTTGTGTCAATTTTTATAAGCAAAATTTTTTTTCTTAAAGATTTAAGCCTAAGGTTTATATAACGTCTTCAATGCAAAAGATTGCAAATAATTTTCATCAAATTACGAAATAACAAATTTTAAATATGTTGCTGTTTTTATTGCATATAAAAAACCCTATATTTGCGCAAAATTTTAAACCCCCCTTTCAAGATGAAACTCAAACACATAGAACACATTGGTATTGCTGTAAATAACATACAGGAATCAATCAAATTTTACGAAGAAGTCCTAGGCTTAAAATGCTACGCAGTTGAGGAAGTGAAAGATCAGAAAGTAAAAACAGCTTTCTTTATGATTGGACAAACAAAAATTGAACTTCTTGAGTCAACCGACCCTGAAGGCCCAATTGGAAAGTTTATAGAAAAAAAAGGCGAAGGCGTTCATCATATTGCTTATGCAGTTGAAGGAATTGAAAACGCTCTTGCAATTATGGAAGAGAAAGGCATAAAGTTAATTGACACCAAGCCACGTAAAGGCGCCGAAGGACTTGACATTGCCTTCCTTCACCCAAAGTCAACAGGTGGTGTACTAACCGAACTTTGCGAGAAAAAGGATTAAAAATAATTGTCAGAGAAAAAGATAACGGTAAAAATCCTAACCTGATACCCGATACCTAACACCTAATACCTATATTATGAGCTTTGTAGATAAGATTAAAGAGTTGTTGGAAAAACGTGAATTGGCCAAACTTGGTGGTGGCCAAAAGCGAATCGACTCTCAGCATAAAAGAGGCAAATTGACTGCCCGCGAACGCATCGACTTACTGCTTGATGAAGGCAGCTTTGAGGAGTTTGATATGTTTGTAACGCATAGATGCACGGATTTTGGACTCGAAGAGAAGAAATATTACTCTGATGGTGTTATTACCGGATATGGCACAATTGACGGTAGGCTGGTTTATGTTTTTGCTCAGGATTTTACCGTTTTTGGTGGCTCTTTGTCTCTTGCATATGCAGAAAAAATCTGCAAAATAATGGACAAGGCAATGAAAATGGGCGCCCCGCTGGTAAGCCTAAACGACAGCGGTGGTGCAAGAATTCAGGAAGGAGTTAACAGTCTTGCAGGTTATGCTGAGATTTTTCAGCTCAACATTATGGCTTCAGGCGTTGTACCTCAAATTAGTGCAATATTCGGACCATGCGCCGGTGGAGCAGTTTATTCTCCTGCGCTTACCGATTTTACTATAATGACAAAAGAAAACAGCTATATGTTTGTAACAGGCCCAAAAGTTGTGAAAACTGTTACAGGAGAAGATGTTACTGAACAAGAGCTTGGGGGTGGTGTTGTGCATGGAACAAAATCGGGAGTATCTCATTTTTTAGCTGAAGATGAACAAGAAGGTATTTTGTTAATTCGTAAACTATTAAGCTATCTACCTCAAAACAATCTGGAAGAACCACCTTTGGTAAATTGCACCGACCCTATAGACAGACTTGAGGATTCTCTTAACGAAATAATTCCCGAAAACCCAAACAAACCATACAATGTTAAGGATGTGATTGAAGCTATAGTTGATGATGGTGAATTTTTGGAAGTTCAGAGAAATTATGCTGCAAATATAATAACCGGATATGCCCGCTTTAATGGAATTTCTGTAGGTATTGTTGCTAATCAGCCAAATTATCTCGCTGGTGTGTTAGATATTGCCGCTTCTCGTAAGGCAGCAAGATTCGTTAGATTTTGCGACGCTTTTAATATCCCAATTGTAACTCTTGTTGATGTTCCGGGATTCTTACCGGGAACAACCCAAGAATATGGTGGAATAATCATCCACGGTGCTAAATTGCTTTTTGCCTATGGTGAAGCAACCGTACCAAAAATTACTGTTATCCTAAGAAAAGCTTATGGTGGAGCATACTGCGTTATGAGCTCAAAACACCTTCGCGGTGACATAAATTATGCATGGCCGATGGCCGAAATTGCAGTTATGGGACCAAAAGGGGCTATTGAAGTTTTAAATAGCAAAGATCTGAGCGAAATGTCTGCAGAAGATAGAGCCCAGTTTATTTCAAAACATGAGCAGGAGTATATCGAGAAATTTGCAACTCCTTATGTAGCAGCAAAATACGGATATATAGACGATGTTATTGAGCCTAGAAACACAAGATTCAGAATTATTAGGGCTTTACAATCGTTGGCAACAAAAAAAGATGTGAATCCGCCAAAAAAACATTCAAATATCCCATTATAACATTACATAAATGACAGATTCATTAAACATAATAACGACGGATTCTTTGTTGGTTCATAGTACTGAAGTGGCTGACGACCTTTGCGTTTTTACTGAAAATGACCCTTATGGATTGCTTATGGCCGTGTTGGGGATGAGTATTGTTTTCTTCGCTCTTGTTATGCTTTTTATCGTATTCAACAATACTCCCATTTTGTTCAGACAGGCTTTTAGAGATAAGTTAAAGTCTTTTTTCTCATTCAAAAAAGTAAAAGTCACTCTCTCAGAATCTACTGCAGCAGAAGAAACAAAGCAAGTTAAAGTTGAAGAAATATCAGGCGAAATAAATGCTGCTATTGCTGCCGCAATTTATTTATACAGATCCGAACTACATGATTATGAAGATACTATTCTCACAATAAAAAAAGTATCCAGAACATACTCACCCTGGAGTTCGAAAATATATGGATTAAGAAATATGCCCAAATAAATATCAGATGAAAAATTATAAGTTTACTATACACGGAAATGCTTACGACGTGACTATCAAATCAATAGAAGATAATACTATTGATTTAGAAATAAATGGGTCGGAATATAAAGTTGAAGTAGAAAAAGCTATTCAGCCTGTAAAAACTCCTAAGCTTGTTAGGGAAAAGGCTGTTCCTGCAACTGATTCTACTCCATCCGAATCTACCGGAACAAAAGCTCAGACAAAAGCTGGTACAGGTTTAGTGAAGTCTCCGCTTCCTGCTACAATTCTTGAAATATTGGTTCATCCTGGAGATATTGTAAAAGTTGGACAAAAATTGATGGTGCTAGAAGCCATGAAAATGGAAAACTCTATTGAGTCTGACAGAGAAGGAAAAATAATTGCAGTGAAAGTGCGTCCGGGGCAAACAGTTATGGAAGGTGATATTCTTACTGAAATAGGAGATTAATATGGAAAATGTTGGTTTGTTTCAGTTTATAATTCAGCAAATTGGAGAGTTTATCGGCTATACAGCCTTTGCAAATGTAACGTGGGGACATATAATAATGATTTGCGTTGGATTGTTTTTTATCTACCTCGCTATAACTAAGCATTATGAACCTCTTCTCCTTATACCAATTGGATTTGGAATTATTATGGGTAATATTCCTTTTGCTGAAAATGCCGGCTTACAAATCGGGATTTATGAAGAAGGAAGTGTTTTAAATCAATTGTATTTTGGGGTTCAAAAGGGCCTATACCCTCCAATAATTTTTCTCGGAATTGGCGCAATGACAGACTTTTCTTCATTGCTGTCTAAACCTAAACTCGTTTTTCTTGGCGCTGCTGCTCAGTTTGGAATTTTTGCTGCTTACTCTTTTGCTTTGCTGCTCGGATTTCTGCCCGAACAAGCAGGTGCTATCGCTATTATCGGTGGTGCAGATGGCCCTACTGCAATATTCCTTTCATCAAAACTTGCACCCGAGTTTATCGGACCAATAGCTATTGCGGCCTATTCATACATGGCGCTTGTGCCTGTAATTCAACCCCCAATTATGAGGCTTCTTACAACAAAAAAAGAACGCCTAATAAGAATGAAACCTCCACGAGCTGTCCCAAAGCAGGAAAAAATTATTTTCCCTATCGTTGGTATTCTACTTACAACTTTCATTATGCCAACTGCACTGCCTTTGCTTGGAATGCTATTTTTTGGCAACTTGCTAAAAGAAAGTGGCGTCACAAACAGACTTGCCGAAACCGCCAGAACATCGCTAATTGACATTATTACTATTTTCCTTGGACTTACGGTTGGAGCTTCTACACAAGCAACTGTATTTCTTACAAAAGAATCTATGTTAATTTTTGCTCTTGGAGCCGGATCTTTTGTTATTGCTACTTTCAGCGGTGTACTATTTGCAAAAGTTATGAACCTTTTTAGCTCATCAGAAAATAAAGTAAACCCACTAATCGGCAATGCCGGAGTTTCTGCCGTCCCTGATAGCGCAAGAGTTTCGCAACATATTGGACTTGAGTACGACAAAACAAATCACCTGCTTATGCATGCAATGGCAGCAAACGTATCAGGGGTAATCGGAAGCGCAATTGCAGCAGGTATTCTGTTGAGCTTTTTGACGTAGGGAGGGTTAAAACAGGACCGCTCTTTTTTCACCTTATCCAATAACTGAATTACTCCTTTCAGCTTTATTTGTATTTCCAATAATCACTACATTTGTGTTTTATGGAAAAAATCATTCTTGGCGATTTATTGCCTCAAGGCGCATTTATTATTCATTCTACATTCAAAAACGTTTGCAATTTTATTAATGCAAATAGTGAACTTATCTTTATCACAAATCTTAAAAAAAACATCTCTGCCAATTCTATTTATATTGATAATGAGAATATTGCACAATATACCAATGTCCTGATTTCCGAAAATTCTGTATTTCTTAATGATGTAAACATTCTTCCTCAAACAGAATTTTACGATTCCAAGGTGGATTATTCCGCACTTGATATTCTGACGCTTGAAATTAATCTTCAAATTATTCCTAATGAATACAATGAATTGTTTGCTCCGGAAAGTATGTTGTTTGTTTTGCTTGCTGAAAAACAAAGCTTTTTTAAAAGCGGATTTGATTCGCATTTTATGAAGAACTCATTGAACGCATCTGAAATAATTAAATTTGGAGAAATTGTGGAGGGTGTTAAAATGCTCAAGGGAACCGGCAAAGGTCTTACACCATCAGGAGATGATTTTATTGCAGGTATGCTTTATGGCTTGCACTTTAACGAATTCAAACACCAAAAACCTTTAGCCAATTTAAGAAACAAAATCTACAATGCTTCTATTGGAAAAAACCCTCTTTCTAACTCATTTTTGCTTAATGCGAAAAACGGAAACTGTTTTTATTTGCTCAAAAATTTCGTATATTTAGCATCCCAATCGAAATTAGTCTCTGATAATTTGAATGAACTTTTTTCAATGGGTGCAACTTCCGGAGCCGATTTGCTATCCGGATACATTTTTTCTGTTCAAAACAAAATTGGAATATGATTATAAAAGGAATTGCCAAAAAAGGAGCTTATTACGACTCAGTTACCCTGATGATTGTATCTAAAAAACTCAATGAAATTGAGGGCGTAATCGACTCTTCCGTGGTTATGGGTACAAATGAGAATAAAGCAATACTGAATTCAGCAGGTTTGTTAATCCCTGAATTTGAGGCGCTTAATGATACTGATCTTTTAATCAGCATAAAAGCAAATACCGAAACTGTTGCAGATGAGGCAATTAGCAAAGTTTCTGACATTCTTAAAGAACTTCTTAAAAAACAGGAGAATAACACTGCCTCTGTATTGCACAGTCTTGACCAAGCTGTTGAGCAACTTCCGGAAGCTAACCTTTGTCTGATTTCTATTGCCGGAAAATACGCTGCAAAAGAAGCAAAAAAGGCTCTTGATAAAAACCTTCATGTGATGATTTTTTCTGATAATGTGAGTATTGAAGATGAGCTGGATTTGAAAAAAATCGCCAAAGAAAAAGGGCTTTTACTGATGGGTCCGGATTGTGGAACTGCCATCATTAATGGTGTTCCGCTAGCTTTTGCAAATGTTGTAAATAAAGGCGACATCGGTATTGTTGCAGCATCGGGAACAGGTTTACAGGAAGTTAGTTCTATCATTTCAAACAATGGAGCAGGAATTTCTCAGGCCATTGGTACAGGTGGCAGGGATGTGAAGAAAGAAATTGGTGGTATAATGTTTATAGAAGCACTAAGGGCTCTTAACAATGATGAAGAGACAAATTGCATTGTTTTGATAAGCAAACCGCCTCATCCTGAGGTTCTTGATAAAATTGCTGCTGAGATAAAAAACATAAAAAAGCCTGTTGTGGGTATTTTTATTGGTGGAAATCCAGATGTGATAGCTAAAGCAGGAGCAATCCCGGCCGCAAATCTTGAAGAAGCTGCATTAATCGCTGTAAGCATTTCTAAAGGTAAAAACATAGATCATGCGAAGGAAATGCTTGATAATAGGGAAAAAGAGACTGCGAATCTTGCGGAAAAGCTCTCAAAAAAGATTAGGGGAAAATATGTACGCGGATTATTCAGCGGTGGAACCTTATGCGATGAAGCTCAGCTAATACTTAAGGATACTATCGGGTTTGTGTACAGCAATACTCCTCTGAATGAGGATTTTAAACTGGATAATCTGTGGAAAAGTAAGGAGCACACAATTCTTGATTTGGGTGATGATGAGTTTACTTCCGGCAGGCCTCACCCTATGATTGATTTTTCTCTTAGAAATAAAAGGATTGCTGAGGAAGCTGCTGATAATGAGGTTGCTATAATTCTGTTTGATGTTGTTTTGGGATACGGTTCTCATATTTCGCCGGCGGCGGAACTTGTGCCTGTTATTAAAAATGCAACAAAAACGGCTCCGAACTTGTTATTTATTTGTTCGGTAACCGGCACCGACGGAGATCCTCAAAACAGGAAAGAAGTAATTAAACAACTCGAAAGTGCAGGCGTAATAGTAATGCCGTCTAATGTAGCCGCAGCAAAGCTGGTGAGTAAAATTGTAAATAAATAAGTGTTTTTTAAAGTTCTTTTATAATTATTAAAAAAATTACACAGAGTCGCACAGTGTAAGCACAGAGTTTCACAGTGTGGATTTGTGCATTTTTACACTGTGTAACTAAAAAAGTTCTATCATAAATAAAAATAAAAATTTCACAGAGTTACACAGAGTAGGCACAGAGTTTCACAGAGTAGATATGTGCATTTTTACACTGCGTAACACTGTGAAACCATTGTGCAACACTGTGTAACAAAAAAAAACAATAAAACAAAAAACAGAAAACATGGATATTAATGATATAACAAAAGAAATCATTGATTCAGCCTATAAAGTTCATACAGCACTCGGCCCGGGACTACTAGAATCTGCATACAAGGCCTGCCTATCTTATGAATTGAAAAAGAAAGGCCTCAA
Organism: Bacteroidota bacterium; assembly: GCA_018335675.1. GTDB lineage: Bacteria > Bacteroidota > Bacteroidia > Bacteroidales > UBA7960 > PWND01. The sequence continues at coordinate 17,093 of JAGXRQ010000037.1, read as the reverse complement.
AGTAGAAGAAGAAAAACCAGTTCCGGTCGTTTATGAAGAAGTCAGTTTAAACTGTGGTTATAGAATAGATTTACTCGTAGAAGATAAGGTAATTGTTGAACTAAAAACTGTTGATTCCTTTTGTGACGTCCATTTTGCTCAAGTATTAACATATTTAAAATTTAGTGACAAAAAAATCGGGCTACTATTTAATTTCAATGTAAAAAGCCTCAGAGACGGAATAAAAAGGTTCATTTTATAAAAAAAAATTACACAGTGTCGCACAGTGTAAGCACAGATTATCACAGTTTAGATTTGTGCATTTTTACACTGTGTAACAAAAAAAAGGTCTTTTATAAATAAAAACAAAAATTACACAGAGTTACACAGAGTAGGCACAGAGTTTCACAGAGTGGATAGTGCTTTTTTACACTGTGAAACACTGTGAAAACATTGTGAAACACTGTGTAACCAAAAAAGTTCTTTTATAAATAAAAATAAAAATTATACAGAGTCGCACAGTGTAATCACAGAGTATCACAGTGTAGATTTATACATTTTTACACTGTGTAACACTGTGAAAACATTGCGAAACACTGTGTAACCAAAAAAAGTTCTTAAAAGATTCATTCTATAAAAATACATTATGTCTATAAACACCCTTTTAAATAAAAAACTAAGAGTAATCAACACCGGATTATCCTCATTCAAAGATAATCTTGATCAGGTTGGAGCTGAGGCCGTTCAGGTAAAATGGAAGCCCCCCGTTGATGTTAATTCCAAATCTGCTTCAGCTATTGCCGCCAACAAACAAAAAATTGATGAAGCAAACAAAAAAGCGCTGGAAATTATCTTAAACGGCAAACCCGCTCTTATAGGATTAGAAATTGCCATAAACGTAATTCCGGGCATGAAAAAGAATCTTATCTTACATTCAGGACCGCCAATTACATGGGACAGAATGTGCGGCCCTACCAGAGGAGCAATCATCGGTGCTCTGATTTATGAAGGACTGGCAAATACACCGGAAGAATCTGAAAAGCTTGCCGCGTCAGGGAAAATTGAATACGCCCCTTGCCATGAGCATTCTTCTGTTGGACCAATGGCAGGAATTATTTCTGCCTCCATGCCGGTATTTATAGTAAAAAATGAAACCAACGGCAATCTGGCTTTTTGCACACAAAACGAAGGCCTTGGAAAAGTTTTACGTTATGGTGCTTTTAGTGCTGATGTTATTGAAAGACTTAAATGGATGGAAAAAGTAATGTATCCCATCCTCAAATCTGCGGTAGAAAAACTTGGAAAAATCGATCTTAAAAACCTTATCGCTCAGGCACTTCACATGGGAGATGAAGTACATAATCGCAACAGAGCAGGCAATTCTCTGCTATACAGGGCTTTGGCTCCGGCGATTGTCGAAACTGCAAACAAAAAAGAGGATGCTATCAGTGTATTGAATTTCATTAATGGCAACGATCATTTTTTCCTTAATTTATCTATGCCGGCTGCAAAATGTTGTTTAGATGCTGCCCGAAATATACCTTTTAGCAGCATTGCAATTGTTATGGCAAGGAATGGAACTGATTTCGGAGTACAGCTAGCCGGAACAGGAAACAAATGGTTCGTTGACAAAGCTCTTTTGCCTGATGCACTGTTTTTTCCGGGATATACAAAAGATGATGCAAATCCTGATATTGGTGATAGCTCAATTACTGAAACATTAGGACTGGGCGGATTTGCAATTGCCTCTGCACCGGCTATTGTCCAGTTTGTTGGTGGCACCGCTAATGATGCCGTGCAATATACTTTGGATATGTACGAAATTACAGCAGGTGAAAACAATGTTTATCAGATTCCTTACCTCAATTTCAGAGGCACACCCACAGGAATTGACGTTAGAAAAGTTATTGAAAAAAACATTACTCCATTTATTGACACCGGTGTTGCACATAAAAATCCCGGCGTTGGACAAGTTGGAGCAGGCGTTTTAAGCGCGCCAATGGAGCCGTTTAGAAAAGCCTTTGAAGGATTAGGTAAAGAAATTATTTAAAAACATATATCAATTCTATAAACTAAAACATTATCGTTATGACAAAAGAAGATCTTTTTAAAATGATGAGTGAAGCAAAAATTTATGATTTAACTCAACCTTTAAGCATTCATACTCCACCATGGCCTAGTTATATGCCTTTGCAATTACAATATTTCAAGCGTATTGCCGGCGCTCATATGGGACAAGGAGCTAACGGTCAGATTATGACTACAAGCCATCATGTTGGAACTCACATAGATGGCGAAATCCATTTCCACTCCAGCGGTCGCTCTATTGGAAATACACCACTGGATTTTTGGTATGGACCGGGAGTTGTTGTTGATATTTCTGATGAGGTTGAAGATTATAGCCTTTACTCTCCTGAGATGATTATGAAAAAAGTTGAAGTTAAAAAAGGCGATATCCTTATTATCAATACCGGTTATCATAGGTATGCGTGGGATCAGCCGGAAAGCGATGAAGTAAGATATTTTGTAAATCACCCCGGACCAAGCCCCGAATTTCATAAGTGGGCACTTGATATGGAAATAAAATGGATTGGAGTTGACTGCGGTAGTGCTGATCATCCTATGAATACAATTATTCGCGACTGGCATCCAAAAAGATTCAAGGAGGCAGAAGCCAAAATTGTTGCAAAATATGGCAAAAAATGGGACGAATTGTTTCCTCCTGAAGAATATTATCAGGTTATGCATCTTAAACTATTCCCAAAAGGATTGGTTCATGCAGAAAATATTGGTGGCGACATTAATAAAGTAAACAACAAGCGCGTTTGGATTGGTTTGTTCCCTATAAAAGGAATTGAAATGGAATCAGCAATGTGCAGAGTAATTGCAATTGACGCTTAATTTGGCTATCACTTAAAATATTTTTTTATGGCTATCCCCTATGAATTTGGCTATGAAAAGCCTTTGACTCTTGAAGAGGCAATTCAACTGCTTGGCAAGCATGGTAAAAATGCCAGAGTATTAGCCGGAGGTACCGACCTGGCTAATGAAGTAAAACAAGGATTTAGAGTTCCTGAAGTTTTAATCGACATTAAAGGCATTGATTCTTTAAGAAAGATTGAAATTATTGATGATAGATTGCACATTGGTGCTCTGGTTACTTTTAATGAAATCCTTGAATCCAAAGCTGTTCAGGATAATGCATACATCTTGTATGAAGCTGCCGGTTTGGTTGCCTCCAATGGTGTTAGAAATCGTGCTACAATGGTTGGAAATATCTGCTCGGCAGTTGCATGTATGGATAGTGCAGCTCCATTGTTGGTTCATGACGCAACTATTCACTGCTTAAGCGTTGACGGTCAGCGTGATGTGACTGTGCAAAAATGGTTTGTTGATAACAGAAAAACTGCAATCGGAGAAAAGGAATTGGTTACTCACGTTTCTATTCCAATCCCAAAACTGAAATATGCCGGTGCATATCAAAAAATGATGCGGTACTCAGGCGAAGATTTGTCGCAGGCAAATGTTGGAGTGTTGCTGTTTTCTGACGGAAAGTGTAATGTGGCCTTTGGTTCTGTGGGACCAATTCCAAAACGCTCACCAAAGCTGGAAGCATTTATTAAGGAAAAAGGCATTAATTCTCAATCTATTGCTGATGCTAAAGAGATGATTAGTAAGATTATAGCTCCTATAACGGATGTCAGAGCAACTAAAGAGTATAGAATGCACATGACAAAGGTGATGTTTGAAAGAGCTATTAACACAGCAGTTGAAAGATTAAAAAAGCCAAAACTAATTACTAAAAAGTAATGATATGAAAAAGATTTCATTTACTCTAAACGGAGAATTGCGTTATATATATGTTGCACCAAATGAAGGACTACTTGAAGTGCTTCGTGATAAAATGGGTGTAAAAAGTCCGAAATGCGGCTGCGATAGCGGAGATTGCGGAGCATGTACCGTCATCTTAAATGGTAAAACGGTAAGAAGCTGTCTGATTTTTGCCATCGAAGTTGATGGTCAGGACATTCTTACTCTGGAAGGAATATCCAAAGATGGATTAACCCCATTACAGACTGCTCTCAATGAAAGGAATGCATACCAATGTGGGTATTGCGCACCCGGAATGATTCTTTCTGTTACTGAACTGATTAAGAAAAATCCTCATCCATCAGAGCATGAAATTAAGGAGTCTATCGCAGGAAATTTGTGTCGCTGTACCGGATATAAACCTGTAATTGACGCTGTTTTGGAAGTAACTAAAAAGCATTAAATCATGGAAGAATATAAATTTATTGGGAAATCAGCTATAAGGGTTGATGGAAAAGAAAAGGTTTCCGGAGCAGCTCTTTACACAGACGATTTGGAATTTGGTCCCGACTTGCTTTATGCTGAAATTGTTGAAGGGCCTCACGCTCACGCAATGATTTTAAGCATAGATACTTCTGAAGCTGAGAAAGTTCCGGAAGTTTTGGCGGTTGTAACGGGCAAAGACTTTCCTTACAATTTTGGTCTTTATATGAAAGATCGATTCATTTTTGCACAGGATAGAGTCAGGTTTTTTGGAGAACAAATAGCCGCAGTTGTGGCTCGCACGCCTCAGGCTGCAAAAAAAGCTGCTAAACTGGTGAAAGTCAGCTATGCACCTCTTCCCAAAGTGCTTAGTCCGATCGATGCTGTTAAGAAAAACGCAGATTTGATTCACCCTGATTTGGAAAATTATGAGCATGTGCCATGGTTTTTCCCAAAGCCAAAATCAAATATCGCTCATCATAGAAAAATACGCAAAGGGAATGTAGATCAAGGATTTAAAGATGCTGATTATGTATTGGAAGATACTTATGAAGTTCCACGCTACTCTCATTGCGCGATAGAATACCACGCAGCCGTTGCAAAATATGATCATTCAGGCCGACTTACTGTTTGGGCTTCTTCACAATCACCTCATACTCAGCGTAATTTGTTTGCAAATGCTTTGGCGCCTTTAGGTTTAAAGCATAACGACGTAAGAGTAATTGCTCCTCATGTTGGTGGCGGATTCGGCTCTAAAGCCGGTGTTACAATGGAAATTATTGCTGCTGCCGTAGCCATGAAAGTACAAGGACATCCGGTGAAAGTTTTGTGGAACCGTGAAAGAGAATTTTATAACACTTACCAAAGATTGGGCGTTGTTGCAAAGCTGAAAATCGGTGTGAAAAAAGACGGCCGCATTACTGCGCTGCACCATGAGCTTTTCTGGGATGCGGGTGCTTATGTAGAATATGGCGCTAATGTTGTTAATGCTGTTGGACTTTCTGCAATCGGACCATATAAAGTTGAAAATGCTTCTATTGACTCATATTGCATTTATACAAACCTTCCCCCCGGAGGTCCTTATCGCGGTTTCGGTTATTCTGAGTTTCTTTTCGGTTTAGAATCTCACATGGATCGTATTGCAAAACATCTTGGTATTGATCCTATCGAAATTCGCCGACGCAATGCAATTAAAGAAGGTGACCTTACTGCCTACGGAGCTCACATGAATCCTAATGGTTTGCTTCAGGCAATTGATGCCGTTGAGAAAGAAATTAAATGGAGCGAAAAACTTAAATCTTCTAATCCGGATATTGCTATTGGTAAAGGATTTTCTCTATTCTGGAAAGCTCCAGCCATGCCTCCAAATGCTTCTTCATCTTGTTTCTTGAAAATGAATGAAGATGCAAGTATAAATCTGCTTGTTTCCGGAATGGATCTTGGACAAGGATTTTTAACCGTTATGGCGCAAATTGCTGCCGAAATATTATCTGTTCCTACTTCAAAAATTCGAACAGAAAACCCTGATACTGACCGTAATCCTTACGAATGGCAAACAGTAGCATCTCACATTACGTGGGGCTGCGGAAATGCTGTTAAAAAAGCCGCAATCGATGCAAGAGATCAGATTTTTGACCTTATTGCAAGAACAAATTTCCTTCCTAAGGATATGTTATATCTTGAAGATGAAAAGGTTAAGTGCAAGTCTGATCCAAGTTTTGAGTTGGCTTTAAGGGATTTTGTAATAAACGGAATTCAGATGGAAGATGGCACTTTTAAAGGCGGCCCTATAATTGGCAGAGGCTCGTTTATGCCTGAATATACTTCTACAAATGCAAATCCGGAAACCAGCCAGGGCGGACATCCGAACGTTCATTACACTGTTGGAGCTGCCGCCGCAATTATTGAAATTGACAAGCAAACCGGAAAAGTGAAGGTGAAAAAGATTGTGGAAGCTGTAGATTGTGGCAAAGCTTTGAATCCCAGCCTGGTTGATGGTCAAATTGTTGGTGGTATAATGCAAGGGATTTCTACCGTTCTTTACGAGGATATGAAGTTTGACCATAGAGGCAAAATGCTGAACCCAAACTTTACTGATTATAAAATACCAACAGCACTGGATGTGCCGGATGAAATTATACCTATAATTATCGAGGTTGCACAACCTGATGGGCCGTTTGGTGCCAGAGGTATGGGCGAACACACAATGATTCCGGTTGCACCCATGATTGCCAATGCAATTGATAATGCACTGGGTATCAGAATTAAAACAATGCCGATTACAGCGGAGAAAATCTGTTTGGAAATATTAAAAAAGGAAAAAGAATAAACAGGAAACAGAAATGTTGGAAACTGTTATTCATATCATGTTAAACATAACAAAATGAGCATTAAAAGTTTCTCGCAAAAACCGCAAAATTAAATACACAAAAACCGCAAAGGCAGTTAAAGTAAATATTAAATGTTGTGGTTTTTAATTGGGAAGAGCAGGGTTTTGATGTTTGACATAAAGTTTAGATTAATAAAATAGGTTTAAGCTGAATCTTTGCGCACTTTTAAATTTTAAATTTGAATTTTGCGTATTTTGCGTGGAACTTTTTTCCATAGCGCATTAAATAAGGAAACACCTATTATATCAAACCTAAAGCATTAAACAGTATAAATCAAATATTTACGGATGAAACCTCTTGAAAAAATTAAAATACTAGACCTGACCAGAGTTTTGGCAGGACCATTTTGTACCATGATTCTTAGCGACTTAGGAGCGGAAGTGATAAAGGTTGAAGTACCAGGGACAGGTGATGATGCCAGATGTTTCGGACCGTTTAAGAATGGCCAAAGTCTTTATTTTCTGAGCATTAACAGGGAGAAAAAAAGCATATCCATTAATCTTAAAACGGAAAAAGGCAAAGAGATTTTTAAAGAATTGATTAAACATTTTGATATCGTAATTGAAAATTTCCGACCCGGAACTATGGAAAAACTCGGATTGGGCTATGAAACTCTTAATCAGTTAAATTCTAAGTTAATTTACGCTGCATCCTCGGGATACGGCCATTCGGGTCCTAGTTCTCAAAAAGCTTCTTACGATATTCTGGCTCAGGCTATGGGTGGTATAATGAGCATTACAGGTTGGCCAGAAACCCCACCTACTCGGGTGGGAATGTCGTTGGGAGATATTACTGCATCTTTATATTCTGCAATCGGAATTCTGGCAGCTTTGCAGCATCGCAACAATACCGGCTTAGGGCAAAAAGTTGATGTTGCCATGCTTGATTGTCAGGTTTCTATTTTGGAAAATGCTATAACTCGTTATCAGGTTGAAGGCAAATCTCCTCAGCCATTGGGAAACCGACATCCTACTATTGCGCCATTTCAGGCATTTAAAGCAAGCGACAGCTATTTTGTTGTTGCTGCCGGAAATGATTCCTTATGGAAAAAGTTGTGTGAAGTTATTGACAGAAAGGATCTTTTAATTAATGATCATTTTATAACAAATGATTTGCGAACCCAAAATCTTACAAATCTGGTTAAAGAACTTGACAGTACTTTTGCAACAAAAACAGCCGCTGAATGGGTTGAAATTATTGACAATGCCGGCGTACCTTGCGGCCCGATTAATACTATTGAAAAGCTGTTTTCCGAACCTCAGATTAATGCCAGAAATATGATTGTTGAGGTTGAGGATAAAAAAGCAGGCACAATAAAAATTGCGGGTAATCCGATAAAAATGAGCTTATTAGATGAAAGAACAACAAGAAATGCAGCTCCTGAAATCGGAGAACATAATTTCGAAGTGCTGTCAAATTTTCTTGGCTTATCTGAAGATGAAGTTAATGAGCTTAAAGAAAGTGGAGTATTGTAAAAATCATGTCTAATGGGAAAATACATTCATAATCTGCCTCTTTTTGAAATTGCCCATAGACTGCGGACAAATGAACTTCCTTTGGAACAGTTTATTAATGAATTATGTGATAGGATAGAAGATGTTGAACCCCGAATTCATTCTCTTTTACCCGAGCCCGACAGAAGAAACCGCCTGCTACAATCTGCAAAAGAATTACTAGCCAAATATCCTGACCCAAATAACCGCCCACCATTGTTCGGAATTCCGATTGGTGTTAAAGATATTTTTGTAGTTGACGGATTTGAAACTCATGCAGGGTCAAAACTTCCTGCATCCTCTTTTGAAGATAAAGAATCAGAAGTTGTAACGAAATTTAAAAATGCCGGAGCTTTAATTCTAGGAAAAACAGTAACAACAGAGTTTGCTTACTTTCAGCCCGGACCAACAAGAAACCCACACAATACTGAGCATACTCCCGGAGGCTCAAGCAGCGGTTCTGCTGCTGCAGTGTCTGCAGGAATTGCCCCTTTGGCTCTTGGTACTCAAACAATTGGATCTCTTTCTCGACCTGCATCTTATTGTGGAGTGTGTGCTTTTAAACCTACTTCAGGAAGAATTTCAACTAAGGGAGTTGTTCCGTTTTCTCCAACCGCCGATCATGTTGGCTTTTTTACTCAAGATATTGAATGTGTTGAACTTGTAGCAAGTTTGCTTGTTGAAAATTGGTCCGAAGTGCCCGAAGTAATTAATCAAAAACCGGTTATTGGAATTCCAATAGGCGAATTCATTCAACAGTGTACAAATGAAGTTATCGATTGGTTTTATAATAAAACTAAGGATTTTAGAATGCGAGGCTTTTCTGTGTTGGAAATTGATGTTTTCGAGAATATTGATATGATAAATAAAGCACATAGAAATATTGTTGCCTCAGAGTTTGCACTTGTTCACCAAGACAGATTCAATGAATATGGAAATCTTTTCAGCGAACATTCCAAAAAGTTAATTGCAGAAGGTCAAAGTATTTCACAAACAGCTATTTCTGAGGCGTTTGACTTGCAGAATCGTGTTAAAAATACTTTCCGACAAATATCAGAATCTGAAGGAATTGACCTTTGGATAAGTCCATCTGCAATAGACACTGCCCCAAAAGGATTAGAATCGACAGGCAGTCCGTTAATGAATCTGCCATGGACATTTATGGGAGTTCCGACACTCACAATTCCGGGGGATAAAATAAACTCCGGACTACCGATTGGAATACAAGTTGCAGGAGCTTGGGGAGAGGATGAGAAATTAATAAAGTTTTGTTCTACCTATAAAATCTGACCATGAACATCGAAGAATTCCGCGACTATTGCCTTTCTTTCAAAAACGTTGAAGAAAAGCTGCCTTTTGATGAAACCACTTTGGTTTTTTATGTAATGGGAAAAATGTTTTGCCTCGCTGATATTGATGCTTTTGATTATATAAATGTAAAATGTGACCCTGAAAAAGCAATAATGCTAAGAGAGCAATTTGATGAAGTAACTCCCGGTTATCATATGAACAAAAAACATTGGAACAGCATCAAAACTAGCGGCCGCCTCACTGATAAGCAAATAAAAGAATGGATAAAAGATTCTTATGATTTGGTTGTTGAGGGCTTACCGAAAAAATTGAGGGCGGGGATGTAAGGAATTTCCAGCTTCCGAAGGAACTGGAAACTTCCGGATGAAGGAACGGAAAATATATTTGCAATGGCTTAACGTGTATAAACATATATTATGTTATATTTGTCGATATATAATAGCCATATATAACATAATGCAAATATTTATGACTCAACATGAATTGCCAATTCAAAACATCAAAAACAGAATCTACGAAATAAGAGGTGTTCAGGTAATGCTTGATTTTGATTTAGCAGAACTTTATGCTGTTGAAACTAAAAAATTAAATCAAGCCGTTAAAAGAAATATTGAGCGCTTCCCTGATGATTTTATGTTTCGAATTTCAAAAAAGTAAAAAGAGGAGGTGGTCACAAATTGTGACCACCTCTATAATTTGAAATTTTCTTATCAATTGCCTTTTGCTTTCACAGAGCAAGGTGTAGCCATGCTTTCTTCTGTGTTGAGAAGCAATAAAGCAGTGGAGGTTAATGTTAAGATTATGCGCGCTTTTGTCGCTATGCGTAATTTTCTTCTTAAGAACAAAGATGTTTTATATAGATTGGACAAACTTGAAAGAAAACAAATTGAATATCAAATTAAAACAGACAAAAACTTTGAAGAAATTTTTGGGGCGTTAAAACTAACAGAACCTCCACAAGGCATTTTCTTTGATGGTCAAGTGTTTGATGCATATTTGTTCGTGTCTAAACTTATTAGAAAGGCTCAACGTGAAATAATTTTAATTGATAATTACTTGGATGAATCAATCCTTGAATTATTCACAAAAGCCAAAGAGATTGTTAAAGTTAAGATTTTTACAAAAAATTCTCTTAACCTTGATATGTCTAAAGTGCAAAAGCAATATGCTAATATTTCGATTAATAAATTTGATAGAAGTCATGATCGTTTTTTAATTATAGATGATGAAGTTTATCATTTTGGTGCTTCATTAAAGGATCTTGGTAAGAAATGGTTTGCTTTCTCGAAACTGGAGTATGATACAATGCTGATTTTGGATAGGATTCCCAAATAAAAATAAACCCGAAGCTGGAAGTTCCTTCGGAAGCTTCCAGTTCTAGCGTGAAGAACTTCCAGCTTCCGCGATAGCGGAACAAAGCTTCCGGGTAAAGGAGCATTAAACCCTCTCCACCCTCACAACCGAATACTTAAACGGCCCTATCTTCGACATTGGGTCTATCTCGTTGCGGGTCAGTGCGTTTACCGGGGCTTCATTAAAATGCCAGGGCATAAAAGTTTCTCCTTTCAAAACCTCATCGCTTACTTTTGCTGTTGTTTCGAGACTGCCTCGTGGGGATGTTACTTTTACCTTATCACCGTCTTTGAGTCCAAGCTTTACTGCATCTTCGGGATTGATTATTATATAAGCCTCATTTGCGTAGGCATTTAGGACTTTACTTTTTCTCGACATTGTGGCAGAATGATACTGATATAACAGCCTTCCGGAATTCATCACTAATGGATAATTTGTATTTGGCGTTTCGCTTTGTTCTTTATAATCAACGGGGAAGATTTTGGCTTTGCCTGATTCTGTATTGAATTTTTCTAAAAACAAAGTTGATGTTCCGGGATGGTTTTCATCATAACATGGCCATTGAATTCCATGTTTTTCAATTCTGGCAAAAGTTATTCCACCAAAAATCGGAGCTGCTTTTGCTAATTCTGCAAAAATATCTTCAGGAGAATTATAACTACCTATTTTAAAGCCCATTCTCTCAGCAATGTCAACACAAATTTGCCAATCCTGGCGGGCTTCACCGGGAGCGCTTATTGCCTTTCTGAGGCGAAGCACTCTTCTGTCAGAATTTACAACCGTGCCATCCTTTTCATACAGAGAAGCAGCAGGCAAAATGACATCCGCAAATTCGGTAGTTTCTGTTTCAAAAATATCCTGAACTACCAGAAAATCAAGTTTTTTTATTGCCTCAACCGTATGATGTCTGTCGGGGTCAGTAACAACAGGATTTTCGCCCATTATATACATAGCTTTTATTTCTCCATCATAAGCAGCATTCATAATTTCAATAGTAGTAAGCCCGGGTTTTGGGTCGAGGCTTTCAAATGGCACTTTCCAAATCTCAGCAACTTTCTTTCTGTTATCTTCGTTTGTAACAGGAATATATCCGGGATAATTCACCGGACTGGCACCTACGTCTGTGGCTCCCTGTACATTGTTTTGTCCTCGTGGGGGATTTAAACCGCAAAGCTCCTTCCCTATCTGTCCGGTAATCAGGCACATATTGATTAGAGAAAACACATTGTTAGTTCCAACAGTCTGCTGACTCATACCCATACCGGTTGCAATCATTGCAGTTTTGGCTGTTGCATATATTTTTGCTGCCTCGTATAGCTTTTCCTTAGAAACTCCTGTAATCTCTTCAGTCTTTTCAGGAGTATATTTGGAAGCCAGCTCTTTAAGGCTTTCAAACGCTTGCATTCCTCCTTCAACCCGGTTTTCAATAAAGTTTTTATCAATCCAGCCATTCTCAATTATAATGTTTATCAAACCGTTGAGAAGAGCCACATCGGTAGCTAATTTGGGCTGCAACCACACATCAGCATACTTAACGAGAGGTGTCCATTTGGGATCAATAACAATAATCTTTTGTCCTGCGGCTTTGCCTCTTTTTACATAAGTGGCTGTAATAGGATGTGTATCTATAATATTATTGCCTGTAACCAGCAGGCAATCAGTGGTTTCAAAGTCTTCAATTGAGTTACTTCCTGCTCCGTCGCCAAATGATTTCAACATTGCTGTAACAGTAGATGCATGGCAAAGGCGGGTGCAATAATCAACATTATTATTTCCAAAGGCTATTCTAATGAATTTTTGGAAAATGTAATTCTCTTCATTGCTGCATTTTGCGGAACTATAGCCTGCCAAAGATTTGCTGCCGTACTTCTGCTTAATTTCAGAAAATTTGCTTGAAACAAAATCCAGCGCCTCATCCCAACTGACTTTTTCAAACACCCCGTTTCTTTTTATCATTGGGTGAGTAAGTCTTTTTTTGCTGTTTGCGTATTGATAGCCAAAACGACCTTTTACACATAATCTGCCATCATTAGGAGAAACATCGTCAACACCGTCAACTCTAACAATAGTGTCATTTTTTACAAATATTTCAGTTTGGCAACCAACACCGCAATACGGGCAAGTTGTAATTACTTTACTGTCTATTTCGCTGATTTTCAACGACTCTCGGAATGGTTTTTCAACAATTGCTCCGGTCGGACAAAGTTGAATACACTCTCCACATCCATCACATTCAGAATTAAACCATTCACCAAATCCCGCAACAATATACTTTGAAATTCCTCTGTCGGCAAAACTCAGAACACCTTTACCCTGAATTTCATCACAGGCCTTTATACAACGAAAACACCTTATACATTTTGAAGAATCGTATGTGAGAACGGGAGAAGTATTATCTACTACTCTCGGAATCCCTTGCCATATAGGTTTAAGTGGTCTGTTTTCAGGTTTCTCAAGATTATATCGTTTAATTAATGGTCGAATTTCATCTTCATAAGAGTCGTCAAATTCTTCATTATGTTCTGCAAGCAAATATGAAAGAGTATGTCTGCGGTTTTGTTCCAGCTCTTCGTCAAAGGCCGTAATTTTCATACCTTCTTTTACCGGCACTGTGCAAGACATAATCAGCCCAGGAGTATTATCGATTTTAACAACACACAAGCGGCAGGCACCTGTTGGGGTAAGTTTTTTATGATAACATAATCCGGGAATATCAAATCCGTTATCTCTGGCAACTTGCAATAGGTTTGAGCCTTCTGCCGCCTTAACGACTTTGCTATCTATTTGAATTTCAATTATTTTCGACATTATAAATCGTTTTTAAAGAATTTTACAACTGTTTTTATCGGAAGATCAGGACTTTGTCCCAATGGACAGAGAGAGTTTTTTACCATATATGATGCCTGAGTTTGCATCCACAAAAAGTCGTTTTCATTAAGCTGAGGCTTTTTGATTCTCTCATAAAGTAAAGTTGTGCCTATTCTGCAAGGAACACATTTTCCGCAAGATTCATGTTTAAAAAATGATAATATGGAAATCATCATTTCCTTTAAATTTGTTTTATCATCTATGATGATTACTGCGCCAGATCCAAGTGTAGCGCCTTTTTCTTTAAGAGTTTCGTATGCTAATGGCACATCAAGAAACGAGCTGTCAATAAATGTACCCGCAGCACCACCAAGAAGAGCTCCTTTAAATTCAAATCCTTCTTTCATACCACCTGCAATATCAAAAATAAGCTCCTTAAGAGTAATTCCCATTGGAAGTTCGTAAACTCCGGTATTTGTAACATTTCCGCTTACGCAAAACAATTTAGTTCCTTTAGAGCCTTCTGTTCCAATCTTAGAATATTCCTCATGACCTTTTTCAACAATGAAAGGAATATGCGAGAAAGTTTCAACATTATTGACAAGAGTGGGCAATCCCCAAAGCCCTTTTTCTGCCGGAAAAGGAGGTTTTATTCTTGGATATCCTCTTTTGCCTTCAAGAGATTCCAGAAGGGTAAGTTCCTCTCCGCATAGATATGAACCGGCTCCAAGAGCAATATCAAGTTCAAAAGAATAGCCTGAACCACAAATATTTTGCCCAAGAAAGCCTTTCTCGTAACATATTTTTATTGCATTTTTTATATTTTCAATTGATGCATAGTATTCTCCTCTTATATAAACAAAACCCTTTGTAGCCTGAATAGTATAAGCAGAGATAATCATGCCCTCGATCAGCAAGAATGGGTCGGTTTCCATTATCATTCTGTCTTTGAAAGTGCCCGGCTCACCTTCGTCTGCATTACAAACAACAAACCTGATATTATTTTCCGCAGATGACCCTGAAGTGTATTTTTGCTTCAGTCCGACAGGGAATCCTGCCCCGCCACGACCTTTAAGTCCTGACTTTTCAATAGAATCAATAATACTTTCAGGAGACAGCGATAATGCCTTTTTTAAGCCTACAAAGCCGCCGTTTGCAGAGTAATCTTCAATAGATTGAGGATTAATTTTGCCAAATCTTTGAAGTGATATTTTGGGAAAGCTGTTATACATAAGTTGCAGATATTCAATGGTTAATGTGATTACTTTTTTGTATTTATAATCTCGTCAATTTTCTTGGAATCTAGTTCAGTTACAACTTCACGATTTATCATCATAGAAGGTCCTTTGCCGCATCTGCCCAAGCATTCCGCTAGCTCGAGGGTAAACATACCATCAGTAGTAGTTTCTCCGGGTTTTAGATTGAATTTCGAATCAAAATATTCAGTAACGCTTTTAGCTCCAAGCATATTGCAAACAGGTGATTTGCAAAGCCTTACCAAATATCTGCCACGAGGTTTAAGACTAAACATACTGTAGTAAGACACTATGCCAAAAATTTGCCCTTTGGTTAATTTAAAGTGTTTTGCTGTTTCTTCAAGAATTACTTTGCTTATATAATTCTGTGGATGAGCGTCTTGCAGCTCATGTAAGCATTTTAAGATATTATCCTTTGTTGGTGAGTATTTTTGTAAAATGCTGATAATTTGTTCTTTATTTAATTCCTTTTGCATAATGCTGTGCTTTTTCGAGGTCTTGAGGATTGTTTATGTTGAAAAAGATCATTTCGGTATTGTAGTGTAAATTTACATCAAAATATTTAATTTTTATGTCATCAAACATGTTTCTGATTCTGATATCTTCTTGCTTGAGAGTGGCTTCAGCAATGTTTACAATAGATTTTCGGTAAATTGCATGAAGGGGTTCTATCCCGGATTTATGTTTTGGAACAATGGCATCATACTGATATTCAGTCGCTTCAAAAACTAATTCTTTTATAAAATCCCCACACAAAAATGGCATATCGCATGAAACCACAAAAACAAGTTCAGTGTTTGAATAAGAAAGTGCCGTATGAATTCCTGACAATGGTCCCTTTTCGGGGAAAATATCCTCAACTACTCTAAGGTTGCGTCCATGTTTAAAGTCTTTACCTACAATAAAAATTTCACCAAATATTTCAGACAAAACCTCAATCTGCCTGTCAATAATTGAAATGCCATCAACTTTGAGAAGGGCTTTATTATCGCCTTTCATGCGGGAATTTTTGCCCCCCGCAAGAATAGCCACAGAGATATCAGATTGAATGATTTTCATGATATAAAGTTAGGGGATTTATTGTTTTTTCTCATGAATTTTGTTTTCCTTAGTGAACTTTGTGTAAGCCTTCGTGCTCTTTGTGGTAAAGAAAATGAAAACCCCATTGACGCATAATTTTATAACTTTTTATTTAGCCTATTAGTATATTGTTTTTATTATATTTGTCGAAATATAATAAATATATTTGCTATAAATGAAAACGATATTTCAAAAATTGTAATTGATGCCGCTTTTAAAGTACACCAAAACCTAGGTCCAGGACTTTTAGAAAGCGCATATGAAGAGTGTTTGTATTATGAATTATGTAAGTCAGATTTAAAAATTGAAAAGCAAAAACCATTGCCATTGGTTTACGAGGATGTAAAGCTAGATGCAGGTTATCGGGTTGATATTATTATAAATAAAAAGTTCATTATTGAAATCAAAGCTGTTGATGCATTGAATGACTTGCACCTAGCTCAATTACTAACTTATTTAAAGCTTTCCGGATGCAAATTAGGACTTCTAATAAATTTTAATGTTCCACTTATAAAAAATGGAATATTATAATTCTTCGTGGTGAAAAATCAAACCACTAAGTACACTAAGGCCATATATAAAAATGCTTGATTTAATAATCTTTGTGAACTTTGTGAAATACTTCGTGCTCTTTGTGGTAAAAGAAAAAATCAAACCACTAAGTACACTAAGGCCATATATAAAAATGCTTGATTTAATAATCTTAGTGAACTTTGTGAAATACTTCGTGCTCTTTGTGTTGAAAGAAAAAATAAACCACTAAGTACACTAAGAACGCACTAAGGACACAAAGAAAAATGAGTGATTTAATAGCCTTAGTGAACTTTGTGTAACCTTTGTGCTCCTTTAGTTTGCAAAAAGGAATTTCTAATAAGTTTTACATAGTAATTTTGAACTTATTAATCAATCCACAAAGAAACAGGGTGAATCAGTTTGCGCCAAAGGAATTCAGACCTATGCAAAGATTAAGAACCCTGTTTCTTTGAGAGCTAGATCAAGATAGAAATTTAGGTTAGAGACCTATTATCAAGGACTTGGATAAAACTCTCTTTGTGGATTTAAAAACAATATTATGGAACAAAAGTACGTAATTGGAATTGATATTTCCAAATCCAAGTTAGATTGTGCTG
>JAGXRQ010000036.1 GCA_018335675.1 Bacteroidota bacterium | reverse complement strand
TTTTGTTTCCCTCGCTTGTGCACTTTTGTACTTGAGCAATGAGGACATGATTTAATGATTCTTTTCTCTATACGCTCTTGCTTCACATTCTCTAATACTTGACCTTTTAACTCAAAGTCTTTTAATAAGTCATCAAGTAATTGCTCTTGTGATGCTCCTGTTAACTCTTGGAATAAGTTGCGGATTTCTTGTATTGTTTTCATTTGGCAAAGATAATATATTTGCTGATATATTTAGAACTTAGCTATTAATACTAATCTAATGGTTCAACATGAATAGAGATAAAGGTATCTTCACCATATACGTGTCTGAGTTTATCTTCAAGAACAACAGTAATATCGTGAGCTTCTTTTACATTAAGACTACTTTTCACATTAATATGTAAATCTATTGCTATAACATTACCTATACGGCGAGTTCTTAGCTCATGTGGCAAGTACACACCGGCGACATTTTCTGCAATTTTCAATATTTCTTGTTCATGATCTTTAGGCAAAGATGTTTCAATTAGTTCTAGGATTGCTTCTCTAGCAATTTTAAATGCAACTTTAAATATAAAGAAACTCACAACCAATGCAGCAATAGGATCAAGAATAACCCATTTTTCGCCGAGAAAAATTGCTCCCGCTATCCCAATTAAAGTCCCAACAGAAGAGAAAACATCGCTTCTATGGTGCCAAGCATTAGCTAAAACAACACTACTTTTAATTTTTTTTCCGATTCTTATAGTATAATGAAATAGAATTTCTTTCACCAGAATAGAAAAAAGAGCAGCATATAAAGCCAGCATTCCGGGCTGAACAATATTACTTACATAAAAATGAGAATAAATCTTCATTATACTTGAATAGGCAATACCTATGCCCACACCAAAAAGAACAATTCCGATAAATGCAGTGGCAAGAGTTTCGACCTTACCATGTCCGTATTTATGAGTAAGGTCAAGAGGTTTTGATGAGATATTTATTCCTAAAACAACAACAAGATCTGTAGCAAAGTCACTAAGAGAGTGAATGGCGTCGGCAATCATAGCAGAACTTCGCCCATATATTCCTGCAAACAGTTTAAAAACCATTAACAGGAGATTCGCAAAAAAGCCAATCCAAGTAACTTTTTGCGCAGCCGACTTGCGTTCGTTGTTCATTATTTAATAAGAAAGATTACCCTCCAAAATCATCAAGGTCTATATTTTCTTCAGGTACTCCTAAGTTATCAAGCATTTTTAAAACTGCATCATTCATAACAGGAGGCCCGCAAAGATAGTATTCAATTTCTTCGGGTTCATTATGTTTGCTTAGATAGTTTTCCAATACTACCTGATGAATAAATCCGGTATAACCTGTCCATTTATCTTCAGGTAATGGTTCAGATAAGGCTATA
Source organism: Bacteroidota bacterium (assembly GCA_018335675.1). GTDB lineage: Bacteria > Bacteroidota > Bacteroidia > Bacteroidales > UBA7960 > PWND01. Next base: position 49,087 of record JAGXRQ010000036.1, on the reverse strand, counting down.
TTAAATTTGAAATTTGGAAAATCCATTTCTATTTTTCTAAACTCATCCTCATAAAACACCTCTCTTTTAGATCGAGCTCCATACCAATAAGAAACTTTTCTATTTGACTTTAAAGTATGAAAAAGATGAAAAATATGAGAACGAAGAGGTGCCATACCAGCTCCACCTCCAATATAAACCATTTCCTTTTCTGTTTCTTTAATGTGGAATTCTCCATAAGGGCCAGATATAACAACTTTATCACCAGGCTTACGAGAAAATATAAAAGAAGAGCAAATACCTGGATTCACATCCATAAATTTTTCATTTTTACCATCCCATGGTGGAGTTGCGATTCTGATATTAAGCTTGATAATATTACCTTCAGCTGGGTGATTGGCCATTGAATATGCTCTAAAAATTGGTTCAGGATTTTTCATTTTCAAATCCCACATTTTATACTTATCCCAATCTTCACGGAACTTCTTATCAACACTAATATCTTTAAAATCGACCTCAATAGCAGGAACGTCTATTTGAATATATCCACCAGATTTAAACTCAAGCTTTTCACCTTCCGGCAATTTAACAACAAACTCCTTAATAAAAGTTGCAACATTATCATTAGAAACAACTTCACATTCCCATTTCTTAATACCGAAAATTTCTTTTGGGATTCCAATTTCAATATCAGCTCTAACTTTAACCTGACAACTTAACCTCCAGTTTTCCTGAATTTGTTTTCTAGTGAAATATCCAACTTCTGTTGGCAAAATACTTCCGGCACCGGAGAACACTTGGCATTTGCACATTGCACAAGTTCCACCACCGCCACAAGCACTTGGGAGATAAATAGAATTCTGAGCTAAAGTATTAAGTAAAGTACTTCCTGAGTCAGCAACAAGCTCTTTATCTTTATTAATAACAATTTTTACAGGGCCGCTTGGAACTAGCTTGGCTCTTGCATAAAGCAATAATGCAACTAATAAAAGCATAACAATAAAAAATATTGCAATACTAAGTCCTATTATTCCAAAGTTTCCAATTTCCAGAAGCATCATATTCAGATCTTTTTATTATTCATTAATCAAAACAAAACTACTCAGTAAACATATCACATCTATTTACCAAACTTATTACAATTGAATTCCCATAAAGCTCATAAAAGCAATACCCATAAGACCGGTAATTATAAAAGTAATACCAAGGCCTCTTAAAGGAGCAGGCACATTTGAATATTTAATTTTTTCGCGTATTGCAGCAATTCCCACAATAGCTAAAAACCAGCCTATTCCACTCCCTAATCCGAAAGTTGCAGCTTCGCCGATATTAGCATAATTTCTTTGCTGCATAAAAAGTGACCCGCCAAGAATAGCACAGTTCACGGCAATTAGAGGAAGAAAAATTCCAAGATTGCTATACAAGGTAGGGCTAAATTTCTCAATTACCATTTCAACAAGCTGAACCATAGCTGCAATTATAGCGATAAACATAATAAATGTAAGAAAGCTAAGGTTTACATCAGCGTATTGAGGGCCGAGCCAGGCAAGGGCACCTTTCCCAAGCACATAGTTTTCAAGCAGATAATTAACAGGAACAGTAATTCCTAAAACAAAAATTACAGCCAGACCAAGTCCAACAGAAGTATTGATTGTTCTAGAAACGGCCAAATATGAACACATACCAAGAAAGTATGCAAACACCATATTGTCAACAAAGATTGACCTTACAAAAATATTTAGATATTCTTCCATTGCTTTTCAATTAATACATTAAACTTAACTTACATCAACAAGGCTTTTGTCTTTAGATCTATGAGCCCAAATAATTACTCCAACAGTAATAAGTGCCATAGGCGGCAATATCATAAGCCCATTATCCACATATCCTATATCATAAAATGCCTGAGGTATAACTTTATAACCAAAGATGCTACCCGACCCGAATAATTCTCTAATAAACCCGACGGCCAGAAGCACGGCGCCATATCCGGCAGCATTTCCAATACCATCGAGGAAAGAAGGCCAAACTTTATTACTTAAAGCAAAAGCTTCTAGTCGGCCCATAATAATGCAGTTGGTGATGATAAGTCCGACAAAAACCGACAACTGACGACTAACATCGTACACAAATGCTTTAAGAATCTGATCTACCAATATCACAAGAGCTGAAATAACAATTAATTGAACAATAATTCTGATTCTTGGTGGAATAGTTTTTCTAAGCAAAGAAATTATTACGTTTGCTAATGCCATTACTGCCACAACAGATAGCGCCATAACCAGCGATGTTTTCAGCTGAACTGTAATAGCCAGCACAGAACAAATACCTAGAACTTGCACCGTAATAGGATTTTCCTTTCCAATAGGATTGGAAAGAAGCCTTCTGTTTTTCATTGAAAACAGAGGTTCTCTTTTTTGAATATTGTTATCACTCATATATCCTTGAGTTTTTTGAAAAATGGTTCATAAACTTTTAATCCTTGTTCCAGCATTGAACTAAGTCCATTGGATGTAATTGTACCACCAGAAATACCATCAACACCGTGATTATCTGATACATCTGCACCACCTCTGATAGTTTTAACAGAGCGAAACACACCGTTGTTATCGTATAATTTCTTTCCAGTAAACTGGCTTTCAAAAACAGGTGTAGATATTTCAGCGCCAAGCCCAGGAGTTTCTGAAGCATGGTCGAAATTTGCACCCATAATAGTGTTTAGATCAGATTTAAGACTTACATATCCCCAAATAGGCCCCCATAAACCGGCTCCATGCAATGGAATCACATACAATGTGTCGCTGTTAAGCGTCGCAACAAAAAGAGGCAATCTTCTTAAGGAAATATCTTTTCTGTTTTCTTCAAGTAAGTCAATTTCAAAAGCATCGCCGGGTATGGCTTCTCCGAGGTAATTAACTACTTTAGATTCAATAATATGCTTAGCAAAAACATCTTCGGCATTTTTCTTTGTTGATTCTATACTCATTGAGGAAAGAATATTCTGCATTTTTTCAATTCTGACATTCTTCTCCTGAAATGGCGTTAGAACAGTAGCCGCTACAGATAACAGAACTGCAACAATCACAACCATTGCGCTGGCATATAAAAAAATATATTTGTTACTATACATAGTTTTTGTTTTTCAATTGTTACACATTAAACTTTAACAGTTGACGTATTCATTCTTTTTAGCCTGCGTTTAATATTTGCCTGAACAACATAATGGTCGATAAGTGGCGCAAATACGTTCATAAGAAGTATCGCCAGCATCATACCTTCAGGATAAGCAGGATTAACAACCCTTATTAATATGGTTATTACACCGATTAAAAATCCATATATATATTTGCCGGTACCAGTTTGAGAAGCTGTAACAGGATCAGTTGCCATAAAAACAGCTCCAAAAGCGAAACCACCTAACATTAGGTGATAATAAGCGGGTATTTCCATAAAAGGATTAACAGCAAAAAGATTAAAGATACCACCCATAAACAATCCACCAGCAACAACCGACAACATAATTCTCAAACTACCTATTCCGGTAAGAACAAGAATTATTGCTCCTAATAAAATTGCAAGAGTGGAAGTTTCACCAATTACGCCCGGAATGTAACCTATAAACATTTCCATAACGGATGGCAGTGATGAATTTAATTCAGCCAATGATAATTGACCGCTGGCAGCCAGAGCACCAAAAGAAAGAGGAGTAGCTCCGGAGAACCCATCAACAAGCATTTGTCCGGCTTTTAAAGTAGTATCAGTATAAACCTCACCCGACATATAAGCAGGATAAGCAAAAAACAAGAATGCACGAGCAAGAAGCGCCGGGTTAACTATATTCATACCTGTTCCACCAAAAACTTCTTTACCGATAATGACAGCAAAAATAGTAGCTAAGGCGACCATCCACAAAGGAGTAGTAACAGGCACAATTAGAGGAATTAACATCCCTGAAACAAGAAACCCTTCATTAACTTCGTGATCTCTTAAAGTTGCAAAAACAAATTCAACAGCAAGACCTGAAACATAAGACACAACTATTATAGGCAGTACCTTAAAAAATCCAAACAGAAATCTATCTATAAGACTCGCGTCAAATAAGCCAATTGCATTGTAATGCTGAAATCCAACATTCCACATACCAAATAGCATTGCCGGCATAAGAGCAATGATCACAAACATCATCGTTCTCTTCATATCAATTGCGTCTCTTATGTGGCTTCCGGTATATGTAACCCTACCCTGAACAAAAAGAAAAGTTTCAAAGGCTTCGAAAGTGCGATGCAGCTTGTGAAATTTGCCGCCTTTTTCGAAGCTAGGTTTAACTTTATTTACAAGTTTTTCTAATGCTTTCAATGTTTGATAGTTTTTGGTTTAACAATTCTACAAAAACATAATATCTTATTCAAATTCTTTTTTAATCAAATCCAGTCCTTCGCGAATAATATGCTGAACTTCTGTTTTTGAAGAACAAACAAATTCGCAAAGAGCGAGGTCTTCAGGAGCAACTTCATAAATTCCCAGCTTTTCCATTAACTCAATATCTCCGGCCAAAATAGCTTTCAACAATTGAACAGGGTAAATATCCATAGGAAGAACCTTTTCATACTGACCGGTAACAACAAAAGGTCTTTCCCCACTTCTAATGTTTGTGTCAATTCTGTATTTTTTCCAGGGAGTTAGGAAAGAGAAAAATGTTCTTGAAATACTGAACTTATTAAGCTGGGGAGTAATCCATCCTACAAATTCAGGCTTATTACCTTCAGGAATCACACTAATCATCTGGTCATAAAAACCAATAAAACCATCGTTGCTAACAATAGAGCCACTTAAAACATCTCCACTGATAATTCTAATATCATTACTGTCATTAGGCTTTAAGTTATTCTCAATAACAGACTTTACACAAGCACCATTGATTAGTTTAAAATATCTTTGATTTGATGCTTCAGAACCAACAAGAGCAACTATCTTCCTTGCGTCATAAATTCCCTTTTCAAACAATCTTCCAATCATAATAACACCCTGCACATCAAGATACCAAACAACATCTCCTTTATTGATAGGATCTATATGATGTATCTGAATACCAACATTCCCGGCAGGATGAGGCCCTTTAAAATAATGTATTTCAACATTTTTAGCGTCAGTATAGGCTTTAGAAATAGAATTTTCATTATGGAGTGAAAGATGAACTTTGCCATTTGTTAATTTAGACAACGCATTCAACCCTGTTTGAAAAGTTGCTTCCTGACCATTTACAATAAAATCAAGATCAGGCCCTAAAGGTACCGAACTAAAAGCCGCCACAAAAATGCTCTTTGGGTTATCAGATGTTTTGGCGATAACAGAATATGGTCTTTGACGAATTACAGGCCACAAACCACTTTGAAGAATTTTACTAACAACTTCTGCCCTATCTAATGATAATGGATCCCTTGCTCCAAAATCAACATAATCATCTGTTTCTTCAGGTTTAATTTGCACTTCAAGAATCTTTCTCTTATCTCCCCTTATTAAACCGGAAAAAGTACCACTTACAGGAGATGTAAATATTACATCCTCATTATACTTATCCTTGAATAAAGGAGTCCCGGGTTTAACTTTCTCACCTTCATTAATTAACATTTTTGGTGTTAATCCGTGAAAGTCAGCAGGTTTTATTGAATATACATTCGACCTTGGTAGGGTTGTTAAAATTTTTTCTGCTTCGCCTATAAGCGGGATATTTAACCCCTTGCGTATTTTTATTACTTTTGACATCATTAGTGCCTGGTTTTTAATAGCCTTTACAAACACAAAATTATAGATATTTTCATATCTTCAAAATAAATTTACAAGATTAGCATTATTACTTAGATTTGTATTGATTTAACAAATCTAATAAAATACTCAAATCAATGATACAAAACGCGACAAAAATAAAAAAAGTTCAGGCATTTCAAGTCTTGTTTACCTGTATATTTTTATTAAATACATTTATTGTAAAATCAAGCATCAACGAATCAACTGGCTCTCAGCTAAATAACCAACCACCATCTGAAGATTACTATCAAGATAATTTCCTCAAATACGGAGATTTTGTTTATAACAACAACATTAAAACCATTTTGTTTTATAAAAAAGGATTTGAATTATCGCCTCCATTAATTCGTTACAATTCTAATGAAAGTTTAATATTGAAATTTGATGATCTTGACGGAGATTACAAAAATTATTTTTATACGATTATTCATTGTAATTCAGATTGGCAGCCTTCTCAATTAAGGAATTCAGAATATATTGATGGCTTTTTTGATGACCAGATTACCGACTATCAATTTTCAATAAACACATTAATTGATTATACACATTACACTTTAGAATTTCCGAACAAAAATATCAGACCAAAAGTTTCCGGGAATTTCATTCTTAAGGTATATCTTAACAATGACCCTGACCAAATAGTTTTAACTAGGAAATTTCAGGTCTTTGAGCAATTAATTTCCATTGAAGGAAGTGTTAAAAAAGCGACACTAGTATCAAAAAGAGATGAGATGCAAGAAATTAATTTCACAATAAATTCAACAGGATATAGAATTTCAAACCCATATCAAGATTTAAAAGTAACTATAAAGCAAAATGGACGAACAGATAATATTATCTGGGATTTAAAGCCAAAGTTAGTTTTAGGCGACAAGTTGGTTTATGAATATGAAGAAAAGAACCTATTTGACGGGGGCAATGAATTTAGGAGGTTCGACATTAGAAGCTTAAGATTTACTACGGAAAGAGTAAGCGACATTTCAGCCACTCATTCACATTATGAGGTGTTTTTATTTAAAGATCAAAGAAGATCATCAAGAAGATACACAACAGATGACGATATCAATGGAAGGTTTTATATTAAAACAACAGATGCGCAAGATTCTGGTATAGAAGCGGACTATGCATGGGTGCATTTCAGTCTGAAGTACCAAATACCTGAGCAAAATGGAAATTTCTACATTGTAGGATCATTAACAGACTGGTCTTATACTGCTGAAAACAGAATGAAATATTCTTTCAGAGATAATGAATATTATTTAAGCATGCTTCTAAAACAAGGATATTACAATTATATGTATGTATTTCTGCAAGATGGGAAAACACAAGGTGAGACATATTTATCGGAAGGCAATCATTCAGATGCAGAAAACGATTATACTATCTATGTATATCACAGAAAGCCCGGTAATGTTTACGATAGTTTAATTGGCATTTTACATTTAAACTCGGGCATAAGACAAAACAGATAATCAACCTCCACTAATTAAGTGAAGTACATGCACTATGTCACCATCATTAATAATTGCAGACGAAAACTCATCAGGCCTTACGACGGCATCATTAATCTTAACAACTAAAAATTTGAAGGAGAATTTTTTAAAATCCAACAACTCTTGAACAGTTAGTTTAGAAAATCCTTCTATTTCTTCGCTTCTATTGTTTAAAACTATTTTCATTATTAAAAAACTTTTCTTGCTTCATTTTTAACAAAATCCAGAGCTTTTCTTGTGGCAAGTTTATCAATACTCATCTCAAGCAGCTTTTTACTTAAATCAGTTGAAGTAGCTTTATCATCAAGCAGCCCGGCAGAAGTATTAATCTGACGAATCATTTCTTCCTTGGCATTTGAAACCATTTCCCAAGCTTTGTCAGAGATATATAGCTGTTGCGAAAGATTGTGATCAAACTCTTCCCTAATTGTTTGAATCAAAATTTGATGAAATTGAGCCGCAGTAAGTCCTTGTTTGTGCGTACGCATAACAAGATTAGTGGGCGACATTCTTTCAAGCAACAATACAATTCTTTCGTAGGCCTGCATTTTAACAGGAAGTGATATACTAACTTTTTCTTCAAAAGAGCTATAATTCCTTTTACTTTGTTCGTTCTGAAAAAATTCTTTAAGAAGGAAATATGCAATTGCAAACACACCACCTGCAACAAGGACAACGGTTAGAACAGTATATAATGTATTCATAAAACTATGTTTTAAATCTTTATAATGATTTGGCTTGCAAAAATACACATTATTAAAGTAATTTTTTAATTTTGCGCCTTTATGAAAGATAAACTTCGAAAAATCAGAAGCTTATTAAACAAAAACATTTTTCACAAAATAAATCCTTATATATCATGACTAAATTATCAGACAGAATCAATCTTTTGGGTGAATCCGAAACATTGGCAATGGCAAAAAAAAGCCGCGAATTAAAAGAAAAAGGGTATGATGTAATAAATTTAAGTCTAGGCGAACCAGATTTTAACACTCCCGACAGAATTAAAGAAGCAGCAAAAAAGGCAATTGACAACAACTATACATTTTATACACCTGTAAACGGCTATCAGGATGCAAGACAAGCAGTTTGCAATAAATTAAAAAGAGATAACAATCTTGACTATACTGCAGAGCAAATCGTTCTTACAACAGGCGGTAAGCAAGCAATAGCAAATGCAGTTTTATGCCTCGCAAATCCGGGTGAAGAAGTTATTATTCCTAAACCATTTTGGGTTAGTTACAGGCAAATAGTTAAAATGGCAGAAGCAAAAGAAGTATATATAGATACTGATATAACAACCGATTTTAAAATTACTCCTGAACAACTTGAAAAAGCAATAACCCCAAAATCAAAGCTTTTCATGTTTTCAAGTCCTTGCAACCCAAGCGGTACTGTTTATACAAAAGATGAACTTGCTGCTTTGGCTAAGGTTTTTGAAAAGCACCCCCATGTCTATATAATGTCTGACGAAATATATGAATACATAGTTTTTGATGGCAAACATGAAAGTATTGCTCAGTTTGATTCAATAAAAGACAGAGTTATCATTATCAATGGACTTTCTAAAGGATATGCAATGACGGGTTGGAGACTTGGCTATTCAGCATCAAACCTTGACATTGCAAAAGCATGCACAAAACTTCAAGGACAATTTACTTCTGCAACATGCAGTATTACTCAGAGAACTGTCATTGAAGCCATGAGCATGGGAGCCGAGGATGTTAAATCTATGCTTGAAAAATTTAGAGAAAGACGAGACCTTGTACTTGAATTAATGAAGGATATTCCTGGAGTTATTACAAATAAACCACAGGGAGCATTTTATGTTTTTGCTGACATCAAATCATATCTAGGCAAAAAAGATGGCGATTATGTTATAAAAACAGCAGAAGACCTTGCAATGTATCTTCTAAACACAGTGCATGTGGCAATGGTTTCAGGAGATGCTTTCGGATCCCCTGACTGCATTAGATTTTCATATGCAACATCAAATGATTTGCTTATTGAAGCTGTAAAAAGAATTAAAATTGGACTTTCAAGATTGAAGTAAATTTTATTTTAAAACCTGCATTCACAAATCCATCATAAATTTTGAAGGATAATATTTCAAATTTAAGAAAAGAATACGGCAAGCATAGCCTTGACATTAAGGATGTTGACAAAAATCCTTTGAAGCAATTCAGTACCTGGTTTGAGCAATCGTTAAAATCAGGTGTTGATGAGCCCAATGCTATGAATATTGCAACTGTGGATCAAAAGGGCAGACCTTCTTCAAGAACAGTATTACTGAAAGGCGTTGACGAATCAGGATTTTTGTTTTTTACAAACTACAACAGCAGAAAAGGAAATCAGATTAATGAAAACCCATACGCATCAATAGTTTTTCTCTGGCTGGAACTACAGCGGCAAGTAATTATTGAAGGCAGGGTGGAGAAAATAAGCGATTCTGAGTCTGATGAATATTATAATAGCAGACCATTTCAAAGTCGAATTGGGGCATGGGCTTCAGAGCAAAGCAAAGAAATAGATAGCAGAGAAGAATTAGAGCAAAAGTTTGCAGAACTCGAAAAAACTTTTAAAGATAAAAATATTCCCCGCCCAAAATATTGGGGAGGCTATCGCCTGATCCCCGACAGAATTGAGTTCTGGCAAGGCAGAGAGAGTAGGCTGCACGACAGAATTGTTTACATCCTCGAAAACCATAATTGGAAAATAAAAAGACTTTCTCCTTAAATAAAAATTAATGCCGATTTCAATCAATCATGTTCAAAAAGAAGATGTAAGGGAAATGTTTGACGACATTGCCCCTAAGTATGATTTCCTTAATCACTTTCTTTCTATGGGTATAGATAAAAGATGGAGAAAGAGATTGAGAAAAGAAATGGCAAAAAATACTCCCATATCAATTATTGATGTAGCCACAGGGACAGGAGACCTTGCGTTTGAATTATCAAAAATAAAAGAGGCATCTATTATTGGAGTAGATATTGCCGAGAAAATGCTGATAATAGCTAAAGAAAAATCACAAAAGAAAAAACTAAACGATAGAGTTTCATTTCAATTAGCTGATGGCTCAGAACTTCCTTTTTCTGATAATTCGTTTGATGCGGCCTCAATATCTTTTGGAATAAGAAATTTTGAAAATCCCCAAAAAGGATTAGAGGATATTTTAAGAGTTTTGAAACCGGGAGGTTATGCATACATATTGGAATTTGGCAAACCCGAAAAGCAACCTATGAAAAGTTTTTACAAATTATATTCCTCTCACATACTACCATTTTTTGGAAAGTTATTTTCAGGCCATACCAAAGCATATAAGTACTTGCCAAGCTCAGTAAAAAAGTTTTTGTTTGGTGATAATTTTTGCGAATTAATGAAAACTGCAGGCTTTGAAGAAGCCAGATTTATAAAATTAACATTTGGGATAGTATATTTATATATCGGAAAAAAGTAAAACACCTTTTATATTATACTATTAAGCCCTTACGTCAAAAACTAAAAAACAATATTTTTAATACATTTGCGTTGATTTTTGTGAAAGGAAAAATTCATCATAACTATGAATAAATTAAAGTTATTTACACTTGTAATAATTCTGCTAATAGCATCAGCAAGTCATTCATTTTCGCAGAAAAAAAGATACATTGCTCCAAATCTTTTGCATTACGATCATAAACCTTATCATTTTGGGTTTTCAATAGGTCTGAATAAGATGAATTTTGCTTTGAAATCTTCAGAAGATTTAAGCGCGCTTGACTATTCACTACAAAATAGAACAATATTTGACACTGTATATTCTGTTTTACCTCGTCATGAATATGGATTTAATATAGGAATTGTTTCTAATCTAAAACTTGGGCAGCATTGGGACCTCAGATTTATACCTACCTTGACTTTTGGTGATAGAAACATTGAGTATTACGGAGTAAGAAACGGTCAGGCTATAAAGAAAATACAAAAGATTGAATCCACATTTATTGACATACCTCTACATCTTAAGTACAAATCAGTTAGAATGGGCAACACAAGAGCATACGTGATTGGAGGTTTAAAATATAGTTATGACCTTGCGTCAGGAGAAGAAAAAGAAGACTATGAAGAGGAAGTTTTATCGAGCATTAAGAAAAACGATTATTTCTATGAACTTGGAGTTGGCTTCGATCATTACTTCTTTTATTTCAAGTTTTCTATGGAAATAAAAGCTGCTTTTGGAATTAGAGATATGATAAACCGAGATAACACAATATTTTCAAACTCAATAGATCAGTTGAAATCGCAAATTATTATGGTTTCGCTTTTGTTTGAATAACAAGTTTAATTAAAGTGATCAAAAACCTCATTCTTACACTTAGCCCCGAACAGGGCTCAAATATTTCGGGACTTGCAGGTATTGTTGCAAGGACACTGAATATGCCCCCCTTGCGCGTTAAGCACATAGAAATTTTAAAGAAATCTATTGATGCACGAAAACCAAACATAAAGGTTATTCTTTCAGTTAATGCATTTATTGACGAAGAACCAAAAGTATTTGAGCCATTTCATAGTAGATATCAAAAGACATTATCATCAAGAAAAGTCGTTATTATTGGCTCAGGGCCGGCTGGATTATTTGCGGCACTGAAATGTATTGAACTTGGAGCAAAACCTATTGTTTTGGAAAGAGGCAAAAATGTAAGTGATCGAAAACAAGATATTGCAATTATAAACAGACCCGACACAGCCGGTTTAGTAAATATCCATTCAAATTATAGCTTTGGAGAAGGTGGTGCAGGGACATTCTCAGACGGCAAGCTTTATACAAGAAGCACAAAAAGAGGGAATGTAAATGACATTCTAAAGATACTTGTTGAACATGGCGCCAATCCTGAAATAATTTACGACTCACACCCTCATATTGGGTCTGATAAGTTGCCGGGAATTATTACAAACATTCGAAATACTATAATAAATGCCGGGGGAGAATTCCATTTTAATACATTTATTTCAGACTTTATAATTTCTAATGGAAAGATTAAATCGGCTATAAGCACTGAAGGCAAAGAGTTTGAAGGTGATGCTTTCATTCTGGCAACCGGGCATTCAGCAACTGACATTTACGAGCTACTAATTTCTAAGAACATTTCACTTGAGTCAAAACCATTTGCTATGGGAGTTAGGGCAGAGCACCCACAGGAATTGATAGATTCTATTCAATATAAATCAAGAAAAAGAAGCCCTTACCTTCCCACTGCAAGTTACAAATTAGTAACACAAGTTGAAGGCCGAGGAGTTTTCTCGTTTTGTATGTGCCCCGGAGGGATAATCGTTCCGGCGGCAAGCAAGCCCGGAGAAGTAATTGTTAACGGAATGTCTAATTCAAAGCGAAACTCTCCTTATGCAAATTCAGGGATTGTGGTTACTATAAATCCAGAAGAGCTAATAAGTTATCAGCAATACGGCGCGCTTGCGGGATTAAAGTTTCAGCAAGATTTAGAGATAAAATGCTTTGATGCAGCAGGTAAAGAGCAAAAAGCACCTGCACAAAGAATGACAGACTTTTGTATTGCACGACAATCTGCAACACTCGGAAAAACTTCATTCAATCCTGGAGTTACTAGCGTTGCTCTTCATGAAATTCTCCCCGACTTTATAACTTTATCATTGCAAAAAGCATTTATAGATTTCGGAAAAAAGATGAAAGGATACTACACCTCCGAGGCTATGCTTTTGGCTCCCGAATCCAGAACATCATCTCCTGTAAGAATACCAAGGCACCCTGAGAAGTTGTGCCATTTCCAGATTGAGAACCTATATCCAAGCGGAGAAGGTGCAGGATATGCCGGAGGAATTGTTTCATCAGCTATTGACGGCGAAAACTCCGCTATAGCCGCAGTTGGCTCTTTGGGTTAGGGGCTGAAGATTTTCAAGATTGGAAAAGGTTTGCCGGCAATTACTTTGCTACTTTTTCTGTAACTTCTATTGTCATTAAAAAAAAATCCCAAATCTCACTAATAATTATTAGGTTTGCTAACCAAAAATTAATCATATATGGAAGCAGCTACGAACAATCTTGAGAATCTTGAAAACAGCAAGTTCTACAATAAACTTGTTTCAAAAGCATCATTAAAAAGACTTGTGTATAATAATACCAAAGAAGTCTTTCAAGAATTCAAAAAAGCAGCAGAGCATATTTGCACCGACACAAGAAAATCGCTTAGAGATAATAATGAAAAGATAAAAGTTGACTTCAAAGATAAAAGCGAGTTTGAGGGCGAAATAATTTTTGCAGGCGACACCTTAATAATGTCGATGCACACCAACGTGTTTGAGTTTCCTCGTTTACACAATGTTATGAAGACTCCCTATATTCAGCAAGACCAAACGAGGTCATATTCAGGAGTTATCAATTTATACAACTTCCTCACAGATTCATTTAAATATAATAGGCTAAACGATTCAGGATATTTAGTTGCAAGGGTTTTTATTAACAAAGAAAAGCACTTTCTAGTTGAAGGAAAGCATCAAACAGGCTTTTATTTTGACCAGTTTATGAATAATCCTATAGAAAAAGATTCCATCAGAAAAATTATTGAATCTGCTATCCTATATAGTATTGATTTTGATTTGCTGACACCACCCTACGACATGGTTAAGGAAACGAGTGTTAATGAGGTTTTTGAAAATTCATTTTTTATGAAGCAAAAAACCGGAAAAAGATTGGGATTCAGATTCCAAGCCGACCACGACCAGACAAAAGAATAGATTTTATTTCAACAGTTTTGAATAAAAGTCCCATACAACCATTCCTGCAGTAACCGCAATATTCAGAGAATGCTTAGTTCCAAACTGGGGGATTTCTATACAAGCATCACACATTTTTAAAACCTCGTCCTCTACTCCTTTTACTTCATTACCAAAAACAATTGCATATTTCTTATCATTTGATGGCTTGAAGTTAGATAAGCTTATTGAAGAATCCGTCTGTTCCATTGCAACAACAAAAAAATCATCTTTTTTTAATTGCATAATGGCGTCAGTAGTTTTTTCAAAATACTTCCAATCAACAGACTCAGTTGCTCCTAGTGCGGTCTTATGAATTTCACGATTTGGTGGTGTGGCAGTAATCCCACATAAAAAAATACTTTCTACCCTAAATGCATCAGCTGTGCGAAAAACAGAGCCAATATTCATCATAGACCTAATATTATCAAGAACTATAACTAAAGGAAACTTATCTGTTCGGTGAAATTCATCAACTGACATTCTATTCAATTCATCCATTGAAAGTTTTTTCATCGCAATAAAATCTTAATTAATAACTGTTCAAACTACCGAAATCATTTATCCTTTCTGAAGCAATTCATCAACTAGCTTGGGAACACCAACACAACCTTTTTCTTTAATAAAAGTAAGATTTTGGATATGGGCAGTATTTATGTCTCCCGGATCAACAAGGTAAACAGGAGTCCCCTGCTTTGCATATCCAACCAATCCGGCTGCAGGATATACATTTAATGAAGTTCCGACAATAATGATAATATCGGCATTAGAAGCAAGCTGAGCAGCTTCGTATATCATAGGAACCGCCTCTCCAAACCAAACAATATGAGGTCTAAGCTGAGAACCTTTTTCACATTTATCTCCAATTTTCAATTCCCAACCATCCAATACATAAACAAGATCTTCATCAACAGTACTTCTAACCTTTTTCAGTTCACCATGCAGGTGCATAACATTTTTGGAGCCAGCTCTTTCGTGAAGATCATCAACATTCTGAGTGACAACAAAAACGTCAAATTTATCTTCAAGTTTAACAATAGCATAATGTCCGGCGTTTGGCTCAACCTCAAATAGTTGTTTTCTCCTTTGGTTGTAGAATTCAATAACAAGTTCCTTATTCCTAAGCCAGGCCTCATAAGTAGCCACATCCATAATATCATGCTCTTCCCACAAACCATCGCTGTCTCTGAATGTTTTTATTCCACTTTCAGCGCTAATACCTGCACCTGTCAGAACTACAATTTTCTTTTTTGACATATATTATTTTTTGAAGATTATTACTAAAAAACTATTTTTAAAACTTTAAAACCAAGTCAAAGTTATTGACAATCTGTTAATAAGCACCCTGAATGCATATGTTATAAAGCGTTTGTAAAAATAAGAAATGAAAGGCAAAATATTCAGTTTTAATATATAATTCATCAATAAAACGAATAAATTTGTTCAAGTAAGTAATAATAATGGATATGACAAAAAAACAAAAATATTTTTGGCTTGCTTCACATCTGCTGTTTTCTTCACTTACTTCGTGGCTACTAGACTTTGGAATTGCCGGATGGTTATTTAATTGTCTATTAATAACACCTGTGCTGATTTACTTAGGAATTCTTGTTGTTCACAAGCAGAGAAGATCTTACCCATATTAAGCCATTATGATTTCCGTTTCTTATAGAAGGATTTTTGCTTACTAGCAAAAAAATGGTCTTTCTGTCTTCTTTTCTCAATAGTATTTTTTTCAACAAATAACTTTTCTCCTGTATAAGGATTTATACCTGTATAATAAATCGTAGTTGCCAGAGTCATTGGCGTGGGAGTAAATTCCTGAACCTGTTCAGGGTTTGCACTTAATTTTTTGAGTTCAGCTGCAAGATTAGCCATATCTGATTGTGTTGTTGCCGGATGGCCGCTAATGAAATATGGAATAATTTGTTGATTCAACTCTGCCTTGTTGCAAATATTTAGAAATTCATTATGAAATATTTTATAAAGCCTAAAGGAAGGCTTTCGCATCAGTGATAAAACTTTTTCGGATGTATGCTCGGGGGCAACTTTTAATCTTCCAGACACCCTGTTTCTAATCAAATCTTTCATATAATCATTCAACCCAAACCTCGACTGGTCGCTTGGCTTAGTATCAACAAGCATATCATATCTTACCCCACTACTAACAATTATTTTTTTAACGCCTTTTATTTCAGAAGCTCCTTTGTATAGTTCTGTAAGCGGCCGGTGGTCGTAATTGAGATTGTTGCAAATTCGTGGAAATAGGCAAGAATGTCTTTTGCATTCATAACAAATTTTCATATCGAACCCTTGCATCTTATACATATTTGCAGATGGTCCGCCAAGGTCAGAAACATAGCCTTTAAAATCGCTCATTGCTGCAATGTCTGAAACTTCCTTAAGAATTGAGTGTTCACTCCTGCTCGACACAAACTTCCCCTGATGAGCAGATATGGTGCAAAAACTACACCCTCCAAAGCATCCCCTGTGCATTGTAACAGAGTGCTTTATCATATCATAAGCCGGAATCGGTGGTTTCTTTTTGTATTTAGGATGAGGCAATCGAGTATAAGGCAATCCGTAATACACGTCTAAATCCTCTTGATCAAATACTGCAACTGGCGGATTAGCAACAATAGTTTTTTTGCCAATTTCCTGAACCAACCTAATCGGCTTTAGTTGATTTCCCGACTCTTCAAAAATTCTAAATGCCTTTGCAAATTCCTCCTTATTTGATGAGCACTCCTCGTGTGATGGCATAAATTCAGTGAGATATTCTTTTATTTCGTGAAGCTTTTCCTCATCATTTAAAATGAATGATGTTTGAGGCACATTTTTAATTGATGCAAGAGGCACGCCTTTATCAAGGAGCTTCAACAATTGAGAAATCGCCTTTTCAGCCATGCCATAAACAAGCATATCTGCTCCTGATTCAACTAAAATGGATGGCTTTACAGAGTCTGACCAATAGTCATAATGAGTAAACCTTCTCATCGAGGCCTCAACGCCACCAATAATAATAGGAACTTCCGGATATAATTGCTTTAATATTTTCGAATAAACAATGGTAGCATAATCCGGTCTTGCTCCGGCTCTGCCTCCAGGTGTATATACATCATTACTTCTAAGTCGCTTAAGAGCAGTATAATGATTTACCATAGAATCCATATTGCCGGCAGTAACACCAAAAAAAAGTCTGGGTTTTCCCAGCTTTTTAAAGTCTCTAAGATCATCCTGCCAGTTGGGCTGAGGCAATATTGCAACCCGAAATCCTAGATATTCAATAAGTCGGCCTATTATTGAAGCGCCAAATGAAGGATGATCAACATAAGCATCTCCAGTAACTAAAATTACATCTACACAATCCCAACCCAAGGTTTTAATTTCATCTAGCGTTATCGGAAGGAATGATTCGTTTTTCTTTTGCTCAGCCATTTATATGAATTTTCTATCTGCTAATTTACGATTATTTTACGATAATTGGATGCGTGTCAATTGACTTACCGGTAATTTTGCAAATATCAGGACTATCTTAATAATTTTTTTAAAAAAATAAATAATTGCAACGCATTGACAATATGCATATTACGGTAGTAAATTCAATAAAAGTCATATATTTTATTCAATAATTATCAAAAAGCCGACGAATTAAGGGTTTTTTTTACAATCTATGCAAAAAAATAAAATATATTTGCAGATAATAAAAACATTAGGATTATAATAAAATAATAACAAACGGTTTAATAATTAAAACATGGATAACCTAAGCATTTTTGGAACGGAAGATTCTCCCAGAGTATATTTTGATGCAGAAAATGGAATGTTAGAAATAACAGGCAGATCGCTTCCGGAAAATATAAATGTTTTTTACCACCCAATTATTGACTGGGCATTGCAATACATTAAAAACCCAAAACCAAAAACTAAAATCGATTTTAAGCTTGAATATTTGAATTCAGCATCGTCAAAAAAAATACTTGAGCTTCTTGTTATTTTAAAACAATTGCTGGCAATGGGCTATGAATTAGAGATTAATTGGTTTCATAAATTTGAAGATGAAGATATGTTTGAGGAAGGAAAAGATTTTGAAACTATGACAAAGCTTGAATTTGATTATTACGAGATGTAAAAGAGATTTTTACAAACCACAATACCTCACAATGAAGATACAATTTATAAAAATTACATTTGCTTTAATATTTGCACTGATTAGTTTATCTAATTTTGGGCAGGGGTTTGATTTTGCACCTGAAAAAGCCGAAGAATATAAAGCAGAAGCATTTAAGCATTTTCAAGACGGGAATTTCACTGAAGCATCTCGGAGGTTTAATAATTTGGGGTTCTTTTATTGGGAAAAAAATCAGTATAAAAATGCAATAGACATTTTCAAAGAATCTGTTAAAGCAAATGAAAAGATTGGCAATATAAATGCAGTTCGTCAGATTTATAACAATATTGGACAGATTTACTTTGAACTTCAGGATTTTGACTCATCAATTGACTATCAGAAAAAAGGGCTGGATATTGCAAGGTCGCAAAAACGTAGAGCTGAAATAGCCTCATCTCTTATTAATCTTGCATCTACAAAAACTGAAAAAGGGCTTAACCAAAAAGCTATTAACAACCTTGAGGAGGCATTGCAGATAGCAACAGAACTAAACGAGATGATTGTTTTGAGAAGTTGCTATGTTCTTTTAGCAAAGAATTATGATGCTATCGGTAAAGCTGAAAAGGCGAGAGAATATTATGATTTATTTGCCATAATTGAAAGACGAATACAAGAAGAACAAGCAAGAAAAACCCGTGAAAAAGCTTCAAGAATGGTTGAACAAGCTCAGGCAGAAAAACAAGCAACAGCGGTTGAATTAACCGTGCGACAGCAAGAACTTGTAAGCACACGACAGACATTACAAGAGGTAGAGCAGGTTTCAAGAGAAAGACAGCTGCAAATAGACCTTATGGAACAAGAAAGACTACTTCAGGAAGAACAGATCAGACGCCAGAAGCTTCTTAGAAATACTCTCATCAGCGGATCTGCATTTGTAATACTATTTGCCTTGGTTATTCTTTATTCACTTTTTGAAAAGAAGAGAGCTAATAAAAAACTAGCCCAGCAAAACATTGAAATATCTCAGCAAAGAGACCAAATTGCTATCAAAAACAACGAAATTGAGCATGCCTATAAAGAGATTAAATGGCAAAACGACAAAATCACTGATAGCATTGCTTATGCTCAAAGAATACAAGAAGCCATACTACCTGGAGAAGAAGATTTTCAAAGTTTATTTAAGGATTCATTTATTTTCTTTAGGCCAAGAGATGTTGTAAGTGGTGATTTTTTCTGGTTTAGAAAAATCAGCGCCAAAGACAATCCTGCATATGAAAATGCAATGATCGTCGCTGCGGTAGACTGCACTGGGCATGGAGTTCCAGGAGCATTTATGTCGATGATTGGGGTAAACCTACTCGAAACTATTACTAGAAGAGGCATTATAAACCCAGCGCAAATTCTTAACGAACTTCATAAAACTATTAGAAAAAGCCTGAAGCAATACAAAAACGACAACCGTGATGGTATGGAAATGAGCATTGCCTTAATTCACGATAAGTGCAAAAAGCTTGAGTTTGCCGGAGCTAAAAATCCTCTAATTTATGTAACTGATAAAAAAGTGCATACAATAAAAGGGGACCCAACTCCTATAGGTGGATTACAACTAGAGGAAGAACGTTTGTTTACAAACTTTGAGCTTGAAATTAAAAAACCTACAGCCTGTTATCTTTTTTCTGATGGGTATCCTGACCAATTCGGAGGTCCGAATGGAGATAAATTTTCAACAAAAAGACTTAAAGAACTACTTGGTCAAAACAACAAAAAACCTATGATTGAACAAAAGGTTTTGGTAGATCAGGAGTTTAAGAATTGGACATCTGACACTTACAAACAGGTTGATGACTTATTAATTGTAGGATTTAGAATAAACCCTGAACAACAATAGAATTTTATGCATAATTATACAAACACAACAGATTTAATGAAAGCAATAAAAAAATTATTGCTTTTTGCATTTTTGTGTTTGACATGGTTTTTGTCTTATTCTCAAGAAATACCTGAAGAGGGAAAAAAGATTTTTACTAATGAAAATGGCAACATATTCGTTAATCGTCAGTTGGACGTTTTCTTGCTTATGTCTACTGACGTAGATACAAAAAACAAACATATTGTGCCATCTTCATCAAATAACGGCAATAAAATACGCTTCAGCAGACATGGGTTGCATACTTTCACACACATTGACCCAATAACAAATCAGCAAACAATTTACGAGATATTTGCAGATGCAAATCCACCAAAAACTGACATTAAGATTACTGAAGGCTTGATATTGAAATTTGCAAACAGATATTATTGCAACAATAAAGCACAAATAACCTTTTTGGGACAAGACGAAAACTCAGGAGTAAGCCACACTTATTATTCATTGGATAAAAACCCTTATGAAAAATGGAATGGCAAGCCAATTAATCTTTCAGATAAATCACAATATGAATTAAAATTCTATTCTGTTGATAATGTTGGGAATATTGAAAAACATCAAACAGTTTTCATTTATTTCGATACAGAAAGTATTATTGAGCTAGAGGATATTTTCTTTGATCACAACAGTGCGGACTTAACAAGAGAATCTATGCGTAAGCTTGACGAACTAGTGAAATCATTAAAAGATTTTCCGGAGCTACGTATTATGCTTATGTCACATACCGACTCAAGAGGAACATCATCCTATAACTTAAGATTATCAAAACAACGTGCTGAATCAGTTAAAACATATTTAGTTTCAAAAGGTATTCAAGCAAACAGATTGGAAGCTGTTGGATATGGCGATACTATGATAAGAAATGAATGTGTTTCAGGAGTTAATTGCTCGGAAGAAAAGCATCAGGAAAACAGAAGAACAGAATTTAAAATTTTACCATTCAATAAATAATTATGAAGCGCGGGAAAATAAATCTTTTTATTCATATTATGATGATGTTTGTCATCATAAGCCCGGCATATTCACAAGAAAACAACAAAGAACTTAATAATCATCCCATTATTAAGGATAAAGATGGAAGAATAATCACCAATACTTCTACTCAGGTTTTATTCTTTATATCAACCGACACAATTGGAGAAAACGCAATTCAATTAAATTCTAAATCCAACAATTCTCAACCGTTAAAAATCATTAATCAGGGCCGACACAGACTTATACATGCAGACCCCAGCAAGAGTCAGCAAAAAATATATATTTTTATGGCAGATGGAGAATCGCCCAAAACAAAGCTCAGCACACTAAGTGACAATATTAAAAAAAATGACACTATAATTGCTGCATCGGGATTTGAGATTGACTTATCTGCAACAGATAACATTTCAGGCGTAAAGGATATTTTTTATTCTGTAAATAATTCTTCGTTCCAGAAGTATACTAACAAACTTAAATTTGAGAAAGCAGAAAAATTCATTCTTAAATACTACTCAGAAGACTTTGTTGGAAATAAAGAAACCCCACATCATCTTATTATTTTTATTGACAATTCTACCCCTACAACACATCTAAGCATAATAAATGACCAACTTGAAAACATAGTTTCTACTAGGTCATTGTTTAATCTTGAAGCCACAGATGTAAATGGAATTAAAGAAACATGGTATTGGCTAAATGATGAGAAACCTTCATTATATAACAAACCTGTGTCTATCTCTAAACTTGCAGAAGGAAATCATAGTTTTTCATATTACTCCATTGACAACCTTGGAAATATTGAAGAAACAAAAACATACGATTTTTATCTTGACAAAACCCCTCCTATTATATTTGAAGAAATACTAGGCAATAAGTTTATAAGAGGCGGCAGAGAATACTCCTCTGGCAGATCTCAACTTAAAATTACTGCTATTGACAATAAAGCAGGTGTAAAAGAGATTTACTATTCACTAAACGGAAAAGATTTTTTCCTTTATGAAATTCCTGTTTTTTTATCTATGGTTTCAGGCAATATAACAATCCGCTCTTATGCTTTGGACAATGTCAACAATAAAAGCTTTAGTACGGCCAGCGGCACAAGCATTGCCATTCCTTATGTTGACCTTAATGCCCCGGAAATTAGCCACAGCATCAGAGGAGCACAAATAACCCTCAGAGATACTTTATTTATTTCTCCTAGAACGCAAATTATACTTAATGCCACAGATAATGAATCCGGTTTAAATTATATAATATACAAGATTAGCAATCAAGAAGAAACTCAATACAACAATCCTTTTAGAATTGAGAATCAGGGATTCCACAGCGTGTATTATACAGCATTCGACAACGTTGACAATGCTAATACCGGCAATTTCTCAGCATATGTTGATATAACAGGGCCTGAAATCAAAGTCGAATTTAGCATTAATTCATATGCTACTACAAGCATAGATGGAGAAAAAATAGAATCCTATCCTCGTCATTTGAAAGTATTTATTACTTCAAAAGATGTTCACACCGGAACAGATAAAATCTTTTACACTCTTAACTCTGGCAAGGAACAGGAGTACAAAGGATTTGTTACTGACTTTATAAGAAACAGCATTAATGTCATTTCCGTGCGTTCTACTGATATTTTAGGAAATGAATCCACCAAGGAAATCAAATTTTTTATTGAATAAATTTCATTGAAAAATTTCTTACTTTTATAACCACGATATAAGTTATATTTATTTTTTTGGCATATGATTTTTGCACAATAATATATTGATATATTTGCATATGTAAAAACCGTCAAACCAATCAACTACCATGAAGAATTCAATAATCTTTTTCCTTTCTGTAGTAATTCCTTTGGTTATAATTACATTCGTACTTAGGGATTCATACAAAGAGAATACAAACCTTGAAGAACTAAAAACACAATATGCTGCATTGCATATTTCATCAGTTGACCATAGTCAGCACAAAGAACTTCAAAAAGAATTCAAAAACGCACATGAAATTACTGAGACTTGTATTTCATGCCATAACAAAAGAGGTGAAGAATTACTATCGAGTCCTCATTTCACATGGGAAAGAGAAGCATATATTGAAGGAAGAGGCATTACTTATATTGGCAAAAGAAATCTACTGAATAATTTTTGCACAGGAATTTTTTCTAATGAACCATCTTGCAATAGATGTCATGCCGGCTACGGATGGGCAGATAAAGACTTTGATTTTACTAATCAGTATAATGTTGATTGCCTAGCTTGCCATGACAATAGCGGCCTGTATGATAAAGCCCGTGGAGGTTCAGGATATCCGACTCCCGGTATTGATTTAAAGACAATTGTTCAAAGCGTTGGCAAACCTAAAAAAGAAAACTGCGGATACTGTCACTTTCATGGAGGTGGAGGTAATAATGTTAAGCATGGCGACCTTGAATTAGCCTTGCTTACTGCACCTCGAACAGTTGATGTTCACATGGGTGTTGATGGCGCAAACCTAACTTGCGTCGATTGCCACACTGCTGAAAATCATGTTATGAAGGGCCGCTATTATGGATTATCATCTGAAAATACAAACAGGGCAACTTGCGAACAATGTCATACCAATACACCACATACAGTTTATAAGCTAAATGAACATGTTGCGAAAATAGCTTGTCAAACCTGTCACATTCCCAGATATGCAAAAGTTAATGCAACAAAAATGAGATGGGACTGGTCTACAGCCACTAAAAAGACCGAAGGCATGCCTTATGAAATGCTTGATTCATTGGGCAATCCGGTTTATTCTTCCGAAAAAGGAGATCAGCAATGGGCAGTTAATGCAATCCCCGATTATTTATGGTTTAATGGAACAGCAGATCATCATCTTCTTTCTGATAAAATTGATTTTGATAATTTACCTCTTAAGATTAATACATTATTTGGCTCTTCGCGTGATAAAAATTCCAGAATTGTACCTGTGAAAATCCATACAGGCAAGCAACCTTACGACTCAGAATATCATACAATACTTCAAGCTAAACTATGGGGACCTCATCCGGGGGTTGGTGCTCTATGGCTCGACTTCAATTGGGAACTTGCGCTAAAAACAGGGATGGACTATGTGGGACTCCCATATAGTGGAAAGTGGGATTTTGTTGAAAGTCAAATGTTTCTTCCTGTTAACCATATGGTTTCACCATCTTCAGAAGCATTAACCTGCACCGATTGCCACACAAGGAACAACAGCAGGCTACAGAGCATTGAAGGTATATATATTCCGGGCAAATCATACAATGCAACTATTGACAACCTTGGTAAATTGCTGATAATATTTTCATTTATCGGTGCGTTGTCACATGCTTTATTCAGATATATCTCGTACAAAAAACTTAAGGCTAATAATTAAAGTTCATAACATGAAGCGAGTTTTTATTTATAAAAAATATGAAAGATTTTGGCACTGGACTCAGGCTTTTTTAGTCGTTTTTCTGGCTTTTACCGGATTTGAAGTACATGGTTCCTTTTCTTTCTTTGGATATGAAAGTGCTGTAGACCTTCACAACAAGGCCGCATGGGCGTTAATAATACTTACTGTTTTTACAATATTCTGGCATTTTACAACCGGAGAGTGGCGACAGTACTTACCTACAACCAAAAACTTAAAATCTCAAATAGAATATTACCTTACAGGGATTTTTAGAAACGCACCACACCCGGTAAGAAAAACCATTCTCAGCAAGCTAAATCCTTTGCAGAGAATAGTTTATTTTATGCTTAAAGTAATGCTGTTCCCAATAATGATTATTACTGGTTTGTTATATATGTTCTATAGATATCAATGGCAGGGAGAAATGAAAAGCCTTGGTATCGAAAGCATTGAGCCTATCGCTCTATTGCACACAGTTGGGGCATATCTGATTATAGCTTTTGTTGTTGTGCATCTCTATCTTATAACAACCGGACATACTATTTCTTCTAACCTTAATGCAATGATTACAGGGTGGGAAGAACTTGAAGACGATGAAGACGACAAAAAGGATATAAAAGAGAATAAAAAGAAAGAATAAATATTAGGAATTTTGAAACAACATTTCACCATGAATATAAGAAACTCGAAGTTCAAAGTAATCACTCTGCTTCTGATAATATCTTCAATAATAATTTTGAATTCATGCGGAAGTACGGATAAAAATCAAACCAATGCAGTAATTGACAATCCTGCATCTGCGATTATTGATTATCTGGAAGAAAACGGCAACTTGATAAACAGCGCAAAAGTACCGGCACTTATAAATGCAGACGAAGTTTATCAAAACATGAAAGGCAAGAATTATCTTATTATTGATCTAAGAATTGAGGAATCATACAAAGAAGCTCACATCGCAAACTCAGTAAATGTCAGGCCTGTTAATATTTTGCATTATTTTGAGAATATAATTGACCCAAATTCTTTCGAGAAAATTGTTCTGGTTTGCCCAAATTCTTTCTTATCAGGATATGTAAATATGACATTAATGCTATTAGGGTATGATAATGTTTACACTCTGCGATATGGATTAAGCTCATGGAATCGTGAAGCAGCTCAGAATTACTGGCTTGCCGGTGTGGGCTCATATTTTGAAGGAAAACTAGATAAAACGGAATATCCAAAGCCAGAAATGGGCAGTCTTCCTTCAATCAAAACAGACCAAAGCAGTGTATATCAAGCATTAAGGCACAGAGTTCAGGAAATTCTTGATGTTTCATTAAAAGATGTTGTTGTTACTACTCAAGAGATATTAGAAAATCCTGATAAATATTTTATAATTTGTTATTGGCCAAAGAGCACTTACGATGAAGGTCACCTTCCCGGAGCAGTACATTACGCTCCAAAACAATCTTTGGCAAGAAATAAAGACTTACTTACACTACCTACTGATAAACCAATAGCAGTATTTTGCTATACAGCAAGTCATTCTTCATTTGTAACTGCGTACTTAAGGATACTAGGCTACAATGCTTATAATCAGGCATATGGGGCCAATGCATTTATGAATAATACAATGATTAAAACACAAACTACTTTTAGAGGTTTTCAGGATATCCACATTAATAATTTCCCATTAGTAAGCGGAGATGAAAATGGAGAACAAGTTGAAGTTAAAACTGAAACGATTACAATACAAGGAGGTTGCTAATAAAAACACAATATATTATGAGCGTTAATCCAAAAAGTTACATGAACCCATACTTGGCCGGCTTTCTGCTAGGCCTGGTTCTACTGTCAGCATTTGTTATTACAGGCCGTGGTCTTGGCGCATCAGGCGCTGCAAAAAGTGTAGTTATTTCAACAGTCGGAAGTACTGCTCCCGAATATGCTGAAAAATCGGCGTTTTATGAGGAGTATTTCACACCCGGAAATAACCCATTGAATTCTTGGCTAGTATATCTGGTTA
Source organism: Bacteroidota bacterium (assembly GCA_018335675.1). Lineage (GTDB taxonomy): Bacteria > Bacteroidota > Bacteroidia > Bacteroidales > UBA7960 > PWND01. The sequence goes on along the minus strand of JAGXRQ010000036.1, from coordinate 22,619 downwards.
TTGGAGTTATTTTCGGCGGGTTCTTTAGTGGCGCGATGGCGGGCAGACTTGGACTTAAAGTTGAGAGAGGCCCAAGGATAAGCGCATTAACAAGACTTATTTTTGCTCTGTCAGGAGGTGTTTTGTTCGGACTTGGAGCACAATTCGGAAGAGGATGCACAAGTGGGGCAGCACTAAGCGGAATGGCTGTGTTAAGCACTGGCGGCATTCTTACAATGATGGCTATCTTCGGAACAGGCTACGTAATTGCTTATTTTTTCAAGAAATTGTGGGTTTAATTTAAAAAACTAATAAATATGGCTCCTTTTATACCACAAGGATTAGTAAACCCGGAACTCAACCTGTTCTTCGCTCTGATAATAGGTTTTGGATTCGGTTATATTCTAGAACAAGCAGGATTTTCTTCCTCTAAAAAACTTGCAGGAGTTTTTTACGGCTATGATTTCGTTGTCTTGAGAGTGTTTTTTACAGCAGGAATTACTGCAATGACAGGACTTGTCTTTATGAGTTACTTGGGCTGGGTTGACATGGATCTTATTTATATAAACCCAACATACCTTTGGTCTGCAATTGTTGGCGGAGTAATTATGGGATTTGGCTTTATACTGGGAGGCTTTTGCCCAGGAACAAGCGTCGTAGCTGCCGTAATTGGGAAAATTGATGCCATGGTTTTTATACTGGGAGCATTTTTAGGGATTTTCATTTTCGGGCATTTCTATTCTGATTTTGAGCCAATTTATAAAGGTAGTTATTTAGGACAGCCATTTATTTATGACTCTTTAGGAATGTCGAAAAAATGGTTTGCTTTCTTTTTAGCTTTTATGGCTTTAATGGCATTTATTTTTACAAAAATTATTGAGGATAAAACTAATAAAGTTGACTATAAGAAATTTGATGATAGACCGAATTATACAATGCCGTCATTTTTGCTAATGGTTCTTATGACAATATATCTTTTCCTTCCTGCAGAGCGTGCTAGTAGCCTTCACGAAAGGTCGCCTGAAACAGTATTGGAAATGTATAATTCTCAAGAGTATCACGTTGATGCTGTCGAAGTGGCTTATAGAATTATCAGGGAAGAGGCAGAGTGTGTATTTATAGATGTTAGAGACGCTGAAAGTGCAAACAGATTTATGATGCCTGGCGCCATTAATATTCCTTTAAAAAACTTATTAGACAATCAATACAGAAGTATCTTAAGAGATAAAAACCAGAAGAAACTGTTTTATTCCGATGGAGAATCTAACGCTGCAAATGCCTGGATGATAGCTGCCAGAGCAGGTTACAGCAATATTCATATACTTAAAGGTGGACTTAATGGATTCTTTGACGCTGTTTTTAATATTGAAGAAAGCATTCCCGAAGATCAGAATGGTGATTTCATGGCATTATACCGACATAGATTTCTTAATGAAGTAAAGAATTTTTTCCTTGAAGGAAAAGCAGTTAGAGAGTTGAGGCCTCAACAAAAACCTGTTAAAACAATTATTGAAATTTCAATACCTGAGGGTAGCGGCGGTTGTTAATAATAAAAAAGGACAATTATGGCAATAAAAAATTTAAACAATAGTGCGTTTTTATTCTTCCTAGTAATAATATTAGCCCTTGTTTTTCATTGGTTTACAACCAAGAGCTATAAAACTAACAAAAAAGATGTTCTTAATGAAATTACAAATGAATCGTCTATAATGCCTTTTGCTGAATTAAATGATATAATAAATAGCGAAAGGATTAAAGATTTTATTTTTGTTGATATTAGAACAGAGGAAGAATTCGAAGAAGGTCACATTGAGGGTTCTGTTAATGTTCCATTCAATGATATTCTATCTAAGAAATCAAAAAAAGTTTTCAAAAAAGATAAAACCAAGGTAATAATTGCCAACAAAGAATCTGATGCTCATGTTGCAAGAACTACATTAGTAGGTAATGGATTCGAAAACATTCTGGTTCTTTCAGGTAATTATTCAATGGTAATAAAACACGTTATTGAGAAATTTAATCCAGCTTATGGATATTACTCTGAAGATAAGGCAAAGTTTGATTATCCTCGTTATATTAGAATTGGAAGCTCTGTAAGCAGCTCTGATGCAGCATCAACAACAAAAGAAACTAAAATAACGGTTTCTGGTGGTTGTTAATTAATACTGGGAAATCATTTAAGGAAGTAAAGCCTTTATTTGCTGATATCTTTCTGTGAATCTGTTTCCTTCAGCATACCCTAATTCAGCAAAAAGTCTATAAATTTCGGTTATTCTGTCGCCGGCATATGGGTGAGTGCTTAAGTAAGTAGATACGGTTGAAGGCGGGTTTTCCAAGTCAAACATTTCAAAAAAATAGGCTACTCCCCTTGGGTCGTGTTCAGCAGGACCTAAATATCTTAGAGAATATTCATCTGCTTCATACTCATCCTGACGGCTATAAGCAAGTGCTGTAAGTCCTAGTGCAAGATTAGCAGCAATCTCTGCCGCAAGGCTTGGGTTATCACCTAATATTACTGAAAGAATTGTTTGATAAGAATACATTTTTGACAACCTAGCTGTGCTATGCCTCCAGTCGGCGTGAGCAACTTCGTGAGCCATCACACCGGCTAAAGATGCCTCATCCTCCAAAAACTTAAGAAGTCCGGTATAATAATAAGTTCTTCCTCCCGGTATCGCAAATGCATTAATAACATTATCATCATGAATAATATAAATTTCCCAGTTGAATTCGTTTTTATACTTGATGTCAGGAGAGGCTAAAATAACGTCCCTAATTCTGTAAAGATGATTGTATAATTCCGAATGTACTGTTTTGTCAAGAATTGGATAGGTTGCAGGGTCTTTTTCAATTTCAGCATGCACTTCATCGCCTAACTCCTTATCATCCTGAACAGTAAATACATTAAATTTTCCTCTGTCGCATGAAAAAGTTAACATTAACGACAATACAATTATTAATGTAGTTGTTGCTTTTACAGTTTTTGATTTCATGGATTCAATGTTTTTTATATACAGATTTTAATCATCAATATCAAATTCTTCAATCTCATCATCTTCGTTAATGTTTTCATCATCATCCTCAAGATCTTCCGATTTTTTATCGAATATTTTAGCATCTATTCCCAATACTTTTTTCAAATCTCTTTGAGCTTCGGCAGTTTTCCCCAATTCAAGATATGCGTCAGCTCTAGCAAGTAATGCAAGTAAATAATTTGGCTCAGATTTTATTGCTAGATTAAAATACTCAACAGCCTTTTTGTGTTCTTTCTTAAACAGAGCAACAAGCCCTTTACCACACCATCCCTGCGGACAATTTTTATGAAGTTCGACTAACTTTTCAAATGCTAGAGCTGCTTTATTATACTCTTCTGCTGTCAAATAGGCAAAAGCCAAGTCTTGACAAGCTTCAGCACTCTCAGGCTCAAGGTCAAATGCTTTTTCAAGGTCCTTTATTGCACCTTCAGCATTTTCATCAGCACCTTTTAACAGCCCTCTGGCATGAAAAAGTTTTGAATCGTTAGGACTTATTTTTATAAGTTTATTATAATCTTTTTCTGCGGCATCATAATCCAACAATCTGAACAAAGCACATGCTTTCCCATAAATAGCTTCTTTATTTTCTTCTTCTGCTTCAAGCACTTCTTCAAAAATGTCTACACTTGATTGAAAGTCTTTTTCAAAAAACTTTTGCCATGCTTGCTCGGTGATTTTTTTACAATCTTGTTTGCTCATTAATAAGTCAAATATTTAAAAAAATTAAAACTTTGTACGCATTGCAAAGTAAGTAAAAAAATAAAGTGTAATGCAAAGTTTTAAAGTTTTTTTATTAGAAAAAATAAAGGCTAAAAAAATATTACTTTAATCATTAAAACTGATTGGCAGGACAAGGAATTTTGCCTGGCTTTTTCACAGGAGCTCCTTGATTAAAATGATAAATTAGAGAAATTTCGTGAGCACCTCCTGTTGATGTCATCAATCTGCTAATTGTAAAGTCGTAACTATAACCAATTCTCAGATTTTTTGTTCTCAACCCTCCTATTATGGCAACTGCATCATTATTTGCAATTCCATATACCGGATTATTGAAAATAGGAATACCTCTATATAGCAGTCCAAGTGAAAATGGATATTTGAACCAATAAACCCCAATATCTAATTGATTAAATGAGCCTTGATTCTTATATAAAAATGCTGTGGAAATACTTTCTTCTTCTATACCGGCGTAAGTACCCGACAACAACCACTTATAACCTCCAAAAAGGCTAAACTTCAATGGAATTCTATCATTTTGCCCGGTTAATGATTGATTGGGCATCATTAAATGATCTGCCGTTATTCCAATCCAAATATCAGAAGTATAAGCCAGCCAAGAGAATGAAGCATCAAAATATGCAACATTTTCCATTGGAGGCAAAGTAATTAAAGAGTTAGGCGAGTGATTGCCGTCAATTGAAAGCTGATCGCCAAAAATTAAACGACTATAGTCAATAGTTTGCTGAGTATAATTCAAGTGAATGCCAGGCCTCATAGTCCATCTATGGTCTGCATTAAAAACATAAGAGTAAAGAATTCCTGCTGTTGTATTTCCAAGCCTTGCGCTACCTGCTTCATCCCTTAAAATAAACAAACCTAATCCACTATTGTAATTATGGAAGAAGTGATCAAGAGAAAAAGCATATGTTACAAATGCACCAGGAATTTCAGGCCATTGGTTTCTATAATTAAGGGCTGCACGGGAGCCATCAGTAGCACCCGTAAATGATGGTGCCAAGTATAATGGAGATGCATAAAATTGTGTGAACTGCGGTTTTTGACCAATTGCAACACCAACATGCAAAACAAGTAATGCCAAAATCATCAAATTGATTTTGAATACCTTACTTATGATATATCTATTTTTGTTTTGCATGTATTTAAAACTATTTTTTTTTGGCAATATTACAAATTTTATCAAACATCTATTTATTCTTTATATGTATTTATCTGTAAACTGTTACATCTCCTGCTTTTTTTATTCTATTTCCATTGCTGCAAGTTGCCCATACTTTATACACATAGACTCCTGTATTCACCAGTTTTCCTCTAAAATATCCATCCCACCCATAATTTACATCTTCTGTTCGGAATATCAACTCGCCCCATCTGTTATAAATCTCTAAAACATATTCTTCCACTCCTTCCTGTATCGGATGAAATATTTTATTTGAGGGATCGCCAATAACATAACTTCCACCTTGAGGGCCTGAAGCATCAGGGATAAATGCATTGGGAAAATAAATATTGCATGGCTCAGCAGCAACTACAGCGCCTAATTTCGTCATTGTATCAAAGCACTGTGGATATGTATCTGTTCCAACAATTAACGTAACATCATAAACTCCTGCTTCCGGATAATAATGAATAGGCTCAAAGTCAAAAGAAATAGCGCCATCTCCAAAATGCCATTCAAATGTAGCTCCTAAACTACTGAGATTTATCATTCTAACAAAATCATATGGCAGCTGAACACTATCAGGGTCTACTCTAAAATCAGCAATCGGTGGGTAAAAAACCGTAATAGTTTGATATGCAGAATCTAATCCTCCATCACCTTCAACAACCAACTTCACAAGAAAATTGCCAGGTTCTTCAAATACATGAAACGGGCTTACTGCATTTGATGTATTTCCATCGCCGAAGTCCCAATAATAATACAATCCGTAAAGAGATTGATTTACAAATTGAACTTCAAAGGGAGGACAACCTTGAGCTGAAGGAGAAAACCCAACTACAGGATGAGGAGCCTTAATCATAATCTGTTTTGTAATTATGTCATTGCAATATGGATTGGAAGCCTGCAACCTTATATTGTAATATCTTGTTTGATATACTCCGTCTGTCCATTGATAGGTATAATCAAACTCATCTCTGTTGGTTGTGTTAAGGATAAATCCATCTCCTAACTCCCATTTAAAATTCCAATTACCTAAACTGCTTAAATTTCTTAAACTAACAGTTGTTGAAGGATAAAACTGCTCAAACGGATTAACAAAGAAATCTGCAATTGGTTTTGGATAAACCTCAACAACCTTATCGACAGTATCTTTGCATCCATATCGGGAAGTTGCAATAAGCCTTACATCATAATCCGTTTGCACATCATCGGTAGTAATAAACATGTGGGTTGGATTTAACAAGGTACTTGTAACACCATCGCCAAAAGACCAATCAAACTGATTAGCGAGTACAGATTCATTAACAAAATTCAATGTAATTGGAGTGCATCCTGCAAAAACTCCTGATTGAGTTGAGAATTCTGCTTTAACTTCCGGATAAACCAAAACAGATTGCGAATACTGACTACTACAGCCATTTGTATTGCCAACAGTTAGTAAAACATTGAAAGTTTTGGGTTCTGTTATTTGGTTTCTAAATACTCTATAGAAAACCGGACTAGAATTTGTAGATGAGCCATTTCCAAAATTCCAATTAAAATTGGAACCCCCAACAGAAAGATTGTTTATCCTAACATTAATAGGAGAACAGGCTTGATTAGGGGTGATAGTAAATTCAGATTTTGGCACCGGATAAACATTTACTTGTCTTTGATAAGAAGCAACACAACCATATTCTGAAGTAGTTGTAAGCGTTACATTATATTGCTGAGAATTAGTATTACTAAAATTATTAAACAACTTTTGAGGTGTAAATAAATTTGAAAAAGTATTGTCACCAAATGACCATTGATAGGTGTTTCCTCCTGTTGAATTATTTATGAAGTTAACTGTTAATGGGTGGCATCCACTAATATTACCTGCAAAAGATGATGTAACCAAAGGGTAAACCTTCACTTGCTTAGAGTATGTGTCATTGCAACCATATTGATTAACAATATATAAGGACGTTTCAAACCACCCAATACCCTGCCCTGCAGGCTGATTAAATGTATGAGTAACACTACCTGATACTCCGGACTGGAATCCATTACCAAAGTTCCAGGTATAAAACAACCCTCCAATTGACTGATCTGTGAATGAAACAACAGCAGGACTACATATAGCATCATCAGGAGAATCGAACAGTGATTTAGGTTTGGGGAAAACTCTTACACTTTTTGTTAAAGAATCAACACAACCATAACTAGATTTTGCATTTAGCTTAATTTGGTATTCGGCAATACTTATATGACTTGGGTTTTCAAATAGATGTGTATGCGAATTGCCAGTCTCTGAAGACGAACTTCCATCTCCATAATTCCATTGAAAAGGGTTTGTGGCTGAAGCCCCTGATGATAAATTACTAAATGTTACCTCAAGCGGATGGCATCCTTCATTAACTGATAGATTAAACTCAGCAGAAATTTCAGGAAAAACATTTATAAAATATGACAATGTATCAATACATCCATATTGATTTGTAACGAAAAGTTCAGGATTAAATAGTATTGCATTATTTGTTGAATTATTATAAATGTGATTCTGATTTCCAATACCTGCATTTATCACAACTCCGTCTCCAAACCTCCACAACAACTGCAAGCCACCTATTGTCTGATCAGTAAAACTGACATCTAAAGGAGCACAACCTTGACTGTTATCAGCCTCAAACTCCGCCAGGGGCTTAGGGAAAATAGTAATTAACGTTTCAGTTGTATCTCTGCACCCAAATGCTGATAATGCAAACAGCCTCACAGTTGCATAAGCAATATCTGTATGACTAGGATTGTAGTATATTCTATTTGGATTAACAATATTTGAAGACCCACCGTCTCCGAATTCCCAGTAATAGCTTGATGCTCCAATCGAATTATTTAAAAAGTCAATTTCTAACGGATGGCAACCCGAAGTTTCGGTAATAAATGCCGCAGTAATATCAGGATAAATAATAATAGGTCTTGTAATTACGCTTTTGCATCCAAAATCATTTTCAACAGTGAGTGTAACAAGAAAAGTTTCAGCAACATTTCCCTGATTATTAAAAGTATGATTTACTACTGCATCATCAGAATATACAATTGTACCATCCCCAAAATCCCACAAAAATGAAGTACCACCAATTGAAAGATTTGTGAAATCAACATCTTGAGGAGCACAATACTCAGCATAATCAGTTGAGAAATCAGCTTCAGTTCGTGGATAAACTTGTATCAAAATATCAGAAGTATCCTTACATCCATAATCAGATGTCGAAATTAGCTGCACAAAGAAATCAGCAACATTATCAGGGTCATTATTAATAAATATATGATTAGGATTTTCAAGCATTGAACCTCCCTGGTCTAATCCAAAAGTCCAAAAATAACTAGTTGCTCCTTCAGAAAGATTTGTAAAATCGACTTCTAAAGGATTGCATCCAACCGGGGCAACATCAATAGAAAAATCAGATTTGATATTGGGAAGAATTATCACAGGCTTAACAATTACATCAGCACATCCAAAAACGTTTTCAACAATTAGCTCAATATAATGAGTTACAGGCGTATCTCCTGTATTCTCAAAAAAGTAATTAAACGAGGAGTCTGGGATATCCTGAGTTGCTTGTCCATCATCAAAATCCCAAGAAAAACTACTAATAAACCCGACAGAAGTATTATGTATCTCCAGATTTATCGGGCTGCAGTATTCAGGATCACTAAATGCAAAGCCTCCCTTAAGGTATGGTTTAACATTAACATATAAAGTATCATAATCAACACAACCAAAATCTGATGAAGCTTTAAGAACCACCTGATAACTGATTTCTTCATTTGTGTAATTATGAAACCTATGAGTAGGGTTTTCCTGAGTTGTTTCACCACCATCACCAAACTTCCAGAGGTATTTTGAAGCACCTGTTGTTATGCTTTCGAAATCAACATCTAGAGGAGCACATCCTGAAATTACATTTGCTCTTGCTTCTGCCCTTATTTCAGGGTTTACTGTTATGTATGTATACATAGTATCGACACAGAAATACGGATTTCGACCCACCAGCATCAATTGATATTGCTGTGGAACATCTGTATCATTAATATAAGTATAAGCAAACTCTGACATATTTATACTTGATGACTGCCCATCACCAAATCGCCATGAATAATTAGTTACACCAATTGAATGATTAAAAACTGATATTTCCAAAGGCGAACATCCACTAATTTGGCTTGTAGAAAAAATCGCTCTAACAGGATCAGTAATAACTAGTGTTAAACTGGCTTCATCAGTCATATCGCATGCTCCACTAACAGTTACCGTATATCTAATTGTAGTATCAGGTAAAGCTATCGGAGTGGGACTAAATGGATCATCAAGAAAATCAGGTGGTTCCCAAACATAACTTGTTCCGCCAGTAGCAAGAAGTTGAATTGGATAGCCGTGGCAGAACAACTCAATGTCAGTCCCAACACCGGCAATTACACTCTGCACGTCAAGTATATTAAAATCAGAAAAATACCCATACATTGTTCCACTTCCCGGGCCACCATTGATAATGCCAAGGTGGAATACATCCTTAGTATTTGAGATTAGACTGGCTACCCCAACTGGTATAGTGGCAACAGGGCTAAGCTCTATTTCACCCGCCAACCACTTGTCTGTCCCCGGAACCGGATTAAATATTGCTTGATTAATAAGAGTATTTGGTCCATTGCCGTTAAGAATAAAACCATCTTCTGCTCCTACTCTTACTAATATATTTAAGAAAAAACTTTCACCCTTTGACCTGGTAAATGAAACTTGAGTGCTACCTGTACAAACACTGATAGGCGGCAACAATCCACCACCCATCTCACAACCAAATCCGGCAACGTGATAAACATAAATCGGTTCAGATGAATTGATATAATGCGCTTGAGCTGAAAATTCGTGCCGATAGCTTTGACCTGCATTTATTGTAGCTCTTAAAATTCCATCAACAAATATTTGAGTCGAAGGTGCAGTTGCAATTACATAAAAGGATTCAAACATCGAATTAGCCGGAGGCTTATATAATCTGCCTCTCATGGCAATATATTCATCACCTAATATACTTACGGGAACGATCTGATCCCCGATTAAATCTCTGCAACCCCAATTATTGGCTTCATTTGCTCTAACAGAATCATCCGCCGTTGTAACAGCAATCGGCTTATTGCTAACAATATGAGTTCCCGTTAATCTGTTTGCAGCTAACTGCCCGGTTCGGGGATAAGCCCCGGCCGTAATTTCATTTGGAACAACAGCGAAAGTCTGACCTCGATTCAAAGTAATTGTAAATGGCACTCCCGCAGGTCTTCCTGGAAATGCCGGTCGCGTTGGAGTAATTGTAACCGTTGTATTATCTTCAGTTGCAACAATTAATGCAGAAGAATAAGGCTGAGGAGTGTAACTACCATTTGAAAAGAAATTTTGAAAAGGAACATAAAATTCATTTCCTAAAGCATTTCTACCCTTTAATGAGAATATATCTGGATTCAAATGCGTCCCAACTTCATAATATGCTGTAATTAAATTTGTTGCCTCTATTAATATCCCCCTATTTAAAACTTGATCAAAAGGTTCATTCTCGAAAAAAGCACGAAAAGCTGAAACATCTTGAGTATGAGCAGTGTTTGCGGGCAGATTAATGTAAATAGGAGTAAAAGCAGGATTTGCAGGCACTGATATAGTTATGTCTGAAGCTAAATTTGCCGATGCAAGTCTAATATAAATAGGGATACCTCCGGTACCATGCCCTGTTGTAATTCTTGGCGCAGCAAACCAAAACTCTGTGTCAGTCTGCCCTAAACTAGGCTTTAGGGCAACTGTCAATAAGAAAAAAACTAACACAGTATACTTTTTCATCACAAATAGCAGGAAACATTTATGTTTACAATATACGAATTTTTACGCAAATATTTGTACGAAAAACCCTATAAATTGTTGCATTAACAATTATTGTATTATAGTTTTTGGTAAGAAAAATTGTATTGGAAAAAATTATTATTAATGGGAACAATTGCATATGATTTCTGTTTATATTGACAAACTTGAAATTTCTGTCTTATTTTTGTAATACATTTGAGAAAACGCCAAATATGGATAACAATAATTACCTCAGCAACCTCACCCCCGATTCTATAGACGAATTATATAAAAAATACAGGAATGACAATAATTCTGTTGATATTCAGTGGAAAAAGTTTTTTGAAGGATTTGAATTTGCACAAGCTAATTATCCTGCAAAAAAGTCATCAACCGATTCAGAGTCTCCAATCTTAAGGAACGAATTTAACGTTATTGATCTAATAAATGCCTATAGAGAGAGAGGTCATCTTTTTACCAAAACAAACCCTGTAAGAGTAAGAAGAAAATACTCACCTACTTTAGATATTGAAAACTTCGGACTTACTGAAAATGATCTTAACACAAGATTTAAAGCAGGAAATGAGATTGGCATAGGAGACGCTACTCTCAAAGAAATTGTTGAGCATCTTCAGAAAACATACTGCCAAAGCATTGGAGTTGAATATATGTACATCCGAACTCCGGAAATAGTTGAATGGCTCAGAAGCAGAATGGAAAGATCAAGAAACAAACCCTCCTTTTCTATCGAAAAGAAAAAAGAAATTTTAAAAAACTTAATTCATGCTGTTGAATTTGAGCAATTTTTAAATAAAAGATTCACCGGACAAAAGAGATTTTCACTAGAGGGTTGCGAATCTTTGATACCTGCTCTTAATTCTGTTATTGAAAAAGGCTCAGAATTGGGGTTGTCTGAATTTGTTATTGGAATGGCTCATAGAGGAAGGCTTAATGTATTGGGAAATATTCTCAAAAAACCTTTCCATGAACTTTTTAGTGAGTTTGAAGGCAAAGAGTACGACGACGAAACAGTTCTGGGAGATGTAAAATATCACTTAGGTTGTACCCTAGAAGCCAATACAAAAACAGGCGCAAACGTAAAATTAAGCATATGTCCAAATCCAAGCCATCTTGAAACTGTCGACCCGGTTGTTGAAGGTTTAAGCAGAGCAAAGATTGACCTTCAGCATAACGAGGATTACAAAAAACTGATGCCTATACTTATTCATGGGGATGCTGCAATGGCCGGACAAGGAATTGTTTATGAAGTAATCCAAATGTCGAAGCTTGATGGTTTTAAAACCGGCGGGACATTACATCTTGTCATTAATAACCAACTTGGTTTCACAACAAACTACACAGATGCCAGAAGCAGCACATACTGCACTGATGTTGCAAAAACTATACAGTCGCCAATATTTCACGTAAATGGCGACGATGTTGAAGCTGTGGTATACACAATCGAACTTGCGCTTGAATTCAGACAAAGATTTAACATTGATGTATATATAGACCTTCTTTGCTATAGAAAATACGGACATAATGAAAGCGACGAGCCTCGTTTCACTCAACCTGTTTTATACAAAGCAATTGCAAAACATCCTAATCCGGCAAATATATATTTGGATAAACTTTTGTCTGTTGAAAATTTCAACAATGAAATTTACGAACAAATCAGAGCTGATTATTTAGAACAACTTGATAACGAACTGGAAATCGCCAAGAGAATAGAAAAAAACACTGTGTATCCGTTTCTTGAGAATATCTGGAAACCTTATAGAAAGTGCGTTGAATGCGACACTGAAGATGATATTAAAACTACAGTAAACCAGGACGTTATTAAGGAGTTAGGAAATAAAATTACTCAACTGCCCAAAGGAATGCCTTTCTTCAACAAAACTGCAAGATTAATGCAGGAAAGGAATTATATGATTAATGAAGCTATGGTTCTCGATTGGGCGATGGGCGAAGCTTTGGCCTATGCTTCCCTTCTTAATGAGGGTGTTAATATAAGAATTAGCGGTCAGGATGTTGAAAGAGGCACCTTTAGCCATCGACATGCTGTTTTGAAAATGGAAGACTCTGAGTTGGAATATATTCCATTGAGCAACATTTCTGAAGATCAGGGAAAATTTGAAATATACAATTCTCTTTTGTCTGAATATGGCGTGCTAGGATTTGAGTATGGATATGCTCTTGGGGCACCTCAAAGTCTTGTTATTTGGGAAGCCCAATTTGGCGACTTTTTCAATGGCGCTCAGATTATTATTGACAATTACCTTAGCGGAGCTGAAGAGAAATGGAAGATTAGCAACGGACTTGTGATGTATCTTCCTCATGGTTTTGAAGGCCAAGGCCCCGAACATTCATCAGCGAGGATGGAGAGATTCTTAACAATGTGCGCCAACAATAATATGCAAATTGTAAATTGTACGACACCGGCAAACCTTTTCCATCTTCTTAGAAGACAAATAAAAAGAGATTACCGCAAGCCTTTGATTCTTTTTTCACCAAAAAGCACCCTTAGACATCCGGCATGCGTTTCATCATTAGACGAATTGTCCAGCGGAAGATTTAATGAGGTAATTGACGATAATAATGCTGTGCCTGAAAAAGTTGAAAGGATAATTATTTGCACCGGAAAAATATACTACGATTTACTATCTGAAAAGGAAAGTAAAAATATTGATGACACTGCTATTATAAGGCTAGAGCAAATATATCCTTTACCATTCGAACAATTGGAGGCTTTAAAAAAGAAATACCTCAATGCAAAAAAAATAATATGGGTGCAAGAAGAACCTGAAAATATGGGTGCTTGGCCATTTCTTAAAAATCATCTTGGCTCCTTAAATTTAAGTGTAATTGCCAGACCGCCAAGCGCAAGTCCTGCAAGTGGTTCTTCACAATTTCACAAAATGCAACAAAGAAAAATAGTTGAAAAATCGTTTGAAGAATGTGATTGCGATGATGTTTGCAGAGAATGCAAACAATTATGCATTAGCCATTTAAAGAATTCGTAAAATATTAGTTATGATAATAGATATAAAACTTCCACAGGTAGGAGAATCTATCACCCACGTTGAACTTGCCAAATGGCTTGTAAATGATGGCGATTATATAGAAAAAGATCAGGAAATAGCTGAGATTGACTCCGACAAAGCTACTCTAACAATAAATGCAGAAACTTCGGGTAAAATTTCCATTAAAGTTGCAGAAGGCTCAAATCTTGAAGTAGGTAGCATGATTGGAAAAATCGACACTGAGGCGCTAAAGCCTGAAAGAACTGAAATTAAGGAAACTGAAGCTATTAAAGAAGAAACATCACAAAAGCCTCAGCAGGAAGAATCTACTAAAAATACTGAAACTAAAGAGCATACTAAACCTGAACAGGAAATTATTACACATTCGCATATAACCCTTACTCCTCAAGCTCAAAGACTTTTGGATGAGCATAACATAAAAATCCCAAACCCTAACAGCACAAGAATTACAAAACAGGATATCCTGAATGCAATTGCAAAACAATTTTCACCGGGACAAGAGAGGCAGGAATTCAATTTTGATGCAATGCAGATTGAAAATCCCTCCAGGGAAGAGGAAGTGATGAAAATGTCAACTATAAGACGAAAAATTGCCGAACGACTAGTATCAGTCAAAAATGAAACAGCAATGCTAACAACTTTCAATGAAGTTGACATGAGTAATATTCTTGAGATAAGAAATAGAAACAAAGATTCATTTTACAATAAATATGGAGTAAAGCTAGGCTTTATGTCATTTTTCGTCAAAGCTGTTACGGAAAGTGTAAAACATTTCCCATTAGTTAATGGTCAAATAAAAGACGAAGAAATAATAGTTCCAAAATATGTTGATGTAGGAATTGCAGTTAGCACACCAAAAGGGCTTATGGTTCCTGTTATAAGAAACGCTGAAAGCATGTCGATTGCGCAGATTGAAGTTACAATTGCCGGCTTGGCGCAAAAAGCAAGAGATTCTAAAATCAGCATTGAAGAAATTACAGGCGGAACTTTCAGTATTACAAACGGCGGAGTTTTCGGCTCTCTTCTTGCCACTCCTATTATCAACCCACCTCAAAGCGCAATACTCGGAATGCACAATATTGTTGACAGACCTGTAGCTTTAAATGGAAGAGTGGTAATAAAACCCATGATGTATGTTGCTCTTTCATACGACCACAGGATAATTGACGGCCGTGAATCTGTTGGCTTTCTTGTCAAAGTAAAAGAGTTTTTGGAAAATCCTGAAAAGATGTTTTTAGGTGAATAAGTTTGAATTTATGAGTGTTTTAAAACAGATTATGATTTAAAACATTTGTTACTTTTGCGTAAAATAAATAATAATGCAAAAAAGAAGTGATTTTCTAGTAATAGGAAGTGGTATTACAGGATTAATTTTTGCTTTAAAAGTTGCTGATAAAGGAAAAGTTAATCTTATCTCAAAAACTACATTACCTGAGTCAAACACGAGATATGCCCAAGGTGGAATTGCTGCGGTTATGTACCCTCCCGACTCTATCGAAAAACATGTAAAAGACACTTTAGATTGCGGGCGTGGATTGTGCAACGAGAGTATTGTAAGGCTTATCATAGGCGAATCTCCGGATAGAATTAGAGACCTTATAAATTTGGGAACCCAATTTGACACAGACCATGACGGAAAATATAACTTGGGCAGAGAAGGCGGACATTCTGAATACAGGGTTTTACATCACAAAGACAATACAGGACAAGAAATAATAAGAGCCCTGGAAAAGAAAGTCAGAGAGCATCCCAATATTGAGATATTTGAAAATCATTTTGCAATTGAAATAATAACTCAACATCACTTAGGGCATGTTGTAACAAAACATTTTCCCGGAATAAAATGCTACGGAACATATGTGTTAAACCCGGCTACAGGCAAAGTGGAAACATTTCTTGCCAAGAAAATTCTTATGGCCACAGGAGGAGCTGGGATGATATACAACAACACAACGAATCCTATTATTGCAACAGGAGATGGTGTAGCAATGGTTCACCGCGCAAGAGGGATTGTTGAAAATATGGAGTTTGTGCAATTTCATCCTACAAGCTTATACAATCTCAATCAAAGACCTTCTTTTCTTATTACAGAAGCAATAAGGGGTTTTGGTGCTGTATTGAAAACACTAGACGGAAAAGAGTTTATGCACAAATATGATCCACGAAAATCCTTGGCACCTAGAGATGTTGTAGCCCGTGCTATAGACCAGGAAATGAAAATCAGTGGCGATGATCATGTCTGCCTTGACTGCACTCAATTAAACAGTGACGAACTTATAAACAAATTTCCAACTATATTTGAAAAATGTCTATCTCTAGGAATTGATATAAGAAAAGACATGATTCCTGTTGTGCCTTCAGCACATTACATTTGCGGTGGCATTAAAACAGATGCATTTGGAAAATCAAGCATAATAAATCTATACGCAGCAGGCGAATGTGCATCAACAGGAATGCATGGAGCAAACCGAATGGCATCAAATTCACTTTTAGAAGCACTTGTTATGGCCAACCGTGCTGCAGAAAGCGCTGTGCAGGAGTTTAACAAAACTGAAATCTACGAAAATGTTCCCGACTGGAATGCTGAGGGCACAGTATTAAATGAAGAAATGATTCTTATCATTCAAAGCCTCCGAGAAGTCCAAAGCATAATGAGCAATTATGTAGGAATTGTAAGATCTAACCTTAGGCTAAAAAGAGCATTTAACAGACTGAACCTTATATTCAGAGAAACTGAAGAATTATATATAAAGTCTATCCTCTCTCCTAGGTTGTGCGAATTGAGGAATATTATCAGTGTTGCTTATCTGGTTATTAAACATGCGATGAAAAGAACTAACAGTATTGGATTGCATTATTCGTTGGATTACTCGGATTCTAAGATTGAAGATTTATAAGATTCTAAGATTGAAGATTAAAAGCTTTATTAATTATTAACTGTCGACTATCGACTATCGACTTAATACCGAACACATGCCAATAATAAAACCACTTAGAGGGATATCTCCTCAATTCGGAAAGGACTGCTACATTGCTTATAATGCCACAATAATAGGAGATGTTGTTATGGGGGATGAATGTAGTATTTGGTTTAATGCTGTAATAAGAGGCGATGTTCATTATATAAAAATGGGCAATAAAGTTAATGTTCAAGATGGGGCAATTATCCACGCAACATATCAAACAGCACCAACCAACATTGGAAATAATGTATCTATCGCGCATCAGGCTATTGTTCACGGATGCACTATACATGACAATGTTTTAGTTGGAATGAGATCCGTAATTATGGACAATGCAGTTGTTGGAAGTAATTCAATTATTGCAGCTGGCGCAGTAGTTCTTGAAAATACAATTATTGAACCGGGGAGTGTTTATGCCGGAGTGCCTGCCAAAAAGGTAAAAGACATAAGTCAAGATTTAACAAAAAACCTTCTTGAAAGAATTTCTAACAATTACGTTAAGTATGCAGGTTGGTATAAAGATGAAGAAAAATAATATACTATGTAAAATAAAAAAAAGGGCTGCTAATAAACAATAGCAGCCCTTTTTCTTATGGTGTATTAGAAATTACTTAATGCCTAGTTTTGTTTTTACAAGAGGCATAATATCTTCGGATGGAGCTGCAAAAAGCACTGTACCCATTCCAGAATCCAATACATACAAATATCCTTTTTCTTTAGCTACATCTGCAATAGCCTTTTTCGCTTTGTCAATTATTGGAGAAAGTAATCTGTTTTCATGTTGCATTAAATCTTCTTCTGCCATATTCTGAAACTCCATAATTCTCTCTCTAAGACTCTCTATTTCTCTTTGTCTTGATTGTCTAATAAGATCAGAAAAGTTTGCCTGATTTGCTTCGAACTCCTGGGATTTTTTCTGAAATTCAGTAATAAGAGCAAGATATGTATCCTGTAATTCTTTAGCATAAGCTTCAACTTTTGCTTGCACAGAATCAACTCCCGGCATCATTCTTAATAGTTCATTTGAATTAATATGAGCAACTTTTTGAGCGCTAACAGTTGTGGAAATCCCACTAATAATCATAATTGATAAAGCAATTACTAAAACTCTTCCTAATTTTTTCATTTGGTCTTTTATTAATTGTTAATACTTTTCAGTTTTATTTTAGTCACACAAAGCGCAAAATTAAACATTTATTCGAATAATTAAACAATTTTAAATCAATAAACGATAATTCCACTACATAATGCAACCAGCGTAAATAAAACATGAAAAATTGAATTTTATTTTACGTTTTCAAATAAAAGGCAACTTAGGATGTTCAACTTCTTCACAACTAACGACTTAATAAGACAAAAAGGCAAAAGTCAAGATTTTTTTAAAAAAAATCTTTTTCTTAAAAAAAAAGTATTTATATTTGCAGCCTCAAATGCGAAAATAGCTCAGTTGGTAGAGCACGACCTTGCCAAGGTCGGGGTCGCGGGTTCGAGTCCCGTTTTTCGCTCAAAAACCTCTAAAATAGAGGTTTTTTTTACCACTCATGTTGCCCGGGTGGTGGAATTGGTAGACACGCAGGACTTAAAATCCTGTGGCCATTGCGGCCGTGCCGGTTCGATCCCGGCCCCGGGTACAATTATACTAACGAGTATGGGATTATTCTCATTAAATAAAAACAAAGCCAGTAAGTGTCCTTATTGTGGCTTTGTTTTTGGTTTTACCCCACAAAACAAGGTTATTTGCCCAGAATGCAACAATAGTGTTTTTGTTTTGAAAACCAGAAAAGGGATTCAACTTCTTAAGGAGGAAGATCATATGGAACTTATTGTGATTCACCATGTTGAATCACTTGGGTTTTCAAAAAAACAGTACGAAAAATTCAAAAAGGAATTTATTGAATCTGCTAAATCGAACGTAACTTTATACGATGTGCATTGGGCTCTTTTTGGTCACCTATTAAAAGAAAATGCAAAATCAGATAATTTCGAGGCTCTGAATATCATTTATAGCCAAATGGCATCAATGCAAATAAATGAACCAACTGAATATCTGAAATTAAGAAAATTAGCCGGACAAATGGAGTTATTGTCGTATCAAAAAAACATTAAAACTCCATTTGAAATTGAAATTCTTCCAACAAAAAACTCTTGCGACTATTGCAAAACATTTTCGAAGAAAAGATATACTCTAGAAAGAGCCATTAACGACTTGCCTTTGCCACTTATGGAGTGCACTCAAGGTGCAGGATGCAGATGCTGCTATGGGATAATCCCAAAAGATCATTAATTGATTGACATTGAATTTATTAGCTGATTTCCACTATTATTCTATTCTCTTTCAAAGAAATTATAAGAATCTTGCCATTTCTGTCTGTTACTGAAAACAAAGTATTATCTTCTGACGAATAACTACTGAATCTGTTT
Organism: Bacteroidota bacterium; assembly: GCA_018335675.1. Lineage (GTDB taxonomy): Bacteria > Bacteroidota > Bacteroidia > Bacteroidales > UBA7960 > PWND01. The sequence continues at coordinate 3,432 of JAGXRQ010000036.1, read as the reverse complement.
GTTCTCATCATAAAATCCGATACATTTCTATAGGTTTCTTCGCACTTTTGCACATTGCTGTATTCAAATTCTATAATTTTTACTACCCCAGTATCTATCATTACAGCACTTTCAACATTAAAAATATCCTGAAAACCAAAAGAATAAACATTATTTAAGGCTAAAGGGCCCATTATATAAGCAAAATCATAAATACAACCCTCTTTTTCATATTTAGTAAAGGTTTCCGGAAGGATATTTTCTTCTTTTATCTTATCAGTAATCAGACTCATAAGCATAAGATAATCTATACTAAATCCCGCCTTATTAAAATCAGCACCTGAAATTGTAATGTAATAACTTCCTTTCCAAATATGCAAAAACTTATCAGCCATAATTATCCATGGAGACGGGGCAATTTTAACTAAGCTACTAGCCTTGCTCATACTAAAAATACCAAATGCCGCCTTCTCGTTCTCCATTTTATAAATCTCAACATATAATTTACCTAAACTCGAATGGACATAATCAGCTGCAGCAACGTCAACAAAGCCATACTCCATATAAAGATCAGCACCTCCATTTATAAGGAAAAACAAATCATCTCCTTTATAAAACTGAACCTCTCCCTTTTGCCACCCCTCTTGCCATCCGGAATTAGGCAGAATTTCTTTTGAAGTTTGTGAACTCAAACTAAATACCGTAAGAAGCAATATTAGAAATAATGTTACTCTCATAACTTTTGTTTTTCAATATTTATAATTACAAAACAATAATGGAAGCTTAATTCTCAAATTCAACAATATTCAATTGATTTAAGTCAATTTTACCAAGTCCGGCTTCAAATCCTTTTTGAACAGTTAATACATCTTCAATGAAAAACCCTAATTCCTGAGCACAATATTTATCAATTGCCACAGCATCCCTTCCAGCAACAATTTTCATCGGGCTAATTATTTCACCGGGACCTCCGGGTCCATTAGTTTTGATCACATTAGTCATGTCTGAAATTATCAGATCCGCTTTTCGTAAAAGATTTAGATCTACAATACATTGCGCAATAAAGTCAGGGTCATTTCTGGATGGTCCATTAAGATGAAATTTCACATTTGATGCCCTTGTATTCAACCCCATTAGATTTTTCATAGCATTAGTAAGAACCGTAGTTGCATGATGTTTAGCAATCGGAATATTAATAAACACATCTACATCAAAAAATTCTTTCACAATTTCAAGTTCAAAATTAATTGCTTTAGCATTTTCAACATTCTCAATTTTTACAAAATACTCTTCAGAAAATTGGGCCGGAAACTTATTGGCGTCAATGCCTCTAGTTTTTGAAATTATATCCCAGTGCGACTCTGCTAGATTGCTTTTTTTCCAATATTCTTCAGAAACAGGCTGCAGAAAAACAACATCTGATACACCTGCATCAAAAATCATCTTCAATACCGCAATAACAATATCAGGATTGACATATGCTCCATATTCTTTAAAATCTGAATTAACAAGCAATCCTACTTTCTGCCCCGGTTGAACAAATCTTTGCATTCCACCCATTTTCTCAACAGCAAAAAGAGTGTTTTCATAAATACCCTCCCCCTTAACAACAACAATATCAGGAGCCTTTGCAACTAAAGACAAGCTTAGAAGCAATAATGCAACAACTAGAAGCGACAATTTTTTCATGTTTTTTTATTTAGTTTCTATTCCTAAACCATATATCTATTTTTAAAAATATACACCCCCCCCAACTTTCAGTTTTCAACTTTTAACTTTTAGTTTTTAACTTTCCTCCCCCTACTTCCTAAACTTTTTAACAAATTCATCAACTTCAGGAATTCCCCCTTGGTAAACCAAATATCCATTATAAGGTTCTCTTGACGTTATATCATCTTTTATCGGAGTAAGCATAAGTTTTTTAACTTCTTCCGGATCATGAGTTTGACCTAAAGCCCATCCAAGCTTTATATATGCAACTTCCGGCAGCATATTTGCCGCAGGAACTACGCCTAGCGCCATTAGTTCGCGACCTGTTTCGTAAACAAACATTTGTGTATACCCCCATAATGTCTGAACAGTCATATAAACTGAAACACCAGCTTTGCAAGCTCTTTCGAGAGGAGCATACAACGGTTTATTAACATGGCCAAGTCCGGTACCTGCAATTACAATCCCTTTATACCCATTATCAACAAGAGAATCAATCATATCAGGCATCATATTAGGATAATAATAAACAATGGCAACCTTTTCTTCAAAGTATGGAAGTATTTTAGCTTTACCTTTCTTCCTTCTTTGATTATAATCCTCTTTCATATGGATAATACCCTTTCGAGAAACTCTTGCCAGTGGTATATCACCTAAAGTTCTGAAAGTACTTCTATATGAAGAGTGCATTTTTCTAACTCTTGTTCCTCTGTGAAGAAAAGCATAGTCATCTGATGTAGGACCAAACATGCAAACCATTACCTCTGCAATATCTCCGTGTCCTGCAGTGTAACATGCATGCATAAGATTAAGTGCTGCATCGGAAGATGGCCTGTCTGAAGATCTTTGTGAACCAACAAGAACAATAGGAACCGGTGGATCCTGAATCATAAATGTTAATGCTGCGGCAGTATGATGCAAAGTATCTGTTCCATGCCCAATTACGATACCATCAACTCCATTTTCTATTTCTTTGCCAATTGCAACGGCCAGATGTTTGTATTGGCTTGGCCCCATATTTTCACTAAAAACGGCAAATACCTTTTCAGTGTTAAGGTTGCATATATCTGCAAGTTCAGGAACAGCACCATAAAGTTCTCCTGGAGTAAAAGCGGGAATAACAGCTCCTGTTCTGTAGTCAAGTCGAGATGCAATAGTTCCTCCTGTGCCAATTAGTTTTACTTTAGGTAAACCTTCAGTATAAGGAAACTCCTTCTCCGGAATTTTGTAATTTGCCTTTTTATATCCGGTTTCCACCATAGATTTGATAGTTTCAACATTCACTCCGACATTATATCCTGTAGGAATTTTTAAAACGATATGATTGGCATCATCATTTTCAGATCTAGGCAATACAGTACCTGTGAAATTCCCTCTTGTAGTTTCTATATTTGTCTGGCCCCACACCCTTACATTGAATTTTTTAAGTACTTCAAGTGCTCTTCCTTTATATCCTTGAAAAAAATCTTCGCTCATTTTTTTTTTTTTTATAATTCATTAAATTCTACCTAAATTCAAGTAATTAATGCAACTTTTTACGAGGATATAAAGTAAATAATATTTTTCAAGACAAAGGAGAAAGAAATTATCTTTCCCCTTGTCCTGATGGATAAAGTTTAAATTGGCTTTCCTCGTCAAAAAAAAGTTGCAAAATGAAACATTTAACCAGAGAACAAAGGTACACAATTTCTGAAATGAGAAGTAGTGGATACAAACAACAAGAGATAGCGGATGTTATTGGTA
>JAGXRQ010000035.1 GCA_018335675.1 Bacteroidota bacterium | reverse complement strand
AGATTCTAAGCTTAAATTCTTCTTTGATAGCTTTTTTGTCTTCCATTTTTTATATTTAATCTGTGTTTTTTAGATTTTATATTTTATATTTTAGATTGATTGATGTGTAAAAACTCTCGGGCTAATCTTTTATAAGCAACCGCTCCGCTTGATTTTGGTGCGTATTCAAAAATACTTTTGCCAAAACTTGGTGCTTCAGCTAATTTAACATTGCGCGGGATGACAGTGCGAAAAACCCGAAATGGAAAATTTTTATATAGTTCTTCTAAAATATCTTGTGATAAACGAAGCTTGTCATCATACATTGTAATAATACTGCCCATAATTTCAAGTTCTGGATTAATATTTTCACGAACTAAACTAATGGTCGATAATAGTTGACTTAAACCTTCAAGCGCATAATATTCAGCTTGAACTGGAATTAGGGCTTGCCTGGCCGCCACTAAACTATTAATTGTTAACAAGCCAAGGGATGGTGGTGTATCAATAAAAACATAATCATATTCTTCGGGTAAATGTTCCAAAATCTGAGACAACCTTGACTCTCGGTTTTCTTGATTGACTAATTCAATGTTAGCCCCAGCCAAAGACTCAGCTGAAGGAATTAAAAAAAGATTTTCTTTTGGTTTGGTTAGTGTTTCAAAAAAAGAGGCATCGCCCATTAATAAATCATAGACACTTTTATGGTTATTTCTTACGCCTAAACCAGAACTAATATTGGCTTGTGGATCAAAATCAATAATTAGTATTTTTTTTTCAAGATTTGATAAAGCTGAGGCCAAATTCAAAAGCGTTGTTGTTTTACCTGTCCCCCCTTTTTGATTAACAACAGAAATTATTTTCATATCAATAAAATATTTTACCAGAAAATAAAAAAATTGACAATCCGTTTTATTTTGTTAAAATTAAAAATCGCCGAAGTGGCGGAACTGGCAGACGCGCACGACTCAAAATCGTGTGGTCTTACGACCATGTGGGTTCAATTCCCACCTTCGGCATTTATTTTATAAAAAATTGACAAAAAATAAAAAATATATAAAATAAAAAGTAACGCGGGGTAGAGCAGAGGCAGCTCGCCAGGCCCATAACCTGGAGGTCGTTGGTTCAAATCCAACCCCCGCAACCATGGCAGGGTAGCTCAGTGGTAGAGCACACGCTTCATAAGCGTGCCGCCGTGGGTTCAATCCCCACCCCTGCTATAATTTTTTTAATTTTTTATGCTCAAAATTAAACTAGCTGAGAAAAAAAATTTAAAAGATATTGCAAAAATTAATTTATTATGCTTCCAAGGATCAAATAATTTAGAAGAGGCTCAGAAATGGGTTTTTTGTAATTTTCAAGCTTGGCCTCGTTTTTATTACTTTATTATTAAAAAAAATAATAAAGTTATTGGCTACATTCTTTGGTATTTTAAGGGTGGTTGGCGAAAAGAATCAGTTCTAGAATTAGAACAAATTGCAATTGATCCCAAATATCAAGGCAATGGTTTCGGCAGCAAACTCATCAGGGAAAGTTTAAATCAGCTTCGGAAAATTCTGAAAAATGAAAAAAAGAAATTAAAAGCCATTATCGTCACCACCGGCACCAAACAAAAAGCTAAGAAAATTTACGAAAAAGTTTTAAAAGCCAAACCTGAAGCAAAAATTAAAAATCTGTTTCGTGGTGACGAAATAATTCTTATTAGCAGGTTTAAATAATTAATTTTTTATTTTTTAAATTAATAAGCTACCTATGTGTGGAATTGTTGGTTACATTGGCAAAAAAGAAGCTAAGCCTATTTTAATCAAGGGCTTAAAAAGATTAGAATACCGAGGGTATGATTCAGCTGGTTTAGCATTGTTAAATCACGGAAAAATAGATTATTTTAAAGGAGTTGGCAAGATTCATCTTTTAGAAAAAGATATTTGTAAACAAAATTTACAAGGAACAACTGGCATTGCCCATACCCGTTGGTCGACTCATGGCGAACCAAATCAACTTAATGCTCATCCACAATTTGATTGTTCTAAAAAAATAGCAATCGTTCACAATGGAATAATTGAAAACTATTCCTCATTAAAAAAGTGGCTTTTAAAACGAGGCCATTCTTTTATTTCTCAAACAGACACCGAGGTTATCGCTCACCTAATTGAAGAAAACTATCATGGAAGTTTTATTAATGCTATCAGAAAAACGTTATCTTTGCTCGAAGGAACTTTTAGCTTAGCGATTATTACTACTTTAGAACCAGATAAAATATTTGTTACTAGAAGAGGTGGCCCATTAATTATTGGTTGTTGTAAAAACAATGAGTATCTCGTTGCCTCTGACCCAACTGTTTTAATCGAGCATACAAAAAAAGTTGTTTATTTAGAAGATAACGAAATCGCTATTTTAAAAATAGGAAAATTAGAAGTTTTAAATCTAAAAAAACAAATTATTAAAAAAGAAATTAAAAAAATAAAATATAATCTTCAGCAAATTGAAAAAGGTGGCTTCCCTCATTTTATGTTAAAAGAAATATTCGAACAACCAATTTCACTAAAAAATACTATTGCCGGTCGAGCCAAGAACTATCAAATTAATTTGGGCGGCATCAAAAATCATCTTCAATTTTTATCCAAAGCTCCAAGAATTGTTATCACTGCTTGTGGCACTTCTTGGCACGCCGCTTTAATCGCTGAGTATCTTTTAGAAAATTTAGCTGGAATTTCTACTGAAGTAGAATATGCTTCAGAGTTTCGTTACAAAAAAACACCAATTGACAAAAAAACTGCTTATTTTGTTATTAGCCAATCAGGCGAAACAGCCGACACTCTTGAATCAATCAAAAAAATAAAATCTGGCAAGGGGCGTGTTTTTGGCATCGTTAATACCGTTGGCTCCAGTATTGCTCGTGAAACCGGAGCCGGCATTTACTTGCATGCCGGACCAGAAATTGGCGTTGCTTCAACCAAGGCCTTTACTTCACAATTAACAATTTTTTTGATGCTAGCCTTGCTGTTAGCTAAAATAAATAAAAAAATAAAAAAATCTGAACTGATAAAAAAAATTGAATCAATCAATAAAATTCCTGAGTTAATTAAAGAAACTCTGAAATTAAATAATTATATAAAAAAAATAGCTCAGAAATATAAAAAATTTAATAATTTTCTTTATCTTGGACGAGGCTATAACTTTCCAATTGCTCTTGAAGGTGCCCTAAAATTAAAAGAAATATCTTATATTCACGCCGAAGGCTATCCAGCCGCAGAAATGAAACACGGACCAATCGCTCTAATCGATAAAAAAATGCCCGTGATAGTTATCGCCACTGATACCGAAGATATTATTTACCAAAAAGTCCTAAGCAATATTGAGGAAATTAAAGCTCGCCAAGGAAACCTTATTATTATCGCTAGCCAAGGAAACAAAGAAATAAAAAAAATGGCAAATGAAATAATTTATATCCCCAAATCCCCTGACTTTATTTCACCCCTTTTAAATGTTATCCCCTTACAATTATTAGCCTATCATCTAGCTGTTTTGCGTGGTTGTGATGTAGACCAACCTCGCAATCTTGCTAAGTCAGTCACAGTTGAATAAAAAACTATTTACCGATTGCAATACAACTGGCCGGACAAGCTTCAACTGCTTGCTGAGCACATCCTGGATTTTCAATTTCTTCTTTCTTTAGATGACTTTTACCGTCATCTTTTAATTCAAAAATTTCCGGGCAAATAGCCACACAGGAACCACAGCCAATACAACACGCTTGATCAATTTTTATTTTGTAAGCCATATATTTATTGTTTATAATATTCAATCATTCCCTCTGAATTAATATTAATTTTATAACTTTTATTATCTAGAGTCAAGACTATTTCAAAATTTTCATCTATTTTCCCGCTAAGCTTTTCGAATAATAATACATCGGATGTTTTTGTTAATTTAATTTTACTGTCAAGTTCATATCTTTCTTGATCACCTACCTGACTATATAAAATATAAAATGGGGATTTAGAAAAATCAATTCCCCAACTTAAATTTTTTTCAGCATTAATTGATTTTTCTTGTGCTTTTCTAATAATGCTAACCAACTCGTCTGCACTACTATCGATTTTTGTTGAGTTACTAAAATTAATTATTGAAGAAGCAGAAAATCCAAATATAAGACCCAAAATAGCGATTGAAACAATTAATTCAATTAACGTAAAAGATTTTTTCATTTTTCTTGCCACGAACTAATAATAATTTTATTATCACCGTCATTTTTTTTGTCTGGAATAATAATTTCTTCAATAACGACCTCTAATCTTCTAGGAAAAATTTCAAAATCACTTTTAGTATTGATAATTTTCGGCAAGTTTTTGTTTATAACCTGATAGCTACAATAATAATTCTTTAGCCGATCGATTCTTACTTGCACCCAACTTGATGTCGCATAATCTGGTTCATCTTTAATTTTTTCCAAAACATATTCGACACAAGCTGTTGAAATATAAAAATTTATAGCCGAGTCGCGATAAGTAATGCTATTTTTTATTTCATCAACACCCAAAAAATTAGCTGAAGCAGTAAATAAAATACTGATTGAAGCTAAAACTAAAACAACAATTAAAACCGTATATCCTCTTCTCATATTTTAATACTTTAATTATCTCTTAAGTTAATAGTTTTCTGGAGTTCGACCATCGCCTCTCTCTCTCCCCTTCCTTCTGAATTTTTATAATTAATTTTTAAAATAATCTGAAATGATCCAGGAAAAGACGAGGAAACATTTTTAAAAATCATCCTATCAATTTCTACCTTATTTGATGTTAAAAAATTAATTTGTCCATCATTATCCAAAACAATTCTATTATCTAATAAATAAATTTTTATTTTTTGACCATCAGGCATCATTAATAAAAGTTCATTGGTTTCTTCCCCCAGGAAATTTGGAACTATTAAAGACTTTGCTCTTTTTCCTTCAAAAGAAATTTTTTCTAAAACAAAATTAACATTTCTCCCCACTTCTTGATAAGCATTAATTTTCATTTTTGATTCAATCACCTGCCAAGTAAAATAAATTCCAACGTTCAAAATAATCACCGTTAAGGCAACATAGATGATTAGTTCAATTAAAGTAAAAGACTTACACATAATTTCTAACGCCAATTAGTTAATAAAGAATAAAGTTCAATTCTTTGATCAAGTCCATCAAGCGCTCGCCAAGAAACAATTGAAATAACCCTAATTCCTTTAGAACTGGAAATATCCGAATCAAACATTAATTCGCGATTAAACTTATTTATTTTTTCCTGATAACCCTTGATTAATTTCCAGCCCTCAGACTCCATTATTAATCCATAAGACTGATTTGAGGGAATATTATCATAATTAGAATCACGAATTGAGCGAACCGCTTCAATCCCTTCTTCAGCTAAAATAGTGGCCATCCGCCAATCCCGAGCTTTTTCGTGAATTTTATAAGATTCAATAAAAGCAAAAATAAAAAAACTTGCCACCAAAGCAAAGATTGCTACCGCTAAAATAATTTCAATTAAAGAAAATCCTTTTTTCATTTTTAAAATTAATTTGAACGCCACAAGCCATGAAGATTACAATACTCTCTGGCTGAAACTTTTTCGCCTTTTAAACAAAAATCTACTTCTGGTTGATCGCCTGACTTTAAAAATTTGCGAATCGCCCAATCATCAACAATTAATTCTACCCATTCAATATAATGATTTTCTTCCATCGGATGAGGTATTGAGCCAATCTTAACTTTAAAGCCACTTTCTATTTTTTCAATCACCGGCACGTGCTTTTCTTGACTAGCGTCAATCATATTTTCTTTTATTAAATTCATTGCTTGCCCACAACAAACTAACTCGCCAAGTCCTTGGTGTAAAACTTCAACGATATTGCCACAAACCTGACATTTATAAATTTGTTTTAATTGAGTCATAAATTTAAAAATTATTTATAAAAACAAAGCCGCCATAAATCCCAGGGCACCCAAAATAAAACCAATTAATCCACCTCTAGTCGGCGCCTGATTAAAAACTAAATAAATTAATAATGGCTCCATAATTAAAATTGAAGTAATCGAAACCACGCTAATAATCCAAATATTTTGGAATAAACGAAAGCCTAAAATATAGCCAATGACCAAAAAACCACCACCAACAATCATCATTAAAACAACCTTTAAAAAAGCTTGAATAAATGGCTGATTAATGTAAGCTCGAGCCGCTAATATTTCTGCTAAAATCGCCAAGCTTTCACCACAAAAAATCAACAAAATCACCAAAATTTTCATTACCACGTTTGTCATTTACTTTTGAAAATTGATAATTTAAAATTGAAAATTACAACCCGTCAGGGTTGTAATATATCTTCAGTCCGACCATCAATCGAGACAATAACGCGATCAACCGTTGAAAATTGTTTTAGCGTTTCTTCGATTTGCGCCCGAATCGCCCTAACTCGACAAGAACCACCCACCTGAAATTCTAACTGTTCATTAAAATCAACTTTAGCTACGCCATTTTCAATAACTAATTTTTGAATCTCGACCCCATCATTAAGACTAGTAAAGTATCCATTAATTTTTTCTATTTCGCTTGGCCCAGTCAATAATTGTTCAAGTCCAGCCCGAGCAATTGCCTGAGTTTTAGGAATAACTCTTTCTACCGCAAAAACCTTGTCACAAGAAAATTCTGGGTCAAGCTGGCTATGATTAAAAAATATTTTGATTGCCACGCTCTCTTGATTTTGCAAAATAACTGGCATAATCAATTGATCGTCATATTCAATCAAACCAGATGGATTATCTTTTTTAAAAATTAGAGTTGCTTGACCAGATAAATTACTTGGAAAATTAAGCTGAGCTTTAAAACTAATAAAATCTTCTGTCATCCAGCCCACTTCACTTTCATCTGCCGGGTCAGGTTGAAACGTCGCGATCGTCTGAGCAATTATTTGAGCCTTCTCATCTAAAAGTAAAATCGGAAAATCTGCTTCAAAAAACCAGAAGCCACGAGCTTGACCACTAATTTCTAATGGGCTAAAAATTTTTTGGTTCGGTCTTGGGTTATCTACTCTGATTAAATCACTTTTTTCTAATTCATTGCCAATATCTTCAATAAAATTTCGACCATCAGCTGTTCGACATTGTCGTGGATAGCTTTCTAAAATAACATTATTAGCAACGGCACAGCTTTGGAAATCAACAATTTCTAATTTTTTACCTCTTTCTGTTTTATTGTCAGAAATAAAAAATAAAACAACCAAAACAACCAGTAGAATAACAATAAAAATTATGCCCTTTTTCATATTTATTAATTTTACCAAATTAGTATAATATTACCATATGAATAAATCATTAGGCACAATTAGTGTTTTAATCAAAGATCGACAAGCCAACGTCAATGATCTGCAGAATCTTTTGACTGAGAAGGGTCATTTTATCAGAAATCGACTGGGTGTTAATTTAGAACCGACCTGCTTATCTCATTGTCTTGGCTTTATGGTTTTAGTGGTTGAGGGCAACAAACAAGAATTAGAAAAATTAAATCAAGAAATTTCTGACTTAAGTGGCATCAACAGTAAATTAATCATCGTCACTGAATAGATTCAATTAAAAAAAAATAAAAAAGATTATTAGTAATCTTTTTTATTTTAATCTCGCCAGATAGAGCATTTTTTAAAATTTTCAAATTTAAAACTAATTAAAAAATAACCTCTTGTCCATCTCCGACAAATTTACAAACACCATCTTCACAAAATATACCCTGCCCATCTCGTAATATACGAATTGGATATTTCAAACTCTTCATTTTCTCTTTTATTTTTAATTCCTGTTCATCTTTATAATGAACTTTTAACAAGAACGGTAAATAATTAAGGGCGGTAAAATCAGTTACACCAAAACGGCTCTTTCCAGTTTCATCCCAATTTGGAACTTCTATTGTCGGACACATAATATACGTGCCAGCACTTGTCCCGATATAGGCTCTTCCTTCTTCTAATAATTCTTTCAGTGCTTCCTTAAAACCAGTTTCTCTGATTGCCCTAAGAAGATAAAAACTATTCCCCCCTTCCACGTGGATAATGTTTTTATCTTTAAAGATATTTTTAAATTCTTCTTTTGTTTTGCCCTCAATATCAATTTCTTCAAAGTTGTAACCAGCGTCCTTGATAACATATTTTAATTTTCTACTAAAATCTCCTCAATCACCCTTTGAAGCAGTGGTAATATAACCAATTCTCATTTGGTCTTTTGGAATACCGGTTAATTCATAACCATATTTAAATAAAAAACTTAAATCTGAAGCAAGAATCAGTTTCATATTTTTTTATTTTATATTCAATATCTCGGCTAACGTCGGATTAGAAAAATATATTCTTGCATTACCACCTGGTTCTAAATATTCTATCATTTCAAATTTTTCCCTTTGAACAAGTTTAAATCCTGATTTAGAAAGATTTTTTTCTTTAAATTGTTTGTAATTAGAAAGAGTAAAATCAGCGTCACCTCTTTCTGATCTAGTTGAATCTGGCTTTCTTATCTTCAATAATTTTAAAGTCCCTGCCACTGTAGATAATGGAGAAATTTGAAACACGGATCCAGTTTCTGTTTCTTGAACAACCACACCCATTTGTTTTGTTATTTCAAAAAACAAGTTATATTCTTTCTCATTTTGACAAAAAATACAAGCATAATTAATTGGGGCTTCTTCTACGGTAATTTTTCGTTTTAAATTATTAGCCTTTCCAACTATGTCTTTTACAATATTTTTTAAATCATCAATCGTCATATATAAAAATTCTACCAAAAAATCGCTTTTAAGACGATACTCTCTAAAACCACCAACCCCTCCCTCGTGGACAAGCTCGGAACTGCTGATTGGATTGGTATAAAAATGAACTTCAGTTTAGCAGTATCCTTAATTTATTCCCTATTCTTTCATTTTAGAATTAAATAAGTTTTATTTTTTTAACATCACAAGTCTTGGCTCTCCGTCGCCGAAATAATTATTTTTCCAAGCTTCAATTATAAAACCTAAAGAAAAGTAAAGCGAAATGGCTGAATTATTATGAGGATGAACCACTAATTCAATGCGTGAATATTTACTCACCCTTCTCAAAGCAAGAAACATTGCTTTTTTAGCAAAACCCTTGCTTCTAAATTTAGGATAAATTACAAGGCCATTATAGTGAACTATTTTTTTCTTTGTTATTTTAAACGAAACCATACCAACAGTAGTCTCTCTATTTTTGATAAGGAACACAAAATCATCTTTAATAAAATTCTCAATTTCATCTTTTTTTGTTCTGCTAGAATAGGTTTTTGAATTGCCAACTTTTTCTATCTTAGCGACTTCTTGAGAGTCTTCTAAAGTGGCTCTTTTTAGAACAATAGTATTCATAGTGTCTTGTTAGTAATTTGATCGCTATATTATATCAATATTGAAAACAAATGTGAATTACTAAAGATATTTGACAAGAAACATCAAGACTATCAAGACAAAATACAGACCCTTAAAATTGAAATGTCGGGACACAGAAAAGCAGACCATGACTATCAAACAACAATAGCTATGGTCATTTCTGTGGCTCGCAAAGCAAAGACTATGTTTGAAAAGAGTTCTGATGTTGCAGGAAAAAGAGCATTTTTAGACTACATACTTCAGAACCCAACTGTAAACGAAAAAACGCTTGGTTTTACCTTGCGTTCTCCGTTCAATTTAATATTAGAATTGACTGATAGCCCTTTACTTGGCTCCGGCAATGGGACTTCCGCCAGTAGGCGGACAGGCTCTTCTAGCTGGGTTTGGGTTTATGAGGGAGTGAGTTTAGTTAGAACCTGTTTTTAAACCAAGCATTTCTTCGTTCCAATCATTAAAAAGAAGTTACAACTAAATTTATAGTCAAAACCTTGTGGTGCGTGAATAATTTCATCTGGGACCATATATTCTTTAAGCACTAAATCATATGCACTTAGTAGTTTCGTCAGTATTTGCTTAGCTACATTTTTTGTATATCGTGGCTCATTCCCCTTAATATATTCCCCGCCATCATCACAGACTCTCTTCACGTCGGTAGCAAAATCAATAATAATCTTGCCATTAGATTTCAAAATCCTGCCGATTTCACTGAAAATATTTTTTAAAATACTTTCTGGAAATAAATGAAGTGAGCCAGCACAAAAAATGCCATCAAATTGATTATTCTCAAAAGGAAACCTTTTTGTAATGTTAAAAACTTTTAAAGATATTTTTTCTTGTAAACTTTTATGTGTAACTTGATATAGTTTATTCAAAGCGCTCCCATCAATATCAGACACAACAACATTGTCTGCTTTTTCAAGTAAAACATTATTATACCGACCATCACCAGCAGCTAAATTAAGCCAAGTTCCTTTAATTTTTTCCCGTTTTAATAATTTTAAAGTTTCAAAATCACCGTTCCCCCATATAGATTTATTTCCCGTCTGAGAATAGTCTATCCCCTCGGTAACTATATATTTTTTTTTATCGGGTTGAACTAATTTTACCATAAGCAAGGATTAAATAATGTTTAGTAAATTTATCTTATCAAAAAATCGTCTAAATGACGATACTCCGAAAACCACAAACCTCCGGTAATGGGACGATTTTTAAACTAAGCGCTATTATTTAATATCTTTTTCTAATTCTGTCTATATATAATTTTAATCTTTCTTTACTAAGACTGGCGACAATTGTAGCTATTAAACCAAGAGGATCTTTTAACCCTGGAATAATATTAGCCCTTAGTTCACGACCAAGCGCGCCACCCCAACTTGCTCTGTCTGTTAAATGATATAACTCATGACTTCTGACAAATCTTTTAACTCTTGGAGATAAATCTTCTCTCACAGAAGCAACATTACCACCAGCCATACCAAAAAATGGAGAGAGATCTTCTTTCGGCACATATTCCACAATATAAGTTTCACCCCCCATTTTAACCTCTTCTACATTGTTGGAAGCTGGTTGACCAACTTCTTTTATATCTTCAACGGCAGTACCGCTTTTAACCTGATCCAATTCTTGACGTGCTGCTACAAGTTTTTCTTCATCTTCTTTTTGTATACGCAAGATTTCTTCTTCGCTCATAGTTTCAAAATCAGAACTTGGACTTGATTCTATTTTCTCTCCGCCTTCAATAATATTTTCTAGTGTTTTCAATTCTTCTGAACTTCTTTCACTATACATATATTACATTTTATCAAATTTTTCTCTTTTGTCAAATAAAAATCAGCTAATTAAAACTGTTTTTATTTAAAATATTTTCTCCGGGGGTGGGACTCGAACCCACAACCTACTGATTACACTTATCCCAATATTTCTACTGGGGATGGACTATATCATCATCCTATTCAAAAAAATAATAGGATGCAAGGCGCTTCCCAAACAAATAATTAATTTGCTCAGTACTCTTTTTCAAGATAGTCTCTGAACCTTACCCAACAACGTTGGGTCTTGGCTGCGGATTACCATGTTTGCTATTTAGCAAATTTAGGCTTCCCGTCCCAGCACCTTATTATAAAAATTAAGAATGCGGGATCCCTCTGTGACGGGACAATTCACCTCGTTTTTCACTCCGAATTACTTCGGAGAGCTGCAGTTTGTCTTTGAAATGTACTACAG
>JAGXRQ010000034.1 GCA_018335675.1 Bacteroidota bacterium | reverse complement strand
AATAGAAACAATTAAGGACTCATTTAATATCTTATTGCATGACAGCAGTCCAATTGAAGAAAGAATGGAAAAATGTAATGAGAATTTAAAATTCTTCGGGAAATCTTCAATAAGAGAATTAGTATCTTGGTATTATCCTGATAAATATCCAATAATGAATCGCAATTCAAACTGTGGACTAAAATTCTTTGGCTATGACATTGATACATATTGAGATAGAAAGAAATACTTTGCCTAACATCGTGTATAAAACATTGGGGTTTAAGTGGTTAAATCAAGCATCCTGCCCCGCATCGGCGTTTGTGTCGGCGGATAAGTACGAAGCCCGCAATCCCCAACGTTTCATACACGCAACCGTTATGCCTCATGCTAAGAAAACCGACAGCGTACCAAATGACAGGAAAAATGATTAAATTTGTAACCTAAAATATAAGGAATTAGAATGAAAGAAAAACTAACAATAGACAAACTAAAAGCAGAAGCCAAAGCCTTTTGCATCGCAGAGTCGAAAATTCAAAACAAATCACTTTTTGGCGTAACTGACGGAAAAGCAGTAGGGACACATATCGAACATAAGTTTCAAGAGCAATTAAACTCAAAATACAAAACAACAATTGGTTCATCCGCAAATGGAATTGATTTGCCATCAGAAGATATTTTAACTGATATTAAGGTTACATCCATTAAACAACCTCAATCATCTTGTCCGTTTAAAGATGCTAAACAAAAGATTTTTGGACTTGGGTACAATCTACTTGTTTTTGTTTACGACAAAATAGATGACCCAAAAACAAAAACCGCTAAACTTGATTTTGTTAGTTGCTCATTTATTTCAAAAGAACGAACAGCCGATTACACAACTACTTATCGTTTACGTGAAATGGTTAAGGACAAGGCTAATGTAGAAGATATTGTTGCATACTTGAACGATAAAAATATTCCAGCCGATGAAATAACTCTAAATCAGTTAGCAAAACAAATTCTGAAAACACCGCCAGTTCAAGGATATTTGACTATTTCAAACGCTTTACAATGGCGACTTCAATACCAAAGAGTTGTTACGCTTGACAAGGCAGTACAAGGAATTAGTAAAGTAATTGATAAAGTAGCCAAGTAATGAGAATATTTGAAGCAAATATTTCATTGCAAGTTTGCACGTTTTTAAAAGACTTTTTTAAAAATACTTCGTCTTTTGAAAATGCCAATCAAAAAATGTTTGATGCCTTCGGCATCAATACTTTTTTTGAAAATGATATTGATTTTCAAGTACTGAAAGAATCTGTTTCTATTGTTGCCACAAGTTCAGTTGAAGAGCCTGACCGTGCAGAATATGGAGATTTCCAAACTAATAAAGATTTAGCAAATAAGGTTGCAAAGCATTTGGCAAAAAGGGATTTATCACCTGAAATTATTATTGAGCCAACATGTGGAAAAGGTAATTTTATAATTGCTTCGTTATCGAATTTTAAAGCGGTTAAGCAAGTATTTGGAATCGAAATTTACAAACCTTACGTTTGGGAAACTAAATTTAGTATTCTCGATTTTTTTCTTTCAAATCCCGACAGTAACAAACCGGAAATTACAATCACACATTGCAGTATTTTCGATTTTGATTTTAAGGATATTTCTAAACAGTTTCCAACTGAAAAATTATTAATAATTGGAAATCCACCTTGGGTAACAAACTCAAAATTAGGTAGCCTTAATTCTTCAAATCTTCCCAAAAAATCAAATTTCAAGAACCAAAACGGGTTAGATGCAATGACAGGCAAAGGTAATTTTGATATTGCCGAATATATTACTTTAATGCTTCTAGATGCTTTTCAAACTCATAACGGTTATTTGGCACTATTGGTAAAAAACTCAGTGGTAAAAAACATCGTTTTCGACCAGAAAGACAAAAAGTATAGAGTTGGTGAAATAGAAAAATATTGCATTGATAGTAAAAAGGAATTTAATGTTTCAGTTGAAGCGGCTTTGCTCTATTGTCAACTCAATTTAAACCCAAGTATTGAATGTAATGAATTTGATTTTTATAGCTTAGAAAAAAGATTGTGTTTTGGTTGGCTTAATACTAAGTTTGTCTCTAATCTTGCTGATTATCATGAAACAAAAGAGATTGATGGCGTATGTCCTTTTGAGTGGAGACAAGGAATAAAGCACGATTGTACCGCTATAATGGAGTTAGAAAGAGTAAACGGGCATTTTGTGAATAATCAATCTGATGAAATAAAACTCGAAGAAGATTTGGTTTATGGCTTTTTGAAAAGTTCTGACTTAAAAAATACAGTAATAAAAAACACAAGAAAACACACTATTGTTACGCAAACAAAAGTTGGACAAGAAACCTCATATATTCAACATTTATACCCTGAAACATATTCTTATCTAAAAAAAAATATTTCCAATTTTCAAGCGAGAAAATCAAGTATTTATAATGGCAAACCATTGTTTTCAATATTTGGTATTGGGGAATATTCTTTTAAACCCTTCAAAGTTGCAATTTCAGGTTTGTATAAAACATATCATTTTACATTAGTTTTGCCTCAAAACGACAAACCAGTTATGTTGGATGACACTTGTTATTTTATAGGATTTGACAAAATTGAATATGCGGTTTATGCCATTATTCTTTTAAATTCAAAGACTACAGAAGCGTTTTTAAAATCAATTACTTTTCCCGATGCTAAGAGAGTTTTTACTAAAGACCTTTTAATGCGTTTAGATTTATTAAATCTTGCCCATGTAATTTCCCGAAACGAAATTGAAGAGCAAATAGTTTTCTTAAACGACAAGTATAGTTTGGATATCAACCTATCGCAATGGGACAGTTTTATTAATGAAATGACACCTAAGAAAGAAAAACAATTGACAATATTCGGATGAAAACAAGTCGAGTAGGTAAGGGGGAATTTCACCCCCAAACCTCTCACAGAACCGTACGTGAACCTCTCGATTCATACGGCTCTTCATGATAAAGACTATGGCAAAAAGCCCTGTTTCCAGTGCTCAAACATATTGGGGTAGCTCATAGCTATTCCCTGTAAATATTTGTAAGCATAGTACCAGTGCCTTCTCCTGAACTTCCGATACTTGTTGCGAACCCATTTTGCTAAACGCAAGTTTACAA
>JAGXRQ010000033.1 GCA_018335675.1 Bacteroidota bacterium | reverse complement strand
TGGTGGGTCTTAATACAGGGTGCGGGAGCAGATGGACGACAAGGCTATGGAAAATTGAAAACTGGATAGACTTAGCAAAGAAGCTAAAGTCAGAGGGTTATGGGGTGATTCTACTCGGTGGCGAGGAAGAGGATGAAAGGAATAGACATATCTCAAAAGTGGCGAATGTTCTCTATTTAGGCTATTTCCCCCTAAATCAATTCTTGAGCCTTGTAAATCAATGCGACTTGGTAGTTACAGCAGTCTCAATGGCGCTGCATATTGCGACCGGGCTCGGCAAAAAAGTTGTACTTTTCAATAATATTTTCAATAGAAATGAATTTGAATTATACGGCTTAGGTCAAATCATAGAGCCGGATGTCGAATGTAAAGGATGTTTCAGAGGCAAGTGCGATACAGATTGCATGTCCCTTATTAATCCTGATGAAGTGTTAGCGGCATGCAAATCTCTTCTATCCATCAAATGAAAGTTCTTCTGTATGAGCCCACAGGGTATGGCGGACATGCCTTATATGTAAAAAATCTTTCGTCCGCTTTATCTGATAATGGAAATGAGATAGTCCTTTTGACTTCAAATCCATACTCATTTGCTAATGAAAGGTTGAATTATAAATTTGTTGATACTTTAAAACAAATGAGAGCAGATTTGTCATATCTAAAAGTAAGACCGCTATGGGCTGCTGATCGGTTTTACAGGGCATTTTATAACGCATATAAAAGAAACAAAATTTGTTCTCTAATGAAACCTGATATTGTTCATTTACAATTGACCGTTCCTTTGGTTGACCAGATATATGTCCCTTTTCTTTCAAGAAAATATAAAACTGTTTATACTGTTCATAATGTTATCTTGCATAAAGATACTATAAATAATAGAAAAAGTTTTCTAAATAGAATATATCAATCTGTCAACCATCTGATTGTTCATACAAATTCAAATAAGGATCAGCTAATAACAGAATTCAGTATATCTGCTGAAAAAATAACTGTCATACCACATGGCATAGACCCGCCTCCTGTTAATTTAGAGAATAAGTCAAATATTAGGGAAAAACTCAGTATTTCTCAAAACACTCCTGTAGTTCTGTTTTTTGGCAGTATAAGAGCAAACAAAGGGCTTGATGTTCTTCTTAAGGCAATGCCTTTAGTTATTAAAAGCAGTCCCAAAACACAATTAATTGTTGCTGGGGGCATGCCTTTGGGAGAAAGGTTCGATAAATATGAGCGGCTGATAAACGAACTAAGATTAAAAGATAATGTAATATTGGAAGTTCGATGGATAGAAGACCATGAGATGGAATTGTATTTTCAAGCATCTGATATTGTCGCTTTGCCTTATACAAGTTTTGCATCACAGAGCGGCGTATTGTTGCAGACTTATAAATACGGGAAGCCGGTTGTCGTAACAGACGTTGGCGGATTGAGCGAAACTGTAAGAGATGATGAGACTGGGATTGTTGTGGAACAATCACCAGAGGTTGTTGCAGCAAGCATCCTTAGATTGCTTGAAGATAAAGAACTCTATTATAGATATTCACAGAATATGTTAAATGCTGTTCTGGAAAAATATAATTGGGACATTGTGGCAAAAAAGACTATTGACATATATAGAAAGGTATTGAATCAATGAGACTTACCCTCTGGACGATATACAGACCCGAATATTATCCTGCAATTGCAAATGCCGGCTTTGATACTTTAAGTATGTCAGGTGTAAACAAGGAGCTTTTTGATGCGATGGAAAAGGCAGGGTTAAAAGCAATAATAAAGCCGCCCAACGAGTTCAGAAAAGAAGATTACTCCTCTAAAATAGGAAAATCTGTAAAAGAAGTAATTTCTGAATATATTAACAGGCCGTTAGTAGCTGCATGGGACTTTGATGAGTGGATTGGTGCATTGATACAATATGAAAAGTATTCATCAAAACAGGCCGAAGAAAGATTTAGAACTGTTGTAGGTTATATAAGAGAATTAGATAAGTCAAACAAACCAATACAGGCAACAGAATGGGATGTGAAATATCTGGAGATAATAGGTAAGTATATCGATATCCCCTCTATAGATAATTATCCAATCAAAGAATCTGATATCACCTTAGAAGAACAGTTAAAAAGAGTAAGCAAGAAATTCAATCCAGAAGTTGATTCTTTAGCAATTTATGTTTCAAAAATCAATAAAGACGCCGGTGTTGTCCTTCAGGGATTTGGTTTTCCACCCAAACAGAGTCAGTGGCTTGAATATGCTGATAAATCTAATGGAACCGAGCCTAACAAAGAGATCCTGAAGTTGATGGGACTTTATGCCATTGCAAGCGGCGCTGTATCAATCGGTATATGGGGATTTCATAAGAATGCAAGCAAGAAGCTCCGTGAGGAAATCCTTGAGGTAGGCTCAGTGCTGAATAGCTATAGGTATTTTGTTGATTTGCCGAAATGGAATAAAGCCTTGCCATTTAACATTAAAGGAAAAGCTAAATATCTTGCAAAGTGGGATTCTAAAGAAAAGAAATTTATAATCTTTCTCCTTAATGCATCAAATGAAAACCTGCGGATATTGATTGGGAAAAAAGAAGAACCTCTTAAACCGCTCGAAGGTAAGCTTGTTGACATAATGCGTGGTGATATAGAATCAATTGTTAGCTATAAAAATGGAAAGATTGATACTAATCAAGCTGTGATAAATTATCCCCTATGCTGGATTAGGGGATTGGAGTCTCTGCCGGACGAGGAAATCAGCATGAAACTCTTTCAGACAGCATACGAAAATCTAAAATCATGGAACTTCAGAACGGTAAGAGCGGCATGAGCAGGAGAGATTTCCTGAAGGCCCTTGTTTTGGCGTTGATTTCCTTGCCTTGCTTTTCCAAACACAATGCAGAAACTTCTGATCGAGAGCATTACACCCTCGTAACGTGGGAAACTACTGATGGCAGAGAATACTCGAGATTCCAGTAGCCTGAAGTCTCCGAGAATACTCTATGTCATCAACTCTCTCGGGATAGGAGGTGCTGAAACGTTACTTTACAATGTTGCAAGTGAGATACATAAGAATAAGATTGCGGACATTGATATATGTACACTTTATGGCAAAGGGAATTTAGGCGAAAAACTTCACTCGGAGGGTCTGAGAATTTATGACTT
>JAGXRQ010000032.1 GCA_018335675.1 Bacteroidota bacterium | reverse complement strand
ACCTGTTCTACCTCACGGGTAATCGCAATAATTTTACAACAAGTCTTAAGCGCAGACCGCACAACCCATTTTCTCAAGATATTCCCTCCAAAGAACCCTTCGATATTCCCCCCGTGAAGATGCACTACTGTCGGTACCCCCAACAATTTAAGAATGAACATGTAAACAGAATCACGAACTACTAAACCTATGCTGGGAGAACATGTAAGATACACCAACTGTGGCCGGTACTTTATGACGACCCGTAGTAATTGTGTAAGACGCTTAGTTGCATCGAGAAGCCCAGATAAAGCGCCGCGCAGGTTCATGCTTTTCCCCAATACCTTATAATGCACAGAAGTGTCAATTATCTCATACCTGCATATTCGAGAGTCTGCATATTTGTGAAATGTTTTTGCCCATGTCGCAATACCCCCGACAGCATTAATCGGAGCAAGCATAACTACACGCAATGGAGAGTCAATCATTCAGATTCCAATCGATGAATTGATCAAAAATGTCTTAGATATAACTGTTCATGTTTTTGAACCAATTGAGCCATGCCGAAAGATTCTTTGACTTTTTTTTGCCCTTCTACGCCTAATGTATTTGCTTTTTGGGGGTCAGCTAACAACTTTTCTATCCTCTGAGCAAGAAACAGAGAGTTTTTAGGAGGAACAATGAAGCCATTTACTCCATCTGTCACCACTTCAGCATTGCTTCCCACATTGGTAACAACTGCCGGAACACCTGAAGCCATTGCCTCCAGGAGTGCAATAGGCAGCCCTTCCCACAGAGAAGGCAAAACGAATATGTCTGTAACAGAAAGAATCTCTGGTATGTCAGTGCGTTTTCCAGTCAATATAATTCTATCCTGCAATTTCTTTGCATTGACCATCTCCTTAATCCGGCCAGCAGAATCAGAATCAGCAGAAGTATCCCCGACAATGAGAAAATGCGTGTCTGGGAACTTCTTAATCACCTGTTCAGCCGCTTCAATAAGATAGATGTGCCCTTTTATCTTATGAATAGTTCCTATAGCGGTAACAATTTTCCTTCCGCTAGGAACTCCCAATTCCTGTAACTTCGCATTCTTGTCTACGGCTATTGGAGAGAATTTCTGGGCATCGACAGCATTGTATATGACCTCAATCTTGCCGGAAGGTATCCTTAGATCAGATACGGCATACTGTTTCACCGTCTCGGAGATGGCTACATATCTGGTCGTTAATTTATTGAGAATACTTTCGTGAATGGCATGATAACCCTCTACGCTATGTATGGTAGAAAATACTAAAGGGGTTCGTGCCAGAAATGCAGCGATTTTTCCATAAAAGTCCGGCGATTGGCAATGGGTGTGCAGAATGGTGACATGATTTTCCTGTAAGAGTCGGCGTAATTTCAGAACTGCTTCGAGCCGCCGCTTACGTTGAGGTTTGCCCAACATGAAGGTTTTAATACCCTTTTCCTTAAGATCGTAAAAAATCGTCTCTTCAATTTTGTCTTTTAAATTACCCATGCTACAGACAAAAACTTCAAACTTTTTTTTGTCTATCCCCGTCACTATATCGAAGACTAATTTCTCTGCTCCGGCAAGTGAATAACTGTTAATCAAATGCATCAGGGTAATTTTTTGTTGCATCTTCGCCATGCTTTGCTTTGCCTTTCCTTATCTCTATTGGCATTTATTACCATATATCCTAACCAGCTATATTTTTGCACAACTACCCACTACTGTCTAATTGAAGACCAAATGCAAAAATGTACGGCAGTTAAATTCATTGTGAATTTCTTGCTTTATATAATATTTTTTGATTAGCCGCTATATAGTATACTGCGGAGATAAGGGCAAATAAAAACCATAAAATTTTCTTATTCTCGGCAGATATAAAAGAAGAGGTAATTAAAATCGAAACAAACGAGGCCTTCAAGCAAATTACTAAATCACGGATATTTTTGTCATAATTCTTTCTGAGCCTTAACTTTCTCCAGGAGTTTATGAGTATCAGGGAAAATGGTATGAAAGCGAGTAATCCACCCCCGGTTAATACTTCGAGATAAGAGTTATGGACAACCATTTTAATAGCGCCGTATTCACTGCTAAGAAACTGAAAATTCCTTAAGCCAACTCCGGCTAAAGGGTAGTCCAGAAACATTTTCAGCGCTGCTTGATAACTTTCTAACCTGACTTCTATTGACTCGTCCTCTATCTTTCCTTCCAAAGAATGCATAATTGTTGATGCCCTTGTCCAAAAGTCTTCCGGAACAAGAAAAAATGATATAGTTGCTACAGATAGAATGAGAAAGAAAATTCGTCCCATCTTCCCCTTATAGTAATAAACCAAAATCCATATCGCCCCTAAAAAACCAAGGATTCCACCACGTGAGCCTGTATATACCAAAAGCAATAAAAAACTGATAAGGCATCCCCAATATGAGATTCTCAGAATACCGGAACTATTCAGTGCACTATATAGAGCGAGAGGAATTAATACCAAAATATAAGAAGCGAATTCATTAGGATCGCCTATGCCGCTACTGATTCTTACAGAGCCATCTCCTCGAACCGAAAGTCCTAAAGCGAAAACAATCATGAAGGAGAGCAAAGTGCTGACAAATATAACATTCAAAGCTCTGTTGATATCATCTGTGCTCTGCAAAAAATATCGAGTTGCGACATAGAGAATAAACAAGGAAATATACGTAAAATACATCGTTAAGCTAAGTGAGATATCACTTGCAAATGCAAATGATACGATACTCCCGAGGAAAAATAAAGAGAAATACTTGTATGAATCATCTTTCGGTATTGTTTCTTTTCTTAAGAGCAATCTTAAAGCAAGTGCAAGCGCCAATAAGATTCCAATGATTCTCGCATAAGAGACTCCGGGCACTGCGCCAAAGTTCTCGATTGCAAATGAGGAGACAAGCAAAAGATATAAAATAACAGGTTTCAATAACGCAATAAGAATTAATATAAGACCGGCTGTCAGCATAGCGCCAAGTTTCAAGTCAAAAACAAGGAGTTGAACAATGAGCAGAATCGGCAGAGCTATAAGAAGCACAGTAACGGACTTACTGAAAGACCTTGTATCTTTTATATGGTTCACAATGAAAGATAACATTAGCGCTTTTCCTTTTGCAAAAGTACGGATTTGTCACCCTGAGCCTGTCGAATGGGTGACGTAAGCGCTTGATTTTCCATCATTCTTCGACAAGCTCAGAATGACAGAAAGGCTTTTTCCCAGACTTTTGCAAGAGCCTC
>JAGXRQ010000031.1 GCA_018335675.1 Bacteroidota bacterium | reverse complement strand
TTGCATAGTAGCAAGAGTCCTTTAGGCGACCACTTTAGAAGATTAAAGGCAAGAGCCGGCGCAGGGAAAGCAGTTGTGGCAACAGCACGAAAACTGTCCATTATCTATTATAAAATGATAATCAACCAACAAAGTTTCAACCCAAATGCGCTACTTGAATTTCAACAAAAATATAAACAAAAGAAAATCAATCAGTTAAGGATGAAATTAGCTAAACTGGAAGCTGCATGAACGAGGAAGTTATATAAGAGGTTATAATTCTACGTAAACAAAATATTCTACTAAGGTTGAAAATTTGATAAGGTTTTTTATTTTTGTTGTTTTAGCAGATATTTTGCGCTGTTTACTTGGAATGTTTTCTTGTAGCGCATCAAATAATGACTATCCCAAAAAAAATCAAAAATATTGACAGCAATAATTATAAATATCATATTCTGTCTTAACTTTATACTTTAATCAGAAGCATGGCAGACATAATACAAAGCTTACAAAATGACAGGATTAAAAATCTTGTAAAACTTCAAAAAAAGCCTATTGAAAGAAAAGAGCAGGGTTTGTTTGTAATAGAAGGCCGAAGGGAGATATCATTAGCGATTCAAAACAAAGTTAAGCCTCATAGTTTTTTTGTGTGTGATGATATTTACAGTCCGGATATTCATTATCCGATAAATCTAGACGAGTTTACCAATATCCCTATATTTAAGGTAAGCAGTGAAGTATATGACAAGATTGCATATAGAGGTGATACCCAGGGCATTGTAATGGCAGCACATAATTTGCAAAACAACATAAGTGATATAAGCTTTTCAAAAAATGGATTTTATCTTGTATTAGAAAGCATTGAAAAACCAGGTAATTTGGGTGCAGTTTTTCGGACAGCAGATGCTGCCGGAGTGAATGGGATAATAATTTGCGGAAACAGTTTTGATATATATAATCCCAATGCCATAAGAGCAAGTCTGGGTTGTTTATTTAGTGTGCCTTTTGCATTAACCGATAATGGAACAGCATTGAAAGTATTAAAAAATAACAATTATAATATTTTTGCTGCACACCCTGAAGGAGACAAGGTTTTCTATGAAGTTGATTTAAAAAAACCATCTGCTATAATTATGGGCACTGAAAGTGACGGGTTAAGCACTTTTTGGAAAGAGAATGCAGATCAACTGGTTACTATTCCTATGATGGGACAAATTGACTCATTAAATATTTCAGTATCTGCAGCAGTTATCGCATATGAAGGAAGACGACAAAGGCTGAATGAAAGTTGAGGATTTTAATTGTATTATTATAAAGAAAAAACACAGATGAGATCAACCCCATATATATTTATAATTCTGCTAATACTAAGCATATCTAATTGCTTTGCTGAAAGCCCTACTATACAATTAAATGTGGGAGTTTATGATAATTACCCTAAGATTTTTATTGATGACAATGGCAATCCGGGAGGTATTTTTATCGAAGTCTTAATAGCTATTGCAAAAAAGGAAGGATATAAAATAAACTATGTTGAAGGTGATTGGCATCAGCTTTATAAAATGTTATTAGATGGTGAGATTGACGTACTTCCTGATATGGCATTTTCTCATGAAAGAGATTCACTGTTCTCTCTAACAAGGTTGCCCTTGCTAACATCCTGGTTGGAAATATTTACTACTAAATCCAATTTGATTCACTCAATAAAAGACCTTGACAAAAAAAAAGTTGGTGTTTTGAAGGGAGGCGTACAAGAGGCATATTCACAACAAAGGATTATGAGCGATTTTGATATTCATTTTGAATTGCATCTTCACAACAGCTATACAGAATCAGTAATTGGATTAAAAAACAATGAAGTTGATTATTTAATTGCCGGCAGGTTTTTTTATTATTCTGATTTGATTGAAGAAGACATTATTCCAACCGGTTTAATTCTAAGACCCGCCGATTTATACTATGCATTTACAAAAGACAAGCACAGTGATATAATTGCAACCTTCGACAGAAATATTTCAAAATTAAAGAACGATCCAAAATCTACGTATTACAAATCTCTGCATAAATATCTCGAAAGAGATGAAATAACAGGAATCCCACAATATATCAAATATGTGATATATATACTGTTATTTGTTCTTGTGGCCTTTATGATGTTTATACTTTTACTAAATTACCGGGTGAAAGTAAAGACAGAAGAAATAAAAATAAAAAACGAACAGTTGATAAAATCCAAAGAAAAAGCTGAAGAGAGTGATCATCTTAAAACAGTTTTCTTACAAAACATGTCGCATGAGATTCGAACACCCTTAAATGTTATCCTTGGCTACCTTGATTTAATGAGAGATAAAAACCTAAATGAAGAAAAAAAGACACAGTATATTGATATAATAAATCAGGGTGGTCAAAGACTTTCAAACACTATAAATAATATAATCGAAATTTCTAAAATAGAATCAAATCAACTTGATTTACACATAACAGATGTAGATATTGACGAAATGATGATGTATCACCTGAGCTTTTTCATGAATCAGGCTGAGAAAAAAGGTATTTCAATAAAAATGGCTGATTATGTAAAAGGGGAAGAAGCCAAAATTAGAACAGATAAAAGCTTCCTTGAAGGCATACTAACAAACTTAATAGATAATGCTATCAAATTTACAAAAGCAGGATTTGTTGAATTTGGAAATTACATTAAAGGCGATAATGTTGTTTTTTATGTTAAAGATACAGGGATAGGAATACCTTCATATAAGCATCATTCAGTATTTGAAAGCTTTATTCAGGCTGATAATGAAATGATTAGCCAATACGAAGGCTCAGGCTTAGGATTGTCAATTACCAAAGCATACATTGAAGCATTAAATGGGAAGATCTGGCTTGAGTCTGAAACTTTAAAAGGCAGCATATTTTATTTTTCGATTCCTTATATTAAGTCGGAAATAGCGCCCCAAAAAAAATCGACTATTGAAGAAGTATATCAAAATGTTACCTTCCACGATTCTATAACAATTCTTGTTGCAGAAGACGATGAGCTAAGCTATGATTACATTAGCAGAATTATTGGAGGGAACAACATTAAGCTTTTACACGCTTTAACCGGAGAAGAGGCGGTTGAACTTGTTAAGACAAACCGTGATATAAAGCTAGTGTTAATGGATATAAAAATGCCCGGCATTGATGGCATAGAAGCAACAAAACAGATAAGAAAATTTAATAAAGAATTGCCAATTATTGCACAAACAGCATATGCATTTTCCGGTGATAAAGCCAAAGTAATTGAAGCAGGCTGCAACGATTATATAGCAAAGCCTATAAACAGAGAAGATCTTAAAAACATACTCCAAAAGCATGCTGAATTCAAGTCACAAATGCAACTTTTTGTTTAATCAAATTTAATGATAAAAATTCAATTGGTGATAAGAACCCCAATTTTTTTCTTGGTCTGTTATTTAACTTGTGTTGAACATATTGAATTTGTTGATTAGTAATATTTTCAAAAGAAGACCCTTTAGGAAAGTATTGCCTGATAAGCCCATTTATATTTTCATTAGCACCT
>JAGXRQ010000030.1 GCA_018335675.1 Bacteroidota bacterium | reverse complement strand
TTAATTTGAAATCAATTACAGCACAATCTAACTTGGATTTGGAAATATCAATTCCAATTACGTACTTTTGTTCCATAATATTGTTTTTAAATCCACAAAGAGAGTTTTATCCAAGTCCTTGATAATAGGTCTCTAACCTAAATTTCTATCTTGATCTAGCTCTCAAAGAAACAGGGTTCTTAATCTTTGCATAGGTCTGAATTCCTTTGGCGCAAACTGATTCACCCTGTTTCTTTGTGGATTGATTAATAAGTTCAAAATTACAATGTAAAACTTATTAGAAATTCCTTTTTGCAAACTAAAGGGCGCAAAGCGCAATGAATTTCATTCAAATTAATCAGTCTGAGTAATTATTTCTTGCTTTTGACTATTTATTGCTACAATCTTTTCAAATAAACTCTCAAATAGTTCGAATTCTTTCAGAAGTTCCAAAGGCAGTCGCCCGAGGATATCTAATTTGCTGTCAATTATAAGTATTTCAGCATCATAAATAGGATTATTCTCTCTAATGAATTTATCTTCAATGTAGTGTACCATAGCAATTTCTTTAATAGTTTCTTTGCTAAGTAATTCTTCAATGAAGTATTTATTTGAAGTATGCGATATCAATGTGAAATTGTCGTAAATAGAAAGCTTTTCTATAAGAGTTGAAATAGTAGAAATATTACAGTCAGAACAAGAATATGCTTTCAGATACAGTGTGAAGTTTACTTCATTTAAATTGCTAAATAATAATGATAAAGGTGTATTATTTAAAGTTGGGTGTTTTTGAAAGTTTAATGCAAGTAAGTCATTCAAAAAATCAAGCTTGTGTGTTAATACTATGGTTTCTTTTGTAATACTTTTATTGGAGATATTTAAAGAACTTACTTCATTCTTTAAGCTTCTTACTAATAGGCTAAGCCAAACAGAAATTCCAATAAATAAAATTAAAAGGATAAAATTCAGGTTTAAGTTTAATAATTTCATATTAAATAGTGTTTTTTGTATTAGAAAGTTATTAAATTATGAAAAATAATATATGAGATTTTTAATCAATATTCTTAACACATCTAACTGAACGACTTACAACTCCACTGCTGTGATATCTTAGAATTCTACCTTCATTATTACTAATTTCGCGAATCCAGGCAGTACAAACTCCAGTAGTTGATGTCCACCATCCAGTATGCTGCCCTAAAATAAGGAATCTTCCATCGCTGGATGTTGCACTTCCTGGAACTGCAGAAAATCCATAGATATCTTCATAAAGACTACTTATAGAATCTGTCCAGCCATTTGATGCTTTTAGCATATTACCTTCATTGAGACCCTGTAATCCATAAAGTTCATTACCGTATGGAAATATATTGTTGCAGTTTGGATTTTTTAAATCTTCACATATAAACCTTTCTAAGGTTGTCCAATCATCATGTGCAGGGATGTGCCATCCAACAGGACATATCCCTTGTGAGCCTTCAACTATTGAGCCACACATTGACTGTCTCCAAGTATACAACCCACCGTATGTATCACAATACTCTTCATCATTTTTGTAGCAATACTTTTCAATATTGCTGCAATCTGTCCATTGATGATTTCTGCTGTTAATAATAGTCCCAACATTTAGATTTTCAGCAAACCAACACTGATTGCCAATTTTTACTGTAGAGTAATACTTTCCACCATAGAAAACATTTTCGCCACATTTAAACATTTTTTCCATTTCAATAACTTCTGCAAAATCAAGAAGGTTTAATTGTTTTG
Source organism: Bacteroidota bacterium (assembly GCA_018335675.1). Lineage (GTDB taxonomy): Bacteria > Bacteroidota > Bacteroidia > Bacteroidales > UBA7960 > PWND01. Next base: position 2,548 of record JAGXRQ010000030.1, on the reverse strand, counting down.
TATTTTTCTGATAGCCGGTTGTAAAATCAATATTTGATAGAGGTAATGGCGTTTCTAAACGATTGGGAAAGAACTTCATAATTTCATAAACGTCATCATTAATAATAAACTTAATAAAATAATTGCTATCAAACCATTCAATGCTATTTAGGAAATTTTGCATTTCGATTTTAATATTTACATGATTGGTTTTGCAATTAAGATTATTATATACTTCTTCAAAAACAACCTTGCCGATCATATTACCCTCAGTTACAAAGACTTTCACTGTAATGGATTTTGTTGAATCAATGCAAATTTCGGGAATATGCAATTTGTGATGGATTACTATGTGCTCTTGTGAAAATGCATCAAAACAATTAAATATAAAAAACAACCATAGAAGAAAATAGCACAATCTGGTTTTTATAATATAGTTCATCAATTATCTTTAATATAAAAATTACAAGAAATAATTAGTAATATCTGGATTAATGTTGAAAATAAAGATAATAGGATTATCATTTATATTCAAATTATTGTAAATATTTAAAACTTTGTGGTTATTGATTTCATAATTAATCCAATCTTCTTCACTCATCGTTTGCTTCATTTTTTCAATATTTCCCTTAAATATATAAGCATCCATTACAAGAAAAATCTGGTTATCTGAATAAAAATAATAAAAAGATTCATCAATGAATGAAGAGAAGGTTAGTCCTTGAAAAATAATATCATCATATATTTTTTCGATTACAAAGGTCTTTTTATTTATTTTACAATAAATTGCAAAATAAAACTCATCTCTAAATCCGAAGCTAAAAAAAACATTATTATCTGTTTCGAAAAAAATCCCATATAGCTTGTGGGCATAGTTTGATGCATATAATGCTGTGCAGTACTCTGCAATATTTCTAAACTCATTATCATGAAACGTTTTAGGGATTTTGTATTTCCCAAAATCTAAGTAATACCTTGCTGAAATGCTTAATGAATCATTATGTATGATTACAATATATATATTATTGTCAAAAGAATTAAAAAAGATTAATGTGTCATTATACATAGTAAAATTATTCTTATCGAAAATACTCATATATGTTTTTATGGTGTTTATATGGAAGGAGTTGTCAATAATATTATAATTATTAGCAAGGAGAAATAGCATTTTATTATACTCATTGGGGTCACTTTCAGTGTATATTAGAGTATGTTCTTTTATGTTCTTTAAGGCTTGGGCAAAAATTCCAATAACGTATTCATTTTGAAATATTCCATTACTATCATAAGTAATTATTTTCTGTTGAGATCTATCAAGAATTGTAAACTGTTCATTGTAATAATCAACTGCCATGCTTGACAAATATTCTCCCGGGCCTTTTCCTCTTCGGCCAATCTTAAATAAGAAATCGCCATTCTTTTTATAAACTCCTGGCTCTTCTGAATTTACAATAATAAAATTTGGATATGGAATTAGGGTCCATATTTCACCAATTAAGTGAGCATCACTTTTTTCTAACTGGACAATATCAATCAATGTTACTAATTTAGAGCGTTCAATTGTTGTTTTTTGTATTGGATTAACTGCTATAGTTTCATAAGAAATGCTATTACTCTTATTCTGACAGGATATCAAAAACATAAGTGCTATTATTAAGTATTTTGGGTATTTCATATTTATGAAATTTATTGGTAAATTACTTAGCTTAATATAAAAAAATAAGATGCCTGAAATTAATTATAAACAAATAAACAAATAAACAAATATCATGTTTAATAATTGATGCTTTTAATCTTCAGACATCTTATTTGATTTTACTTTATTTATAATCTTCTTTATTAACTACATAAACTTTCTTTACAATCCCAAATAGATGCACTGCAATAATTTGCGCCTGGGCAACAACAAAATTTATGAGGTCCAAAAGATTTCGGCGTTCTACCATTGTTGGGGACAGGCCAAGGACTAATTTCGCCTATTTGTCCTTGAGTTAAATTATTCCCTATAAAAAACAACCCCATTAAGCTCAAAGACAGAATTGCAAAATTCTTTAATATTTTCGTTTTCATATTTTTCATTTTTTAATTGATACATTGATTTTTAAAATCCGATACTCTATTTATCATTTCAAGAGCGCAGTATTGCTTACTGCCTATAATCAAAATTTCCTATCTTTGCATCACCTTTTTTCTTGTAAAGGAAGAGGTCGGGGTGGGAAATACTAGCTTTGCGATTGCAGTTTCCCGCCCCCTTTTTCTTCCGGAATTTTATCTCTGCGCCCTCTGCGCCCTTTAGTTTGCAAAAAGGAATTTCTAATAAGTTTTACATAGTAATTTTGAACTTATTAATCAATCCACAAAGAAACAGGGTGAATCAGTTTGCGCCAAAGGAATTCAGACCTATGCAAAGATTAAGAACCCTTTTTCTTTGAGAGCTAGATCAAGATAGAAATTTAGGTTAGAGACCTATTATCAAGGACTTGGATAAAACTCTCTTTGTGGATTTAAAAACAATATTATGGAACAAAAGTACGTAATTGGAATTGATATTTCCAAATCCAAGTTAGAT
>JAGXRQ010000029.1 GCA_018335675.1 Bacteroidota bacterium | reverse complement strand
CTTATTACTTGTTTGAAAATCGGCTGTCCGACAAATTTTATTTCCGTATTTTTGCTCATGTTGTTTGTTGTTCGCAAAGCAAACTTACAACATGGGGTGAAACCTTCGGGGATTAACCCCTATTTTTTTTTAGTCGTTCAGTAGTGATAAATTATATTTACATTTGCCCGCAATGCAGTTAATCTATTACTTTTGCTATCTTGAATAATACTTTTGATGTTTTATTTTTATATATCCTGATTTGTTAGATTGTATAGGCATAATTAACATATATACGTTTTTCGATAGTTTATGATTAACAAGCATTTAGAAATATTAGAATAATCTCTCGCAGAGGCGCTGAGAATATTTCGCGCAGAGGCGCAAAGGGCGCAGAGATAAAATTCCGGAAGAAAAAGGGGGCGGGAAACGGCTATCGCAAAGCAAATATTTCCCACCCCGACCTCTTCCTTTACAAGAAAGGAGGTGATGCAAAGATAGGAAATTTTGATTATAGGCATTAAGCAAAACTGCGCTCTTGAAATGATAAATAGAGTATCGAATTTAAAAAATCAATGTATCAATTAACAAAATGAAAAATATGAAAACGAAAATCTATTCAAAATTTATGATATTAGGCTTTGCCTTCTTAGGTTTGTTTTTAGTGGGAAACAATGTACTTGGTATTGTTTCTATGCAAAAGTGGCAGGAAAACACATCGAATCGATCTGCATGCAATGGTCAGGCAGGCATTGAGAGGACTGATGCAAATGATAATTGTTTTTGCTTGCATGATCCCGAACCAGATAGCGGAAATACTTGTGGCAAAGCTGATTCTCTATCTAGTACACATAAACGATAGGTAATAAGTTTTAATATACATAAAAGTATGGAGTGATCTACATCGATTACTCCATATTTATCAAAATTTCGAATTAACATGCTCTTTGATTCTTTGAGAATTAAATAAATATGAATATTAGTAAATTATTTTTTAACATAAACTCTTTAAAAAAATGAAATATATCAAAGTTCTAGTTTTAATAGTTTCAATTTTAATTGTTTCTTGTAATTCAATTGATAATTATGATAATCCAGCATTTTTTGAAATAAATGTCCGAAAAAGTTTGCAAGAAAAAGCAAAAACACATCTTGTCTCTGCCTTTTTCAAAGAAGTTAATTATATCCCATTAGAAACTACAGAAGAAGCTCTTTTACGCAGCATAAATAAAGTTATAATGTATGAAGACTATTTATTTGTATCAGACAACCGATTTGTATATCAGTTTGATGATAAAGGAAATTTTATTCGGAAGATTGGTACTGAAGGTTCTGGACCTGGCGAATTCATTGGAATGATTCGTTTTACAATTGATCCAGTCAATAGCGAAGTTTTAATTTATAGTACCAAAACACATATTCTAAATGCTTATAATCTAAAAGATGGAGCCTATAAAACTAGTAGAGAAATGCCATTCTTCGTATCTGATTTTGCTCATTTTAAGGATGGTTCTTGTGTGTTTCTAACTAGAGAGTTTAGAAAAGAATTTGATAGATTTACCACTGTTGAAGCATATCTTTTAAACAGTAATCGCGAGATAAAGGATTCTGTTAGAAATAATTTGCGAAATAATATTGCAAATAATTCAATGGGTTATGCGAGCTTATTTACCATAGGTGATGAGATTAATTACATATATAACTATAGGGATACTTTATATGTAATTAATCACGAATTTGAGCGTAAACCACTGGCCTGGCTCGTATTGAACAATCAGGAAGACAGTGACATCTTAGAGGTTTTCCCCACGGCTGGGCAGATTCAATATCCAAATTTTTTATGGATTTCTAATATTGTAGGTAATTCAGACTATTATTTCATTACCGTTAAAAAAGGGTTTGCCGGAGAAGATATTAATAATTCCTCACTAATACTCTACTCTAAAAAAGAGAAGATTTCTTCGCATATTGCTAGTTTGGAAAATGATTATGATTATAATATGCCATTCTGGCCTCGTTGGATTCAAGATAATAAACTTATTAGTTTTTATCAATCCTATGATGTTTTAGCTTTTGCCGAAAAAATAAAAAATGGAAACAACAAAAGTGAGTTACTGAGAATTGCAAATAAATTATCTGAAAGTGATAACCCTGTAATTGTAATTGTTAAGTAGAGTGCTGAAATGAAAAAATAGATTATTTATTATAGGTAATTATTTAGCTGCCCATAAAATTAGAAAAATATGTGATGACTTTGATATAAATTGAAGGAAATCATAAAATCCGGGTGATATTAACAGTTTTGGTGTTTGGGTGTTGATAATTATGTGGTTTTTAGCGATTTTATGTTTCGGACATTTTGATATTCAGGCAAACAGCAAAATTTATTTCAAATACGCTCCTGTGGAGAAGATAAAATTCCAAAATGCACTGATATCAACAATTTGAGCGATATGCACTGTATAACTTTACTGGCAAAACTTGCTTTACAGGATATTCCCGGGTTATTTTTGACAAAAAAAGTTTTGGTCAAAAATTCAACCATACGGGATTTAATCAGAAAGGTCGGGGAACTGACCCGGCGTATTGAGCAATCTGAAAAAGAGATCAAGTTCCTGCGTGGTGAGAATAAAGCATTTAAAGATGAGAACGCCATTTTAAGGGCAGCGAATGCAGAATTGAGAGTTGATAATGAAAAGTTAAGAGCCGATAACGCAGAGCTAAGGGCTGAGAATGCAGAGCTAAAAGCTGAGAATGTAGGGCTAAAAGTTGATACTGAAGAATTAAAAGCACGTTTGGATAGCAACAGCCATAACAGCAATAAGCCACCATCGAGTGATGGATATAAAAAGAAGACGGTGAAACCGGCATTACCCAAGAATAAAGGCAGTAAGCAGGGAGTCCAGAATGGCCACAAGGGTCGTACTTTACAACAAGTAGAAGTTCCCGATAATATAGTTCCTTGCCTTCCTGGTATCTGCACCTGTGGTCACGAGTTTGATCAGGGGCAGATGAGGGTGGCAGAGAAGCGTCAGGTTTTTGATTTTCCAAAGCCCAGGTTGGAGGTTACCGAATACCAGATATTTAAAGCTTCCTGTCCCTCTTGCGGGCAGGAGCAGAAAGGGGTTACCCCGGAGTGGGTAAATGCACCGGTGCAATACGGCAGTAAGATAAAAGCTTTTTCTGTATTGCTCAACGTGCATTATAAGCTTCCATTCAAAAAGATACAACTATTGTTCAGCGATCTGTTTGGTTACCCGGTAAACGAATCAACAACCAGTACTGCCGGTGAGAAATGCTACGATAAACTTGAAGGGAGTGAAAATATAATCAAGTCAAGAATATTTGAAGATGACGTGGTGCATGCTGATGAAACGGGTCTGCGGGTAGAGGGTAAGCTGCACTGGTTGCACACGGCAACTACCCTTTTATACACTTACCTGTTTGTACACCAAAAACGGGGGAAAGGTGCCATTCAAAGCGATAAATCCATACTGATGGATTATTTCGGTTGGCTTGTCCATGATTGCTGGGGCAGTTATTTTAACCTGAAGAATCCGAAACATGCTGTCTGCGGCGCCCACATTTTAAGAGAACTTGAGGGATTGATTGAAAGCAGGGCAACCAAATGGGCAAAAGTTTTCAAGTCATTTCTGCTTTCTGTTTACATGATGCCCTTTGAAGAAAGGGTCAGGCGACGAACCCATATAGAATCAAGGTACGACCGTATCTGCGGGTTTGGTGAAAAAGCAGAACCACCACCTGTAAAAACGGTAGGCGGAAGAGGCAGGTTGAAACGAACCACAGGGAGGAACCTTGTCGAACGCCTCATCAGCAAAAAGGATGCTGCTCTTGCATTTGCTTTCAACAAGGAAGTCCCATTTACAAACAACCTTGCTGAAAGAGACATAAGGCCTGCAAAGGTCAAACAAAAAATATCAAATAGTTTCCGTACTTTCAAAGGAGCTGAGATATATGCCAGAATAGAAGGCTTTATTTCCACGGCTAGAAAAAATAACCGATGTGTCTTTACAGAATTATCCAATACTTTTGAGGGGCACAATTTTATTACAGGATAAAACCAGCTAAATAATTACTATTATAGTTTAACACTATTATCCGACTAAAAAGTAATTTTACTCTTTTTCAAACGTAACTACCAGATAAACAGGCATTATGATTTTATTT
>JAGXRQ010000028.1 GCA_018335675.1 Bacteroidota bacterium | reverse complement strand
TGGTCTCACTGTACCATTTTTCGCATTCCTGGCAGCGATACATCTGAACATTCTTTTGTTTCCCTCGCTTGTGCACTTTTGTACTTGAGCAATGAGGACATGATTTAATGATTCTTTTCTCTATACGCTCTTGCTTCACATTCTCTAATACTTGACCTTTTAACTCAAAGTCTTTTAATAAGTCATCAAGTAATTGCTCTTGTGATGCTCCTGTTAACTCTTGGAATAAGTTGCGGATTTCTTGTATTGTTTTCATTTGGCAAAGATAATATATTTGCTGATATATTTAGAACTTAGCTATATTTAGTTATTTATAATTTGATTTTAGCAATCACAGTATTGGCAAATTTATAAAAAATTGATATATCCCAGATGCATTAACTTGCCAAGCAATATTATCAATATCAAAACGGTAAAAATAGCTTCTTTCCAGAATTTTCTTCTAATTTCCTGTAAGAATACAGCAAAAACAGGGCTTATCGCAATCACTAGGATAGCAAAGTGCTCTATAAAAAAGTCTTGTATAAATAAATACGATATTACAGTTATAAAAATAAAATACAACAATACAGAGAATCTTTTTCTTATTCTTACTGGTTTTCCGGACACATAATTTACAAATACTTTAATAAATGCAATTATGCCGAAAAACAAAACAAATATCCAAAATATGTAATGAAAAATTGAGAATTCAATATAAAACACCTCAAAAACAGAAAACTCTGAAAAAATTAAAATTACGTTATATTCAAGTTTATCAATAAGATAATAATAAACTCCTGTAAAAAGTGCGGGTGTAATGAAGCCTAACAAAGAAGCTAAAACCCCTCTAAGACTTACAAGGAAATAAACAGCCAGAGCAATTAATAAAAAAATATAAAAAACGAAAACAGGAAGATAAAAAAGAGTAGCCATCCCTAGCAGCAAGCCAGAATTAAAAACCTCAAGAAAAACTTCTTCTTCATTATAGACATCAAAGATTTTATCAAGAGCAATAATTATAAAGAAGTTTGCAAATAGTGCCGGAGTTATTCCAAACATTTGAGATGTATATCCCATGAATGTTATATAGAAAAGTGCAGGCAAAAAAGAATTTCTTTCCAATAACCCCTTAGAGGTAAACAAATTATTTAGAATAAAAGCCTGGACAACAACTATAATAAAGGCAACGAGGACATTAATTAAATAAGTGCCTGAAAATATCAAATTAATCAAATTATAAAAAGGCGCAGGATTTTCAACAACTTGAAACTCATAATATTTATAAAATAAAAAACCGTCAGACCATATCAACAAAGCCCATATCACCAGATACGCTGGTATAAGATGATTATCTGAAATGAATTTTCTGACTATCATAAAACACTATTGGAGGTCTTTACCTATATCTTTTCTATAATACTTTCCTTCATAATCAATAGTTTCAGCATTGGCGAAGCTTCTATTAAGTGCATTTGCCATTGAGTTGTCAACTGATGTAATTGCTAAAACTCGCCCGCCGTTTGTTACCAAATTCCCATCTTTCTGCTTTATGCCGGCATAAAATAGATTGCTGCCAGTTACTTTTTCAATATTATGAATTGGAATTCCCTTTCTATAATCGCCCGGATAACCACCGGATACCAACATTACAGTTACGGCAAACTCCTGACAGATTATCAAAGACTCCTCATCTAATTTATTAAGCGCTGCAGACCTTAGAAGCGAAGCAAAATCAGACATAATTCTTGGCAATACAACTTCTGTTTCAGGATCTCCAAGTCTAACATTATATTCAATAACATAAGGATCTCCCTTAACATTCATAAGACCAATAAATAAAAACCCACAATATTTAATACTTTCAGATTTCAAACCACTTACTGTAGGCTTAATAATTCTCTCTTCAACTTTATTCATAAAAGCCTGATCGACAAAAGGGACAGGCGAAATAGCACCCATACCCCCTGTATTAGGGCCAGTGTCATTTTCCCCTATTCTTTTATAATCTTTTGCAGAAGGCAGGATTTTATAATTTTCACCATCTGTAAGAACAAAAACTGAAACCTCAATTCCATCTAAAAATTCTTCAATAACAACAGTTGAAGAAGCTTGTCCGAATTTCTCCAACTCAAGCATTTCGAATAAGCTTTGTTTTGCCTCATCTAAAGATTGACTAATAACTACACCTTTACCTGCTGCGAGACCATCTGCTTTTAAAACATATGGTGGCTTAAGGCTTTCCAGAAACATAATTGCTTCTTCATATTGACCTTTTGAGAAAGATTTATATGCAGCAGTAGGGATATTATTCCTTTGCATAAATTGCTTTGCAAAATCTTTACTTCCTTCAAGCATTGCTCCTTTTGCAGAAGGGCCAATAAATAGGATATTATTTAATCTTTCATCAGAATAAAAGTAATCGGCAATCCCTTTAACTAAAGGTTCCTCCGGTCCAACAAAAACCAAATCAATTTTGTTGTTTATGCAAAAGCTCCCAACTTGTTGAAAATCAATAATGTTTATATCAATATTTTCTCCAACCATAGCAGTGCCGGCATTACCAGGAGCGATAAATAATTTTTCACAAATATGGCTTTGAGATAATTTCCATGCAATCGCATGTTCTCTCCCACCATTTCCTAATACTAAAATTCTCATCTATAAAGATTTTGATTATTAATATCTTTTCGGGCAAAATTAGTTTTTTACAATAAGAAACACATTTATATTTTTAAAAAATAATTAACAAATAAGGTTTAGATGTTTTTTGGAATTTTGCATATATTGCACTCAAATAAAAATCACATCTCATGAGTAAAGTGAATCCACCAAAAGCATATAAGAATTTAGATTTCTTAATGTCGCCCGACGCAAGAGAACTAAGGATACTATCTGAATTTGTCGAACCAAAATCTAGATTTTCGCGCAACAAGATTAAAGACACCATTGTCTTCTTTGGCTCTGCCAGAATTCTTCCGGAAGACATTGCCAGAAAAAACCTTGAATTACTAAGAAATCAAAAAGAACCGGATGTCAAAGAACTAAAGAAATGCGAAAAGGAGCTTGAAAATTCCCGATATTATGAAGATGCAGTTGAACTTGCAAAAAGACTCACTAAATGGAGTATAAATAAATACGGAGCAAATAACAGACTCCTTATATGCTCCGGCGGTGGACCCGGAATAATGGAAGCTGCTAACAAAGGAGCAAAATTAGCAGGAGGTAAAAGTATTGGATTGAACATTAGCTTACCTTACGAACAGTTTGCAAATCCTTATATTGATGATGAGTTGAATTTTGAGTTTCATTATTTCTTCATGAGAAAATTTTGGTTTGCATATTTGGCTAAGGCCATGATTATATTCCCTGGCGGATTTGGTACACTTGACGAATTAATGGAGATATTAACATTAGTTCAGACAGGAAAAATAAAAAAACCAATGAAAATTCTAATATATGACAGAAAATATTGGGATCAGATAATCAACATTGATAATCTTGTTAATAATTACACAATAAGTGAAAGTGATCTGAATTTATTTGAATTTTGCGAATCTGTTGACGAGATGGAAGAAAAAATTGTGAGTTTTTTTTCAGAAAAGAATTAAAGCAGAAATCTAATATTGAGTTTTTCTAACTACTCTGCGGAATATTACAGGTAAATTTTTGCCAAAAAGCAATGCTCCGGCCATGCAAATAACTGCAAATGCAAAAACCGTATAAGGAACACCTATGTATTCGGATAATAATCCGACCAATAAACTGCCTAGAGGAGTTATGCCCATATAAGAAAGGCTATACAATGCAATAACCCTACCCCGCTTATCTTCATCACTGATTATTTGTATTATAGAATTAGTACTATTAAACAAAACAATCATTCCAAAGCCGACAAAAGACATCATTAAAAACGACAGAATTAAATTTGATGAAAGAGAAAATATAGCCAGGCAGACTGAAAAAATTAATGCTGCCCTAAAAGTTGTCTTTGGTACAGTGTGAAATTTTTGTCGAGCTGCTAGATAAAACGCCCCGGTAAGAGCTCCCATGCCTAGAGCTCCGGTTAAGAAGCCAAGCATTTCAGACTTCCCATGTAAGACGTCAGCAGCAAAAACAGGCAATAAAGCCTGAAAGGGCAATCCAAAAAAACTACTCATTCCGACCAACAGTAGAAGATATCTTAATGGCTTTTCTCCAAACGCGTAATTAATGCCTTCTTTTAATTCATTAAAAAATGATTTTTGCTTTTTAATAATTTCAGCACTTCTAATATTCATTGAAAACAGAGAAATTATTACAGCGAGAAAACTAACACCATTAATGAAAAAACACCAACCTTCTCCAAAAGCAGCAATCAAAAGTCCTCCAATCGGCGGTCCGATAAAGCGAGCTAAATTAAACAAAGAGGAATTTAATGCGATAGCATTATTCAGATCTTTTCTTCCGGAAATCATATCCGGAACGAAAGCATTTCTGAAGGGAGTATCAAAGGCAACCACTATTCCGTTTACAGATGCAAGGATTATTATTATTGGAACAGACACCCTATCTTTTAGTACCACAGCAGCAAGGATAAAAGCAACAGCCATTGCAGCAAATTGCAATCCTATTAAAATTTTATATCTACTGTATCTATCTGCGAGAACTCCAGCAAAAGGAGTAATAACTATTGAAGGAATTTGTTGAGCGAATGCAACTGTGCCTAAAAGCAAAGCAGAGCCGGTTAAACGATAAACAAGCCATCCCATAGCAATATTTTGGACCCATGTTCCAATTAACGAAACACCCTGTCCAAAATAAAAAATTCTATAGTTTGGATATTTCATCGCTCTGAATATAGTTGTCAGAGTAGATGGCATTATATGTTTATCTTTGGGTAATTGCAAAGTGATTGAATATTTATGTGCAAACATAAATAAAAAAAGCCCTCCAAAAATGGAGGGCTTTAATAAAAGTTTGGCGACGACATACTCTTCCGGATGTAACTCCAGTACCATCTGCGCAGGCAGGCTTAACTTCTCTGTTCGGAATGGGAAGAGGTGGACACTGCCGCTATAGTCACCTAAAAGAAGGTTATGGTAATTATTTAGTCGTTTAGTCGTTTTATGTTTAATTAGTTGCTTAGCATTTTAGCAATTAAACAATTCAACGGTTCAACGATTAAACTAATCTACCATTGACAAGACTGTGAAAGATACAAAACGAAAAACTCTCTAAT
>JAGXRQ010000027.1 GCA_018335675.1 Bacteroidota bacterium | reverse complement strand
GCCTTGTAATAATGATCTGCATTATGCTTCTTCACTATGCTTTTGATACCAATCGCATCAATAAGACTTATTACTTGTTTGAAAATCGGCTGTCCGACAAATTTTATTTCCGTATTTTTGCTCATGTTGTTTGTTGTTCGCAAAGCAAACTTACAACATGGGGTGAAACCTTCGGGGATTAACCCCTATTTTTTTTTAGTCGTTCAGTAGTGAAATCATATATTTTTTGCCTTAATTACTAAAGTTACAAGTTATGAAAAAACAGTTACTATTTAAAAGCGCAATCAGCGTCCTGGCATGCTTATGCTTATTATTGCAGCAACCAGTGTTCGGACAAACAATATCCGACAAAGAATCTTCTGCGATTGCAGATAAATCAAAGCCAAACAATATTGCTTTTGGCTCAAAAAACTTGAGAGAAATTTCAGTTGATCCTGATTTTTTTGATGAAAACATTAACTCAGGAGAAATTCTTGAAAAAACAATTACATTATTTAACACCGGTGAATTCCCAATGAATTACAATATAAGTGTGTTCAATAGTATTGGGAAAAAAGAAAACATCAAAACAACACCAGAGCCTATTGAAGTTGTATATGACTTTAAAAAAGGAGATGAGGGTAATAATTTTGACTATTCGAAAAATACAAATAAAGATGGTGGACCTGACCAACAAGACTATTTTTGGAAATCCGCAACATTTGACTGGATAAACACAAGCGCAGGCACACCAGTAACTTTAAGCGATGATAGTTATGTGTTGAACATCCCTTTGGGATTCGACTTCCTATATTACGGTAACAATTATTCTCAAATAAACATAATGTCAAATGGTTATGTTAGCTTCACTCATTATAGCACTTGGTATCCTAATTGTGTTCCATCAGATGGTGGCTCAATTATGTCATTTGGCAGAGACTTAAATCCTGCAGCAGGTGGAGTTGTAAGACATTTCACCGGAGGAGTTGCCCCAAACAGGCATTTTGTTGTTGAATTTAATAATGTTCCAAGATTTGGAGGCACAGAATCTGTGACATTTCAGGTAGTTTTTTATGAAACAACAAATTATATCACTTTTAATTACTTGAATGTAGACATGCTCCCAAATGCGCTAGGCATTGAAAACATAGATGGAACAGCAGGTATGGGCAATTGTGCAGTAGGCGACTTGTTAATACCATCAAGTATAGTTGTGAATGAGTCTTCATTGTTATTTTACACCATGCCTGAATGGCTGATAGTAAATCCTAACGCTGGAATTGTAGCAGAAAATAGTCAAACAGACATTAGCATTGCATTCGATGCAACTGAATTAGTTGAAGGCACATATTATGGAAATATTATAATTGAATCTGAATTAGCAGGTAAATCTGAAATTATTGTTCCTGTGACGCTAAATGTTACTGGAATTCCTGAAATAACCCTATCTCATGAAGATATTGATTTTGGAATAACAAAAATTGAGACTGAACATAGTTTTCAGTTGGGAATTTTTAACCCGGGCACAGGAACTCTAGAAATATCAGAGATTAACATTGATAGTGAATATTTCTATGTAATGGACACAGATATGTCAATTGCTCCAGGATCACAAGCTTACCTAACCGTATACTTTTTTTCTATAGAAGGAGGTGGATTTTCCTCTGAACTTGAATTCACAACCAATGTTATAGGTAGCGAAAATATAGCAATTATTCTTTCTGCAGACATCCAATTTATTATGTTACATTGACCGCCTATCCCGAATTAGGAGGCATTATTTCAGGTGATGGAGAATATCTAAGAGGAACTGAAGTAACCATTACTGCAACACCTGAAACAGATTACCAGTTTATAAACTGGACTGAAGGAGGAAGTCTTCTTACAACAGAAACTGATTATACTTTTGAAATTCTTTCAGATAGGGATTTTCTTGTTTTATTCTCTAGTCATCCCGATGAAAAATACTATATCTTTGGTTCAGGTGGCGGACAAAAAATTGCAGAAGAATATGGCATAAAGCTTTTAGGACAAATTCCTCTTGTTGCTGAGGTTGGTGAGGCCAGCGAGAAAGGATTAAGTATTTATGAGCAAAATGACAAAGAAATAATTTCTGTATTTGAAAACATTTCAAAAGCGGTTGTTGAATCAGGAAAAAATTAAAACAACAATTCATGAAATACGAAATCAAACCTATTGGAATAATTCACACACCTTACAAAACAAAAGAAGACTGTCCTATTCAAGGACAGGAAAAGCCTGAAGGAAAAGGTAAAATTGAACTTTTTCCTAAGTATGTGGATGGGTTATATACACTTGAAACATTCTCACATCTCATAATTTTATACTTATTTGACAGAGCAGGCGAAGTTGAAATGCAGAGAAAACCTTACGTCCCCAGATTCGACCATCGCCCCGACGCAAACAACGGCTGGCTTGAAGGAAAAACTTTCAGACCAAAACCTGATGGTCGGGAATAAAAAATATTGTTACTTTTGGCAAATAAAATAACATAATAATTCGATTATTTATTTACCAAAACAAACAAAAATGAAAAAGCTTGAAATTATTATTGCCGCGGTAGTATTGCTATCAGCAGCTTTGCATTTATTAAACTTTCCTCTGATATCCGTTTTGTTATACATCTCCGTTTTTTTAATGTCTTCTTTTTATTACGTTCTGGGATTTGCTTTGTTTAATGGAGTAACATTTAAAGGTTTATTTAAAAAAGAATCTTACAAAAACACTAATGCGGCCAAAATAATTGGTGCTGTAATAATTGGGTGGGCATTATCTGTTCTGATAATTGGAAGCCTAATATCCATGCAAAAATGGCCGGGGGGAGAATTAATGCTCTTAATTGGACTGATTTTATTTGCTACTACCTTTATTGTTAGTGGGATTTTCTTTCTATTAAAAAAGGATGCTTATTATACAAGAGTTTTTACAAGAGTCTCTTTTTGGGGAATTATAGGAGCATTGATTTATTTCATCCATTTTTTAAACTAATTGCTTCATGACTGTTAGTGCAGAGTATAATTTGGAAGAACTAAACAAAAGAATTGAGGCAAAAGCATTTCAATTCACATATTATTTAAGTATCTCTGCTATTTTTCTATGGTTGGTTTGGTTAGTCTTTGACTATTACAAAGCTGAGGAAATATTTCTGGAATTACTTATCGCAAGGATTTGCCTAAGTTTAGGAGCTATATCTGTAACGATTCTTATGCGCAAAAAGCTTATTAATTCAAAAACAGCGCAATTTCTCTTATATATTCCGGCATTGTCATTTTTAGGTTTTTTATATAACTATACTCCTGATGAACTTCTTTTTACATACATTTTCTCAGGAATATTTATGGTTATTGTTGCCGGATTTGTTTTTTTTATAATGCCGCTAAAAAGTGCAGTTTTCTTCGGATTGTACTCTTTTGTAATTATTTTTCTGTTTCAGGCAATTTATCAGAAACACACTATTATGGAAATTCTTCTCAATGGTGGTGTGCTATTCATGTCTATGACCGCATTTACTGTAGCATATACTGCAGTGAGATATAAATCTCTCGTAAATGGATTCATAAATGAAATTCTTGTAGAATCTACAAACAAAAAGCTTGCGGAGCAGCAAGAAATTTTACAACTAAAAAACAATGAACTTGAAAAATCTCTTGAAGAAAAGGAAGTTTTGCTGAAAGAAATTCATCACAGAGTAAAAAATAATCTTCAAATTATTTCAAGCCTTTTAACATTGCAAGATGTTGAAAAAAGTGGCAAAACAATTAGTGATGTGCTTATTTCCAGTCAATCAAGAATTCATGCAATGTCAGTTCTGCATACAATTTTATATAAATCAAATAATCTAGCCAAAATTAGCGTAAGAGATTACATTAATATGTTGGTTGATTATTTAGGTGAAACATTTAGTGTAAAAAGTAAAGGGATAATAATTTCAATGAATAT
The DNA here is from genome assembly GCA_018335675.1 of Bacteroidota bacterium. Classification (GTDB taxonomy): domain Bacteria; phylum Bacteroidota; class Bacteroidia; order Bacteroidales; family UBA7960; genus PWND01. The sequence continues at coordinate 1,310 of JAGXRQ010000027.1, read as the reverse complement.
CTCTGATGTACATCTTGTGGTTGATAAACTAATCCCGTTAGGCCTAGTTATTAATGAGATTGTTTCAAACAGTCTTAAACATGCATTCCCAAATAATGAAGGAGGAAACATCACTCTGGAATATTTTAAAGAAGACGATACCTGTGTTATGATTGTAAGTGACAATGGCATAGGATTGCCGGATGATTTTTCTATCAAAAAGTCTAATTCTCTAGGGTTTAGACTTATCTTTGGACTATCAAATCAGTTAAATGGAGATGCGAAAATTCAAAACACCGAGAAAGGAACTAGTTTTAAAATAAAATTTAATGATTGCCTGAAATGAAAGCATCCGTATTAATTATTGAAGATGAATTTCCAATTGCTCTTGATTTGCAAACCCGCTTGGAAAAGATGGAGTTTTCTGTTGTTGGGATAGGGGCAAACTACAAACAAGCCATAACTCTTTTAGCCGAGCTAGACTATGATTTAGTTTTGCTTGACATTAATTTAAAAGAAGAGAAAAACGGGATAGATTTAGGTCTGATTATTAAAGAAAAATTTTTTAAACCAATTATTTTTATAACTGCCTACGTTGATGAAAATACCTTTAAATCTGCATTAGAAGCCCAACCTATGGGGTATGTCACCAAGCCATTTAATGATAAAGATTTATACAGAAACATAGTAATTGCCTTAGAAAGATTCAAAGCAAATAATGACACATTATACTCTGAAAATACATTAACCAAAGAAGCTGATTTCCTTTTTGTGAAAGACAAAGGAGTTGTAAAAAGGGTCGATTGCAAAGATGTTTCATACATTAAAGCAATGGATAATTACTCGATTATAAACACTACAAAAGGCAGTTATATAGTAAATATGTTTTTAAAAGACATATTAGAAAAGCTTGGCGAAAGATTCATAAGAATTCATCGTTCGCATGCTGTAGCTATTGATAAAATTTCAACACTTGAAGACAACATAGTTTATATTAACAAAGAGGCTTTAATTGTTGGAAGTAATTATAAAAATGAACTTCTCAAAAAGATGAATATATTGTAATTTCATACGGCTAAGTTCTAATATTAACAGCATTATCTTTAAATTGCAAAAACAGCTCATATGCGTATGGCGTAGCAAGAATTGCGTAGAACCATTGTTTAATGGTTGACTTCGTTCCATATAGTTTATCTTTATATGCAAACCAGTTTAGATAGTTTTGTAGATATTTTGAACTTACACCATTAAATGGTCTTAGGAATTTACGCAGTTGAGCATGAAGGTTGTTTACATGTTGAAGGTGGATATTGTTATTTTCCTTGCTTATG
>JAGXRQ010000026.1 GCA_018335675.1 Bacteroidota bacterium | reverse complement strand
CTCATTAGATAGTTTGAATGGTGGCTATAATAAAGTCTTTTTCCGCTTCATGGATGAAAACGGCTTATGGTCCTACAATCAGCAAAGATTATTCTTTAAGGGAAATCTTGCAGGTGCTGGAGAAAATCAAGAATCAGCTCCATTAGTGAAGGGTGAATATTTCTTCAATAGTGATCCGGGAGTAGGCAATGGTGTAAAAGTTGATTTCACCAAAGGTGATACAATCACATTATCCGATTTGAATGCCACTTTAGATAGTTTGAATGGTGGCTATAATAAAGTCTTTTTCCGCTTTATGGATGAAAATGGTTTATGGTCCTACAATCAGCAGAGATTATTCTTTAAGGGAAATCTTGCAGGTGCTGGAGAGCCACAAGCTCCACTGACTAAACTTGAATATTTTTTAGGTAATTCAGACCCGGGATTGGGTAATGGCGTGCAAATAAGTTTAGGAAATGTTGACTCAGTAAATCGTAGATTTATCAATCCGGTTTCCGGCTTAGCTTTGGGACCAGAAAAAGTATTTCTTAGGATGCAGGATTCACTTGGCAGATGGAGTATGCCTCAAAGACAAGATTTTACGGTATGCACTATAGATGGACCAGAATCCGGTTTTTACAATATTAGGTTCGGAAATGAGGTTGCTTTTTTTGATACTTCCTACAATGCAAGCAAATGGCGATGGGATTTCGGTGATGGCAAAATAGACAGCACCGTAAACCCAAGACATAGATATGCAAATGTAGGTATTTACAATGTAAAACAAATAGTAGAGAATATTTGTGGTAAGGATTCTTTAATAACACAAGTCCGAATAAGCGGGATACAGGATATTCATCCCAAAAAAGGCGGTGATATTGGTACTGTTACTATTAATGTTTATGGGGTTGGCTTTGCTGATTCTACTATTGTCTATTTGCAGGATTCTACTGAGAATGGGATTGTTAAAATATATCCTGATACCTCGTTTATTTCTAGTAATGTCATTATTGCAACTTTTGATTTATTCAATCAGCCATTAGGACTTTATGATGTAATAGTAGAGAAATTGGATGACCCATTCCAAAATGATTATGTTTTATCAAAAGTATTTGAGATAGAAAAGGGCATAAGACCAGAGGTAATTGCTGATATCATTGGCTCAAATATAATAAGAACGGGGGTTAGGAGCAATTTTAAAATCAAAGTTTTTAATAAAGGAAATGTTGATGCACTAAGTGTACCACTGATAATTCAAGTACCACCCGATGTAGAAATTCAAATAATAAATAAAATATTTAATCCAAATGATACAATTATGGGGTATGATAATAGAATTGATTTTTCTGAAATTCCTAATGAAATTATTCTTGATTCTATTAGGTCAAAATATAATCCTCAAAAAAACATACCTATTCTCATTTATAGAATTGCACCAAATTCATCATGTGAAATTGATTTAAGTATAAAGTCAAATTCTTCAACTCCATTCCAGTTTAATGCGTTTGTTTACGAACCTTACATTAAAACTGAGGATAAAATCAAGAAAGAAGGTTTTAATTTTAATCAAGATAATTTTGATGAATTAGTCGCCTGCATTGTAGCTATTTCTGATGTAGTAGGACTCCCTTTTGTAAATAGTGCATGCGTTGAATCATCCGCAGATATAATATTAGCTCCTATAAAAAATTATCAAGATTTAAATCAAGAAAATATAGGTTCATTTTTATTTGACTTTAATAAAACAATCGCTAAAGCTATATTAACATGTATTATCGAAAGCAACTCAAATTGGAATAAACAGCAAATACAAGAATATCTTAAAATAGTAGTTCCAAAGATTACAAAAAAATTATTTCTTCAATTTTTAATTGCTTATGATGCTGGTATTGCTGGTTATAAATGTGGAAAATTTATTTACAATCTTTATCAAAATAATAAACCTATTCAATCACTAACTTCTTACGACCCCAATGAAAAACTTGGACCATCTAATATAACAGGAATTAATTATGTACAATCAAATAATAGGTTGCCGTTTACTGTAATGTTTGAAAATGTTGATACAGCTTCCCTATCAGCCCAAGAAGTTGTAGTTTACGATACTTTGGATAAACAGCACCTTGACTTATCAACTTTCGAACTTACTTCATTCAACTTTGCTGACCGAACTTTTAATGTACCTCCTGGCTTACAAAATTATTCTGTTGATGTGGACTTGCGCCCCAATAAAAACTTAATTGTTCGTATTACAGGGCGACTTGATACTGCAACGGGAGTAGCAAAATGGCATTATATTTCTTTCGACCCGTTGACTATGGCTCTTACCGAAGATCCCATACTCGGTTTCCTCGAACCTAACGTCAACCCTCCGGAAGGAGACGGTAGGGTAACTTATTCCATTAAACCCAAAGATAGTTTAGCAAACGGAACAATTATTCGCAACAGAGCAAAAATTGTTTTCGATGTAAATGAGCCGATTTTGACAAATGAATGGGTCGTCACCATAGATGATGCGAAGCCTATGAGTTTAGTCAATCAGTTTGACGAGGAAGTTTACGACAGCACTTTTACCGTATCATGGAGCGGAAATGACCCATACGGAGAAATTGCAGGATATAATATTTACGTAAAGATTAATGATGGTGATTATATTCCCTGGTTTGTCGCTACTGAAGATACAAGTGCTGTTTTCATAGGTCAGTACGATTCAACATACAAATTCTTCTCAATAGCTGTAGATTATGCAGGCAATATTGAAGAAGCCAAGACAATGTACGATGCTTATACAACACTACGAGAACTCTTGCCTCCTACTTTAATTTACCCTGATTCGGGTTCTGTCTTTGTTGATGTAACGCCTGTTTTTGAGTGGCAATCTTCAGATTATGCAACAACTTATCATTTGCAAGTCTCTGACACAGAGGATTTTACGGATTTGCTTGTGGATATAGATAATCTAGTAAGCTTAAGTTATCAATATACAACTCTGTTAGAACATGAATCACAATATTTCTGTAGAATGCGTTCAATAAATGGTATTTACATTAGCGATTGGTCGAATATTCATCCATTTACAACCATAGGTGAGCCGGATAATGTACCATCGCACTGGTCATTCAATGACAGCACAGGTTCAGAGTCAAAAGTGCTGATACCATTAGCAATAAAACCAATGGTCGGTGGACGTCAAATTGCTCAAGGTGATGCTATCGGTGCGTTCTACATAGATAATGGAGAAATGCATTGTGCGGGCTATGGAGTATGGCAGAGCAATGATATGTTGCTGATTGTCTGGGGAGATGATGCAGATACGCCCGAAAAAGACGGATTTGCCAATAATGAACTATACACATTTGTGGTTTGGGATGCTCAAAATGGAACAGAAACTAAAGCTACTGTCGAATATGCTTCAGGTCCCGATAAGTTTACAAACAATGCAGAAAGCGTATTATCAAAATTATTTACATTCGTAACTCATGAAATTCCACTTGAAGAAGGTTGGAATATGATATCCACTTATGTTCAGCCCGAAAACACAGCACTCGAAGATATTTTTACCGAAATTGAAGAAAGTACAGTTCTTGTGAAGAACAATTTCGGGCAAATATACTATCCTGAGTTTGAAATTAATGATATAGGAGATTGGGACGTAAAGCAAGGCTATCAGGTCTATATGTCACAAGCTGAAACACTCACTATTACGGGTCTCAAGATTGTACCTGAAACAACTGAGATTGCTCTATCAGCAGGTTGGAATATGCTCGCATACCTCCGTGACAATGCTATGAATATTGAGATTGCTCTTGCTACTCTCGTAGTTGATGAAAAGCTCGTCATAGCAAAAGACAACATGGGCAACGTCTTTTATCCGGCATTTGAAATCAACATGATTGGCAATATGCTCCCAGGTCAAGGTTATCAAATATACATGATAAGCGGAGGAACCTTGGTTTACCCTGAAAATTAGAATTTTTCAAACACAAATATATTTCCAACACTACTCACTCGGGTGGTGTTTTTTATTAATAAACGTTCATTTACACTACGTAAGATTTGGTATTTTATATATGATAAAAAAATAATTTTGAAAGTGGTATGAATTTAAGTATTTTAGATATATGTAAGTTTCAATGGCGGTAAAAGTAATTTGAAATTGCAGAATCACCGGAAAATGAAACGCATATTATATTTTTGAAAGAAATAGAGAGTAAGAATGATTTGCGCAATAATGTATCCATATTTGTCAATTCCGCTTTAACGCTTCTTACATGATTGTGCGAGCGGATAATGGAAAGCAAATAGTTGCGACACTGTCGCATCATTTTGTACAGGTATTTGGGAGCAGTCTCGTCGAGTAAAAATCTTGAGTAATACTAAGGTCAGTTCCATTTTGGAACATACCACTTTTCAAGATGTATAGCCCTTGCTGAAAAGGAATATGAAAAATATAGTACGATTCAAGATAATGTCGCCGACCACGAAATACGAAGAAAAGTAATCTGACGATGTTTCCCCAAAGGCTGTTGTCCGTAAAGGAAGCATTTTTGGGTGGTCCCGGTGTTTTATGGAATAATTTGTAGAATTGGACTGTTTTTATTATGTTTGTATTAGATTTATCATTTTAGTCATTTAAAATATAATTGAAATATGTATAAAGTTGACGTTGCTAATAGAAAGCTAATAAGAATGAGGAAAACATCCTTTTACAATGAAATGTTGAGAGAGCGTTACGATATACAGGAATGGGTTGAAAAAGCTCCGGAGATAATTGATGAAGACTTATTAATTATAGGGAAGGAAGTTCCTCTCCCTTCTGACATTAGAATTGACTTACTTGCAATCGATAAAAAATCAAACCTTGTAATAATTGAACTAAAAAGGGATGATTCAGGTAGAAATGTTGATTGGCAAGCAATTAAATACGCATCATATTGCTCAAACTTTACTAATATAGAAGTTTTCAGACTTTATGCTGAATATTTAGGTACTACAGTAGATGAAGCGGAGACGAAAATTGAAAAATTTATAGAAGCAGAGGATTTTGAAAGTTTGAATGTTAACCAGAGGATAATTCTAGTATCTAAAGAGTTTCATTCAGATGTAATTTCTGCCGTGCTTTGGTTAAGAGATTCTGGGATAGTAATCTCTTGTGTTAGATTTACCCCATACATTGATGAATTGGGGAATTTATTTATAGCACCAACTAAGATAATTCCTTTACCGGAAGCAGAAGATTATTTGATCAAAAAAGAGAAAAAGCAAAAAGAAGAACATCAGTCCAAATCAAGTTCCTTTTCTTTAGAAAAAAGCGAATATGATTATGAAACTTTAAAGACTGAAATAAAATCCTCTTTAACACGCAAATCAGACCTTATTCCTAGGTTGATTGCCTTCTTGATGATTATTTTAGAAGAGAACAAAAAGTACGATAGAGAAATAGTTAAGGATAAATTAATGGAGAAAGGTATTGGTGAGAATATTGGACAAACAGGAAGATATTTAAGTAACATATCTCAATTTCTTTCCAAAAAATCAACCCCTCATTTTAGACAGATAATTGATTTTGATTCTGGTGGTACTACAGGTGAAACAAAGAATAATTACTATGTTTTAAATGAATATCGAGATCTACTTAAAAATATTTTGGACGAAATCACATATCACCAACCGATAAAAATTATAATAAATGAAGAATTAGATTTGAATAATTAAACGGATGTTGACTTCGTAGTAAATCTTTAAACAGTGATAGCCGTTTTTACGAAACGACAAAAGAATATTAAATTGACAAAGAAATGATAGTCACTGAATCAAATAACTATAATAAATAAAGACTGGGAAAATGGAAACATATATGTTGGTTTTATACGGCTTGTTAGCCGGTTGGACACTTTTTTCAATTTATTATATTTCCCGTTTATGGTCATTAAACGACAGTAACAAAATCATTCCCTATGTCTATGATTCAATTCCAACAGTCTTTACAACACTTGGAATTTTGGGAACTTTCGTCGGAATATATTTCGGATTGCAAAAGTTTGATGTTAATGATATTACTGGTAGCATTCCGACTCTACTTGATGGTCTTAAAACTGCTTTCACGACTTCTATTTTGGGTATTTCGCTTTCGTTGATTTTTGGAAAAATTTCGCAGATTGTTTTGCGAGCAGTAGAAATGAAATCTCCTCCCCAACCAACTGATGAACTCGCAGCATTGCAGCAAATGACCTTAATTCTCAATGACAGCAAAGACCAGAATAATACAAATTTCAATACGTTAAATCGTTCACTAGTGGGAGAAATTTTGTTAGTGACGAAGATGGTTATACAGAGTTGATTTTGTGGGATGCCGAAACACTTGCTCCAATCAAGTATTTAAGACAATTTGAAAGCTATCAACCTGTACGCTCAATCAAATTCTCACCCGATTCAAAATTTGTGGGGTTTGGGGTGTATCCAGATGACTTATATGTATATGAAACAGTTAATTTTTTGCTTAATAAGTATGATGGTTCCACATATGGTTTTGGTTTTGTTACAAGTGATTTTATTGCAATTGGCAATGGTAAAATAGACCCCCCAGAACTTAATCTTGTTAATTTACATACCGACCAGATTATTTATACTATAAATAATACCGGAGCTAGTGCTGTACATAACAGAGCTAATAATACGATGGTAGTAATTTATGGAAATTTATATTGCTACGACTTTGAAAAAATCCTATCAGGTGCAAGTATAATGGCGGAAATACCAAACCCATTCACTGTTGAATTTACGAATAATACTTTACTTATCAAGAATCATAATTTTACTTCTGTTCAGGCTACAGGGCGAATAGCAGATATAAACGGAAAGATTATTCGACACTTTGAGCTTAATACATCAACAAGTGAGATTCGCATTCCAATTAAATTGCTAAGCGGTACATACTTTTTACATATCAAGGATGGAAGCAAGGAATATGTTAGTAAAATTTGTGTGGTGAATTAAACGCGGTAAAATTGTTTTAGTTTGACCTAAAATAATTTCGTAACACCCCCTAACCCCCTCTTGAAAGAGGGGGAATAAGACGCAATTTTCTTTCTGAGGCTGTCTCATAAGGGCAGCCACTTTTGTTATTTTTGTGGAAAAAAAAGAGAAAATACTAGGTGTAAATCGGCGTCATAACAGCTGTAATCAACAATAAGTTAGCGATGCAATGAGACCAAAGTTTAAATACTATAATCAATCACAAGCGTTTCTACTTCCCCCATCTCTTGATGAAATGATTAAAGAAACTCATCCTGTTAGGACAATAAATAAAATTATTGATGAAATTGA
>JAGXRQ010000025.1 GCA_018335675.1 Bacteroidota bacterium | reverse complement strand
CTAACTTGGATTTGGAAATATCAATTCCAATTACGTACTTTTGTTCCATAATATTGTTTTTAAATCCACAAAGAGAGTTTTATCCAAGTCCTTGATAATAGGTCTCTAACCTAAATTTCTATCTTGATCTAGCTCTCAAAGAAACAGGGTTCTTAATCTTTGCATAGGTCTGAATTCCTTTGGCGCAAACTGATTCACCCTGTTTCTTTGTGGATTGATTAATAAGTTCAAAATTACTATGTAAAACTTATTAGAAATTCCTTTTTGCAAACTAAAGAAGCGCAAAGTGAAAGTTTTGCAAAATACGCAAAGATTCTAATTGCTTGTTTTGTGTTCTTTTACGATTTGATTTTGCGTATTTTGCGTGAAACTATTAATTAGATATCATTTATGAAGTTTATGCTTTCTTCATAATAGTATAACTTTCTCTGATTGAATTTTTAAAAAATCATTACTTTTGCACTTTATGAAAAATTAGGTTTTACTCAAACTATATTATACAATGGCAGTTATTACAGAAGATATAAAAAAGGAAGTCAGAGATATCGTTTTAGATTTTTTTGCTGAAGAATGTGAAGTTGAAAAGTCTGAAATAAATGACACTACTCATATATTTAACGATCTTGAAGGCGACTCTCTGATGTTTTTGGAGCTGATAGAAATTTTCAAAAAGAAATACAATCTTAATATCGACTTGAAAACTATTGGTAAATATAGCTTGAAGCATCCCGTGAGAACGATAGGTGAACTTATCAACATGCAAATACTTATCGTTGAGCACGAAAACAACATAATCAACCTCGATTAAAATGGTTGTTGGTTGCGGTATAGATACAGAAGAAAGATTGCGATTTTCAAAACATCTTTCCGATTTCGAACAGTCGGAATTTATTTCAATGATATTTACTGAATTAGAAAAGGATTGTTTTAAAACATTTGACGTTGAGCTGTGCGTTCCAATAGCCTTTTGTTTTAAAGAAGCAATGTTTAAAGCACTTGGTAATAGCTGGACAACAAGTGGAATAGATTGGAAAGATCTGGAAATAATTTTCAAAAAAAATCCTACTGAAAAAGAATTTGAAATAAAAATTTCAGGCAAGGCTGCTGAAATGCTTGCTGACATTGGAAATCCGCAAGTTATTTCCAATTATGAGTTTAATGATGAAACTGCAATATTTGAAATTATCCTAAATAATGAATGATTTTACATTTCTGTTTCCTGCTTTTGTATTGAAATACAAAGGGGATGAAGTTGAGAATTTGCAAAAATGTGGAGTAAACTTCAGCGAAAAACTGAGGGAAGTATCTGACATTGCCGGCATTGATATTACATCTTTCGACATTGCTGATAACAATTTCATGGAGAATGAGTTGAAAAATCAACTTGTTACTTATTTGATAAGTTGTCTTTACTCCGATATTATAAAATCACAAAAAAATCATCCAACAAATATCTCGTTTCTAAGTATGGGGATATATTCGGCTCTTTATTGCGCTGAAAGCTTAACATTGGAAGAAGGAATACTGTTGATAAAGAGAATTTATGAATATCTGTTTTCTCAGGTTTTTGATAAAAACTATAAAATGTTGGCTGTTACAGGTTTCAATAGAACAGATATTCAGGAAATAATAAACAAAGAAGAGCTTGAATGTGAGGTTGTTATAAAAAACAATGGACATTCATATATTATTGCAGGAAGAGAATTGGATATTTCAAAGTTTTATAACAAAGCTCAGGAAGAGGGTGCGATGCACTTGAATCTATTTCCGGTATCAATTCCTTATCATTCAGGGTTTTTAAATATTGAAGAATTGGAGATTGGTTTGTTTGATAATATAAATATAAAAGCTCCGGCATTTAAGGTCTTTTCTTCTGTAGATCATGATTACCTAGAAAACATTCAGCAAATAAAATCTGCGATTTCATCAAACCTTATTACCAATATAGATTGGCATAAAACAAAGACCACCCTCATAAAAACTGGTTACTGCAATTTCATTGAGTGTGGCCCGGGAGATAGCTTAAAACGAATTTCAAAGTTTATTGATGGTAGTTTTAAGGTCTTTAACTTTTCAAGTTCTATTTAAAAGCAGAAAACTTAAAAGTCAATCCCATTCTAAAGAAGCTCTGATCAACTTTGAATTCTGTAATCTGAGAAGGACTGGTGGCGGATTGCTTTCTAACGATAGGCTCTCCCCAGCTATATTCAACATTTAAAAACAATACATGATATCCTAGTCTGAAGCCTGCAGCAGCTCTATATTGAGGTGTCATTGATGGGCTAGAGTCAATTATATCTCTTTCATTATTATAAAAATCAAAGCTAGATAAAGCAAGCATACCTTGGGCATAAATATCAATCCCAATTTTGCTTTGAGGAACAATAGTTATTACTGGTCCTATTTTCATAGAAACCATTCTGGAGCTAAGTTCAGGATCGGGTGAATACCAAAACCACTCAGGATTATTATTATTGGAGTTTGGATCTACAATTACATTGCTGTTTACGTCAAATTCAGCTACTGTAAAATCTAATCCATAATTAAATATTGAGCCAACTTCTGCTTCAGGATTATTGAAATAAAAAAGCATACCAACCCCGAAGCCTGCTCCAAGTGTGTTCAAAGATGCATTATTTATGTTTTTAGGATACCCAAAGTTATATCCAGGTAGATTCATGCCCGGAGTTATATAAACAGTATTTCTTAATGAATACTGTCCGAATGTTGTAAGGCTGAAAAGACAAATTGCTATATAAATGGCAAAAAATTTCATAGTTTTCATAATGATAGTTTTAGGTTAATAGCTTTTTGATACAACTGTAAAATTAAGAAATTAATCTCGTAATAAAAAGCAGCATAATGCAATAGTTTAAGAATTTTAAATTACATCTTTACCTTTTCTAATTAGCCACAATGAACCTACTTCTCTGTAAAATTCTTCCAATGGAAGATATGTTGGTAAAACTGCGTTAAAGAAGTTGTATTTTCTTAAATCCTTATCTATAATGTCGTTTTTAACTTCATCGTAATAATCCGTTCCGGGCATTGGAGTAAGCACTGTATATCCGGCGTAGGCAACCTTATGCTGACCGGCATAGTCAGACATAGCCTTAAAATCTTCAGGAGTATAATTTGTCGGAATTACATAATTGCCCCTAAGCATTATACCATTATCATGGAAAAGCTCAATGGCTTGTTCTATATAAGAAGCAGAGGAGCTCTTGTTATACTTGTTTAGCTCCGCTTCTTTGTACGATTCGAAGCCGCAAATAACTACCTTCAATCCGTTTTTCGCAAGTTTTTCTATCAGCTTGGGATTGTTTACCGCCACATCGGCGCGAATATCCATTATATATTCTTTCTTTATGCCATGCTTTTCGATTTGTGAAAACAGCTCATCTATAAATGAAATATCTACGATAGTATTTGCATCGGCAAATCGAACAATATCATAATCGATAGAAATAAGTTCTTCAATTATGCTATGTATGTTTCTTTTATAATATGCACCGCAGTTTTCTTTCCAAATAGAACAAAATGTGCATTTAAACGGACAGCCTAGTGATGTGTATAAATATGTAGTAGGAGAGGGCGCGCTTTGTACACGATATGCTTGCCTCCATCTTTCCAGAAGTTTACGGTCGGGCATAATGAAATTTTCACCGGCTGCATCCCATGCTTTTTCTACACCTTGTGTTTTTTCAAAGCCTACACCATTATTGATATGAATGCCGGGAATATTTTTCAAACTCATGCCTTTTTCTTTAGCCAAGGAAATTTCACGAAGTTTTTGCCCCCCATGTCCTTGTATTGCAATGTCTATATCTTTATCATAGCATTCCTCAAGTCTGATGTTAACGTACTGACCTCCAATAATTGTTGTAATATTTGGATTTATACTTTTTACGGTTTGTAGAATTTCCTTACCGTAATATAGTTCGCTGGTTATAACTGTAGTGCCAACAATATCTGGTTGATGTTCAATTATAAGCTTCTCAACAAGTTTTTTTAATTCCGGAGTATCAGGAAAAAGGTCGTATTCAGCTTTTGTGTCGAACACAATTACCTCGTAATCTTTAACTGCTGCTGCAAGCGTTAGCAAACCGAGCGGTGGACCTATTAGTTTTTTATGAATAAATGGTTTAGCTTCTTCAGGTGCGTATTGAAGAATACCATTGAATGGAGAGCGGGGTGTATTAATTAACAGTATTTTCATTCAGTAAAATTTGCTCGAAATTATAAAATCATTATAACATTATACAAACCATTAAGCAAACTTATTGTTTTATAAAAACACTTTTGAATGAATTGTTATTAATATCAGTGCAATTGAGTATATAAACACCAGGAGTTAAATTGCTTATATCGATATAATTGACATCCACAGTCTCTTTTCTGATAATTTTCCCATCCAAAGTTTTAATAGAAAACTCTTTTAACTGTGCGCTCGACTGAATAGAAATTGTATTAAACGCCGGGTTTGGATATATAACAATGGTTTCGTTGCTTGTTATTTCAAAAATATCAACAGTAGCATTAATAAATGCAGATTTTGTAATCTCATCATTTCCCGAGTCATTTACAACGGTAAGCTTAACATCATAATTCCCTGGTGAAGTGAAAGAAACCACCGGGTGTATAGAATTTAGGTCGGTCTCTTCATGGAATATAACTGTGTTAGGAGAAAACTCCCAAGTGTATTCATTATAATTGTGATCGGGTGTTGATAGATTCTCGAAATATACAAGCTCATTGGTAACTACTTCGGCGTTTTCAACTGCGAAATCAGCTACGGGAGGCTCAATATATGGTCTGAAAATATCTCTGTACCTTACCATAAAAGGCACTTCTGTTTCTCCATCCTCCAATAAGCTTGCTGAAACCTCAAGCACGGGCAGCTTTTTATTTTTGGCAAACCATTTGTATTCAAAAGTAGTGTTTTCAACTACCACTGGTTCTCCAATTGCTTCATAAAATAGGCTGTCTCTTTGAAAAATCTTTGTTTTAACTCTTAAACACTCGAACTCTCCATAAGGTGTAATTATGTTTCCCCATCCGTCACCTTCATTAATTCTGTATCCTGATGTTTCATAGTATAAAGTATCGCCAGAAGCGAGAGACCCGAAAAAGGTTGTACTGTCGCGTTTTTCGTAAGTAAATGGAAGCAAAAATATTTCATCTTTGTCGGAGAAAGTCATTGGAATTGGGAATGATTCATAAACCAATACATATCCATCGAATGAAAAAACAGAAGATGATTTGTTGAAAATTTGGTAAATATTATCAAAGCCTTGCATTACATCAAAATCAATATCAAAAACCTCACTAATGCTTCTGGCATAAGCATTAAAGCCGAAAACTATTCCAAGCAAAGAGTTAATCTGGGATATGCCAATATAACTCTCAAGACCTTGACTTGTATGCTCAAGATGAGAATAATCCCAGTAAAAATCTGCTCCTGTTTCCTGAAATGATAATGCTTGCTCAGGGCTAGCAAAGCTAAATCTCAATGTATCATTTACAGAGGGAAGGTCGCCCTGAACTATGTTTATTTGAGCGTTTGCCAGCGTTGCACTAAAAATTAACGCTATTGCAAATAGAAATGATTTAAGTTTTTGAGAGGTCATGGTTTATGTTTTTGAAATAGAAATCTAATGCACTTTTGGGAAATTTCTAGATGCAAAGTTAACTTGAATATTAAAATAATTGTTTTGAATTATGAAAATACTATTGGATACAGTAAAAATGTAATTTCCGAAATTCAGTTGATGAATATGAATAATTATATCAATTTTATTGGTTAACAGGGGTATGCATTTTTTGCACTAACCACTAGTTATGTTGCTGTTTAAGGGAAAACCCAAGCACACTACAAGTAAGGGAATCTTTTATGATGGGCAGATATATGATGCTTATATTTTTGTGGTTGTAAAGTTTTACTCAATCTCTACAAATATATGTTTTTATAAATTTCCAGAAAATTGATGGTTTCGATTTGCAGTTTGTTTTTTACAAAGCTCTTTGAATCTTCATCTACAAGCTCTCCTATGCCTTGCAACATACTTGTTTTCTTTATTTGTTTTATCGTCTTGATACAATATTCAATGTATTCAGATAAACCCATGTTTGTTCTTTGTTTTATAATCTCTCCGTTAATTTTAATATTATCCTTTAAGAAATAATAAATGTCAAAAACATCTCTGCTGGCAATGGATTTACGATCAGTAAGTGCACATAGTTTATGAGCAAACATATCTTCTGCATGCATTACTTTCATCATGATTCCAAGATAATTTAGATTCTGATACCTGTCATTATACTCACGATTGGATATTTCAAGTTTAAGATTGCGATTGTCAACGCCATAGTTTAGCACCAGCAGCAATCCATAATGCTTTTGTGCTTCATCTTTTATTTTACCGTAGGCAGATAATATATTACGCACCTTCTTGAAAACAACATCTGACTCGGTTTTATCAAGCAGATTAAAATCTAAATCAACCGAAAAACGTGGAAGATTGTAAAATAGCATTTGAGCAGTTCCTCCCTTAAAACCAAGAACAGAGGCTAATAGCGTGTCAGAATAAATATCTTTTAGTATTCTGACCAAATAGTATTTATGTTTACTAATATCGAACATATTAAAATCTTTCGTTAAATAGTTTATACATTGTTTTTGATTGATAAATAACAAGCATTTTTTTCATCATATCAAGATCTAAATTTTTAGTATTATCAAAATGCCCGGATTTGTTAAGATATAAACTGTCAAGTACAGCCCGCTCCGCAGTAGCTATATTTATTCCGTTGTCTTTTCTTATAATTCCAAATGTATCCAATAAAACACTTTGCTTTGTTTTTCTATACTTCAAATTAAAACCGTCAAGAGTAATATTTCGACTCAGATAGCTTACTGTAGTGATTTCATTATTGTACTGAAAAACAATTCCTTCTTTCTGTAAAACATAGTCTAAAGATAAATATGATGGCGTGTATAATTTACATGCAAATTCTTCAATACTGTAATTTGGTTTTGCATAAAACCCCTTTCTGATATTTTGTAATAAGTTATTTTTTGCATAGTAATTAAGCTGACTTTTGAGATTTTTTGTTTCTTTAAAGTCTCCAATTAGGGCAATTTCAGCTATTGAAAATACAGTTTGCTTGCTTTGCAAAAGCTTATATATTAATCGTTCTTCCATGTGTTGTGAACCAGAAGTAATAATTTATATTACTATTGGTTTACAAAAGTAATTTTTTTATTTTAAAAATGCAAATAAAACATAATGCTCTTATGATGTGTGGTGGCTTGTATTGAGTTGAAAGCTATTGTGCATTGAAAGTTGCCAGCCTCGCCATTTTCTCTACAACTATATGTGGCACTCCAAACTCTTCATTTACTTTGCCGGCAAGGAGATAAACTCCCTGCCCTCTGAATGGGTATTGTTTTGAAGTGGCCGGAAAATGTACAGTGTCAAACAGATTACCTTCGTGATCCATAAAGCAGCCGAAGTGCATCAGCTCTTTTTTGATGGTTCTAACGTATTTGATGGTTACAAGAAATCCGGTAAGTTTTACATTTTTGCCGATATTTTTCATTAGGTCTTTAACACTTATATCTCCTCTGAAAGATGTTTTTACCAAATCGAAATGGCTTTGTGTAACGGGAAATCCCAATAACTCCATTTCATCATAAGCTTCTTGAACAGGGCAGAATTCAGGCTCCGGCAGACTAAAGTTTTTTACGGGCAGCTTAAATAAGGATGCCGTTTGAGTAACAGTTTTTCCCGCCAGTATATGTGCTTTCCACATCAGTCGGGCCTTATGTATGCCTGTAAAACGAAATGCGTTTATCCTTATCAGTATTATCATTTGCTCAAGTGAAATGTTTGTTCTTTCTACAAAGTCTTCAAGTGAAGCGTAATTCCCGTTTTTATTCCTTTCCTTGTCAATAAGTTTTGCAATTTTTGTTTCAAGATTGGCAATGTGAATGAAGCCAATGTATATGCTCTTTTCTTTGATGCAGCTTGTATAATTGCTATTGTTAACGCAAGGGAGTTCGATGGTTGCTCCAAGTCTTTTTGCTTCATTTAAGTAGTCGAAAGTTTGGTAAAATCCTCCGAAATTATTCACTACAGCTGTCATAAATTCCAGCGGATAATAAGCTTTGAGGTACATGCTCTGATAGCTCTCCACCGCAAAAGAAGCCGAGTGGGCTTTTGAGAAAGAATATCCTGCAAAAGACTCTATCTGCCTCCATACTTCTTTCGTAATTTCGTCGGGATAGCCTTTCTCTTTGCAGTTATCGAAAAACTTTTGTATTATCCTCTGCATTTCTTTTTTAGAACGATGCTTGCCGCTCATTGCCCTGCGGAGGATGTCTGCATCGGCAAGGTCTAATCCGGCAAAGTGGCTGCAAACCTTTAGCACGTCTTCCTGGTAAACCATTATACCATAAGTTTCCTTTAGAATATTTTCCATCACTGGATGCAGGTATTCAAAAGAATCAGGATTATTGAATCTCACGATATACTCTCTCATCATGCCTGAGCGCGCAACACCCGGACGTATGATTGAACTTGCGGCCGTCAGACTTATATAATTATCGCACTTCAGCTTTTTCAGCAAGCCTCTCATGGCAGGACTTTCAATATAAAAACAGCCCAAAGTTTCTCCTGAAATCAGCAGTTCTTTTACTTTGGGGTCGTTTTTGAGCTCGTTAATTTTGTGCACATCCAGACTGATATTGTGATTTTCCTTTACGATTTTTACGCAATCATTAATATGTCCAATACCTCTCTGACTTAGAATGTCAATTTTCTCAAAGCCAAGGTCTTCTGAGGTGTACATATCCCATTGCACCGTCGGAAGATTTTTGGGAGGCAGGTCAAAAGCAGAATAATAATTGATGGGCTTTTCGCTTATTAGCACTCCTCCTGCGTGTATGCTGCGTAGATTGGGGAAGTCGGCAATTCTCTCTGCCATCTTTAAGATGTGAGAGTATATTTTGTCGGGTTCTTTTCTTGATTCCATTTGTAAAACCAGGTTGTCAATTTCCGCCTTTGGAAGTCCCATCACTTTGCTGAGTTCTCTTATTGTAGAACGGTCGCGGAAAGTGCTGATGGTGCCTAAGAGTGCAGTGTGTTCTCTCCCGTATCGTTTGAATATATAATCATGAACATGATCGCGGTCTTTCCATGAGAAGTCAATATCGAAGTCTGGCGGACTGGTACGCTTGGGATTTATAAACCTTTCAAAATAAAGGTCCAGCTCAATTGGGTCAACATTTGTAATTCTCAGGCAATAAGCCACTATGCTGTTTGCGCCGCTGCCGCGCCCAACATGGTAGAAACCTCTCGACATTGAGTAGCGGATTATATCCCACGTTATCAGAAAATATGACGAAAACCCAAGTTTGTCAATAATATCAAGCTCATGATGAATTCTTCTTAGCGCTTCTTTGTTGGATTTATCATAGCGGTATTCAAAACCATCCATGGTCAGTTTTTCGAGAAGCTGTTTGTCGTCATAGTGGCTGGAAGTAAAGATTTTTTTGTTTTTGACGGATTTGAAGTCGAACTCCATGTGGCAACAGTCGAGAAGTTTTTCGGAGTTTGAAATCAGATAAGGAAAATGCTCGAAGTTTTTGCGTAAAACATCCGGCGATAAAAGAATATCTGAAGGCAAAGCTGTCTGGTTTTGCTGCAGCCTGCTGATAATAATATTATGGTCAACAGCTCTAAGATGGCGATGCACTTCAAAGTCGGTGGGGGAGGCAAGGCTTGAGGTTTGCAACATCACAAGTTTCTCCTTTTGTTCCTTCAATGATGAAAGATGCAACATTGTCAGGTCTTTATGGCGTATTCCGATAAACTCATTCTCATTCAAAATGTCAGGAGCGTTTGTATGAGGGTAGATAACAAAAGTGTTTTCAGTTTGCGGAAAACGTTGGGGTAGGGGAGTTTTGTTAAGATTATGATGACTTAGAAATTTGTTTATTTGAAAGTATCCTTCGGGATTTTTAGCTATAACGATGAATAAAAGTTTATCTCCATCTCGAAATTCCATGCCCGCAACAGCTTCTACCCCGTGGTCGTTACAAAGCTTAACAAACTCAGGCATTGCGGTAGAGTTGTTGATATCAGTAAGCGCAAGCTTTGTAATTCCTTTTGCTTTGGCTTGCAATACCAACTCCTCCGGCGACATTGTGCCGTAACGAAGGCTGTAATATGTGTGGTTGTTTAGGTACATGTTAGGTTTTGGGTTTTAGGTTTTGGGTTTTGGGTTTCAGGTTTCAGGTATCGGGTATCAGGTGTTAGGGGGTGACCTTCTCCTTTCTCTTACTTTCTCACCCTCTCCCGCTCTCCCGCTCTCACCTTCCCCCTCCCGCCCTCAAAACCGCCTGATATCCATATTTCTTACGCATTTTGTCAATATTTTGGTAAAGGCTTATCATTTCGGGTGTTTCTTCAAACATATTAAGTTGTTGCAAGCCGTGTACAAGCTTGCTAAACTGTATTCCTACAAGACGTATCAACATCCGCCGCGTATATAATTTCTCAAACAGAGCTTTGCAAACCGGGGTCAGAATATGGTCGAATGCTGTATAAGGCACCGATTGCTGCAGAGTGTGAGTGTCGAAGTTGGAATAACGTATCTTTACCGTTACACATCCTGTAAGCTGCTGTTTTTTCCTCAGCCTGTATGATAGCTTTTCGCACATCTGCCCAAGTATGCTTTTTATATGCTGAATATCAATTGTGTCAGTTTCAAAAGTTGTTTCTGAGCTTATTGATTTATGTTCAAGCCATGGTTTAACCGGTGTATTGTCTATGCCGTTGGCTTTCTCCCAGATTGAAATTCCGTTTTTGCCAAGCATTTGCTCCATTATATCCTTTGGTATATTTCTTAATGTTTTAATACTTGATATTCCCATAGTGCGAAACTTGACGTATGTTTTTTGACCCAGCATAGGTATCTTTTTTATGGAAAGAGGATCAAGAAATGGCAGTACCATTTGTGTGTCAACATTTATTTGTCCGTTTGGTTTAGCTTCGCCGGTAGCTATTTTTGAAACGGTTTTATTGAGTGATAAACCCATTGAAATAGGCAGCCCGGTTTCTTTTATGATAAACTGCCGCAGTTCGGACGCCCACTTTTGGCTGCCGAAAAACCTGTCCATCCCTGTTATATCTATATAATGCTCGTCTATAGAAGCCTTCTCAAAAAGAGGTGCTTTTTCTGTTATTATTTGTGTAACAGTATTTGAATATTTGGTATAAAGCTGCATGTCGCCACGAATAAAAATAGCATCGGGACAAAGCATTCTTGCCATCTTTATCGGCATAGCCGAATGCACACCAAACATCCGTGCTTCATAGCTGCATCCTGCCACCACGCCACGATCGCCAAGTCCGCCGATTACAACAGGCTTGCCGTTCAAAATGCTGTTTTGAAGACGTTCTACGGAGACGAAGAAGGTGTCTTGGTCTAGATGTATTATTGTGCGCGACATTTTAATTAGTTAATTAGTTAATTAGTTAATTGGTTAATTAGTTAATTGGGAAGTAGCACGTCATTTCGAGCGTAAGCGAGACCACGAAGTAGCAGCGAAGCTAAATCTAGATGTTTCCTGCACCGTCATTTCGAGCGTAAGCGAGAAATCCCGTGGATTAGAGAGAAACTTTTAAATAACGGGATCTCTCACTTCGTTCGAGATGACGTACATGGACCAACGGGATCTCTCACTTCGTTCGAGATGACGAACATAATAACACATAATCTCAACATTTTTTTGTATTTATAAAAATTACTACTATCTTTGACTAGAAATTAATCAAATATGCGATTATAATATAATCATTTTTTTGAAATGAAAGGAAAAAATGAGGTATATCGTCATTTCGAGCGTAAGCGAGAAATCCCGATGTTCCTATCACCGTCATTTCGAGCGTAAGCGAGACCACGAAGTAGCAGCGAAGCTGAATCCCGTGGATTAGCGAGAAATCTTTTAACAACGGGATCCCTCCCTTGCGGTCGGGATGACGTGGTGAAATTGCGATTTTTTTTTTTTAACAACAACTATGAGCACATTCGGACAAAACATCAAACTTCTTCGCAAGCGTAAAGGTCGTACGCAAGACGATGTGGCTTTTACACTTGAGATGAAACGTTCTACCCTAAGCGGTTACGAAAACGGGGTTGCACAGCCTGGGCTTGAAGCACTGGTAGCTTTTTCAAAATATTTTGACGTGTCTATAGATACCCTCGTTAAGACAGACCTTTCTCAGCTTTCTGAGAGCCAGCTTTCTCAACTTGAAAGGGGTTATGATGTGTATTTGAAAGGCACACAACTGAGGGTTTTGGCAACAACTGTAAATAATAAAAATGAAGAAAACATAGAAATAGTTTCTGAAAAGGCTAAGGCTGGCTACCGTACAGGATTTGCCGATCCTGAGTATATTAAGGTGCTTCCTACTTTCCAGATGCCCTTTCTTTCTAAACAGAAAAAATATAGAACATTTGAAATATCCGGCGATAGCATGTTGCCGATTCCCGATGGTTCGCTTGTTACTTGCGAGTTTGTTCAAAACTGGAAACTAATTCAAAATCGTCATGCGTACATTATTCATACTCTCGACGATGGGGTTGTTTTTAAAGTTGTTGAAAACCTGATTGAAAAGAAAGGAAAGCTCAGGTTGTATTCTCTTAACCCTATTTACGAGCCATACGAAATACATGTAAACGACATACGTGAGGTATGGAAGTTTGTAAATTATATCAGTAGTGAGATGCCATCCTCCAACAACCCGGTGGTAAGGTTAGAAAGCCAAATAAACAGCCTTAGACAAGATGTTGACGATATTAAAAATCGGATAGCTTAGTTATAATATATGAAAACGCTAAAATCCGTGTTTTACGGGAAAATTTGAGTTATTATTTATTTATATTGCAAGGGCGTTTGATAACTAGCAACTTGTTTATAAATCTATTAAACAGACGTGAATTATGCAACCTAATAGATTAAATATCTTCATTATCGTCTCCTTTTTTTTGCAATCTTTTTCATTTGCAAGCACGCCGGCCATTGATAGTTTGCAAAACATACTAAATAATTCAAAAAAGATAGATTCTGTTTATGTCAATTTAATGAATAAAATTGCTGATGAATATTTTCGGGTTGACCTGAAGAAAACATTAGAATATGCACAAAAAGCCGATAGTATTTCGGATATTATTGAATATAAGTCTGGTAAGGCTGAGGCAACTAGACTAATTGGTAGATATTTTTGGAGAGTATCTGATTTTTCCAAAGCCTCAGAATTATTCCATGCTGCTTTTAATATGTTTGAGGAAATAGGTGAGGCAAAAGGAATGTCGAAATGCTATAACAACTTTGGGAATATTTATCATTCACAAAGCAATCTCGAGAAAGCTTTGGAATACTATCAAAAGTCTTTGGAGATTGATGAAAGAATTGGAGAAAAGAAGGGGATGTCAATTGCATATAATAATATTGGTGTAATATACCGAGATACCGGTAATAATGAAAAAGCTCTGGAATATTTTTTAAAAGCGCTAAACGTAAGGCTGGAAATAAATGATAGAAATGGCGTATCTATGAGTTATAACAATATTGGTATAATTTATCAAGTGCAGGGTGATTACCCTAAAGCCCTTGACTATTATCAGAAATCAATAGCTATTAAAGAAGAATTGGGAGATAAAAACGGACTTGCCTCAACTTTTAATAATATTGGTGTAATATACAGAACACAGGGAGAACTTGATAAAGCACTTGAATATTATGAAAAGGCATTGGATACAAGACTTGAAACAGGAGATAAAAATGGAATATCATCCTGCTATAATAATATGGCTATTATTTATAGGACAAAAAAAGAAAATGAAAAAGCGTTGGAATATCATCAAAAGGCTTTGCAAATGCGAAAAGAGATTGGTGACAAGCCTGGGATTTCAATGAGTTATAATAATATTGCTCTTATGTATGTTGATGCCGGCGATTTTAAAACAGCTGCAGAATATTACGAAATAGCTCTAAGTTTAATTAATGAAACGCGTGTAATTTCAACTGAAGGATGGATTAGAGTAGGGATGGCTCAGATGTTTCTTAAGCAAGGATTGTATCAAAAAGCCTATGATAATGCAAAAATTGCTTATAGGATATCAAGGCAAATTAACGAGATTGACTTAATTCATGTTAGTTCAGATGTTATTGCCAAGAGTGCAGCTGGATTAAATAAATTTGATATTGCATACAATTATTATGTTGTTTATAAAAATATCAGCGATAGTATTCAGAACGATGCAAATAAGAAAAAAATCATTGGCATGGAGTTCGAATACAAGTATCAAAAGGAGATGGAAATTACAAGGCTGGAGCAAGAAAAAAATGAAGAAATACTAAAAGAGGAGCTTTTGCGACACAAGAATATTAGAAATTCTTTATTTATTGGATTTCTACTTGTTTTAATGTTATTTTTAGTTTTATTGTATGCTTTTATTCAAAGAAGAAAAACAAACAGGCTTCTTGCTCTGAAAAAATCTTTCGAGTTTAAGCAAAACTTTTTAGCCAATATGAGTCATGAAATTCGTACACCTTTAATCGGGATTGTAGGAATGATAGAAGTTTTACAAAAAACAAAGCTTGATGCCAATCAGCAAGATTATATTAATACTTTAAAACAATCAAGTGAAAATCTTCAAATAATAATTAATCATATTCTTGATTATACTAAATTCAAGTAATTAATGCAACTTTTTACGAGGATATAAAGTAAATAATATTTTTCAAGACAAAGGAGAAAGAAATTATCTTTCCCCTTGTCCTGATGG
>JAGXRQ010000024.1 GCA_018335675.1 Bacteroidota bacterium | reverse complement strand
AGTTTGCATAGTAGCAAGAGTCCTTTAGGCGACCACTTTAGAAGATTAAAGGCAAGAGCCGGCGCAGGGAAAGCAGTTGTGGCAACAGCACGAAAACTGTCCATTATCTATTATAAAATGATAATCAACCAACAAAGTTTCAACCCAAATGCGCTACTTGAATTTCAACAAAAATATAAACAAAAGAAAATCAATCAGTTAAGGATGAAATTAGCTAAACTGGAAGCTGCATGAACGAGGAAGTTATATAAGAGGTTGCCGGTTATGGGTTTGCATTTTTACTACTAAGGTTTTAAAAGAAGGATAAGGTTTGCTTTGAATCACATAACTGCAGGTAAATGATGAAAATTAACCAAATCTAAAAAGTATGTTTAATATGGTTAATTGTTGATTGCTAATTTGCACGAAATTATCACAAAAACACCCAGCGCATCAAATAAGGAAATACCCTAATTTGCATTATGAATCTAATCCCATTTCAATCTTTTATCTTATTGTTTAACAAAATACATTACTTTTGCACTGTTTTATTTTAAGTCGTTCTTAGGAAATATTATATTATATGCTAAATAGAAGGCATCTACGCGTAAAGGTTTTACAAAGTCTTTATGCTTTTTTTCAGGCCGGAGGAAATGACCTGGCCAAGGGTGAAAAGGAATTGCTTCATGGAATAGAAAAGATATATGATCTTTATATTTACCAGTTATTGTTGCTTAGTGAATTACTGCACATCGCAGAGCTTATCATTGAAGATAAAAAGATTAAAAAACTTCCAACACCAGAAGATCTCAATCCAAATACAAAATTCATTAACAATAAGCTACTACGAGAGATAAGAGATAATAGCTTTGTTAGAAAAATTGCTAATGAAAAGAAAATTTCATGGAACGAACACCATGAAATGATTAGAAAATTGTATCAACAAATAGCCCAAAGCAAACATTTTGCTAAATATATGGCTAAAGAAAGCATAGACGTTAATTCTGATGTCGATTTTATTATTGATATTCTCTTGGATGAAATATGCAATTTTGAGCTGCTTCATTCTTATTATGAAGAATCAAGTATTTATTGGTTGGATGATTGGGAAATGGTAAATAAAATGCTTGTCAAAACTTTAAAAGGGTTTTCTGAAAAACAAAACTCGCGGTTTGAACTGATGAATTTGTATAAGGATCCTGATGACAAGGTTTTTGCAATTGAACTTTTCAGAAAAACTATTCTCAATTCTGATGAAATTTCACCAATGATTTCTAAAAGAACTCAAAACTGGGAAATTGAAAGGATAGCACTTATGGATATTTTAATAATGAAAATGGCCATAACGGAAATTCTTAAATTTCCTGAAATACCAGTGAAAGTTACATTAAATGAATATATTGAGCTGTCAAAAATGTACAGCACGCCCAAAAGTAAAATATTTGTAAACGGAGTTTTGGATAAGCTTGTAGAAGAGTTTTATGAAACCAAAAAGATAAATAAATTAGTTAAATAAAGCGAATTAATTTTTGTGTGCTTTTATTATCTGAAATAGATTTATTTTTGCTGCGTTTTTAAAGTGAATTTTTTAATCAATAATAATTTAAATTTTAAACAATGAACATTCTAACTAACATTTTATTGCTTGGTATTACTGCTGATGGTGGCGAAGGAGGTGGCTTAATGAATTTCCTACCTTTAGTTCTTATCATTCTTGTGTTTTATCTTTTCTTCATTCGTCCGAATATGAAGAAATCGAAAGATCTAAAGAAGTTTCGCGAAAACATAAAGAAAGGTGATAGAATTATAACTATTGGTGGAATTCACGGCAAAATTATTGAAGTTCAGGAACGTACTTTTACAATTGAAGTAGAAGGCGGCAATAAGCTAAGAATTGAAAAATCTGCTGTTGCTATGGAAGGTGTTTCTGAAAATCTTGCAAAAGAATAATTGCAAATCGTTTCTTGAAATAATTGAAAGTCCGGATTGGACAAACAATTTTTCACTAATTTTATGGCAATGATTAATAATCATTGCCATATTTTATTCTAAGTGTATGAAAATAAGATTGAAAAAACTTTTTAATTCATTAAAAAGCAAAGACGGTAAGAGGGCATTGTCAGTTTTTATTATCTGCCTAATGTGTTCTTTTATGTTTTGGCTATTCATAAAGCTTTCCAGACAAAATCTTATTCAATACAATTATATTGTGAAAATTACAAATATCTCAAAAGACTATTTTATTTCACCTATTGGCAAGTCTGAATTGCAGGTGAAATATCGTACTACCGGAGTGAAGTTTCTATTCTCAGGAATGTACACTACTTCCGATGAGATTAAAATTGATTTCTCACAGTTTTTAAGAACTAGGAAATCGGGTGAAACACGCTTCTATATTACCTCTCAAAGAATAGAGCAGCTCTTATTTGCAGATGCTTCAAATAATCTTGAAGTTGTGTCGATATGGCCGGACACTTTGTTTTTTTCTGCTAAAAGGGCAGTAGAGAAAAAAGTGCCTGTGTTTTTCGATAAATCAAAAGTAGAATATAGCCCCGGATTTAAATTATACGGAGATTTGATTATTGAGCCTGACTCAGTATTTGTTAGATTGCTTGAAAGTGATGCTATGAAAGTTGATGCTGCCATAGCCGATACAAAAAGTATTAAAGGACTTGAGAAAAATGCTATTCTTACACTTCCATTAATTTTGGATGCAGATGTTAGTAGATTTGAAATTTCTCCCAAATCTGTGAATGTTGCTATTGCCGTTGAAAAATATACAGAGAAAAGTTTTGATGTTGATATAGCGGTTCTATGTAATGGAGAGGTTTATGATATTGAGGATTTTCCCGAACTTAGACTTTTACCTGCAAAGGTTTCTGTAAATGTTGTTGTTGCATTGAAGGATTATAATAACATTACTCCGGATATGTTTGTTGTGGCAGTGGATTGCAATGATTTTTCACCTCACCCCAAAACACCAAGGATGTCAGTTTCATTAATAAGCCAACCGGAAAATATATTTTTGAATTCAATTACTCCAGAGAAAGTTGATTATTTAATTTTGAAGTAATGCTGAAAGTAGGACTAACAGGAAATATTGGAAGCGGAAAAACGACAGTATGTAAAGTTTTTGAAACACTTGGAGTTCCTGTGTTTTATGCAGATGATGAGGCTAAGAAAGTTCTAAATTCCCAAGTTATCATTAATAAATTAATTGAGTTTTTAGGTGAAGATGTAATTGATGCCGCTGGAAAACCCGACAGAGCTAAAATTGCCTCCAAAGTATTTAAGGATAAGCAATTGCTTGATAAACTTAACAATACTATTCATCCGGTTGTAATTGAAAACTATAATATTTGGTTAAAAGCAAATAGTCATTTTCCTTATACTGTGAAGGAAGCTGCAATACTCTTGGAGTCTGGTTATTCAAAAGATATAGATAAAATTATTGTTGTTGTTTCTGATGAAAAGACAATGATTGAGCGTGTGTCTAAAAGAGATAATGTAAGAGAGGAAGATGTTTTGAATAGACTTAAAAATCAGATGTTGCAGGAAGAAAAAGTAAAAATGGCGGATTTTGTTATAAACAATTCCGGAAACAATATGTTGATTCCTCAGATACTAAACATTCATGAATCGCTTTGTAAAATATGATGTTGGTTTTTGCGTTGAAGTATTAGTTAAATTTTGATAGATTATTAAAGTGAAATATATTTTTTCAGCACTTTTTGTTTTAATTCTTTCGTCGGGGATTTCGAAAGCACAGCAATCGGGAAGGGTTTTTGAATTTCTTAGCCTTCCTCCAACTGCCAAAGTAGCCTCTCTTGGTGGTTTAGCATCTCCTGATTTGGATTTAGACCCTGGAATGGCTTTGTTGTTTTCTTCTCAGCTCGATTCCCTAATGCATAACCATGTAAGTCTTAATTTCACTGATCATGTTTCTGATATTCACTATGGGAATGTATCCTATATCCGTGATTATAGCAGAGTTGGTACATTTGCTGCGATAATTAATTATATCAGCTATGGCAATATTATGGAAACTGATGAATTTGGTTGGGATATGGGCGAATTTTCACCTCTGGAGCTATCGTTGGGCGTGGCATGGGGGAAAAAACTTGCTGATTACTTAAGCATTGGCAGTCAAATTAAATTTATCAGCTCATCGTTTCATTCATATAATGCCACAGGGCTGGCAGCAGATATTTCTTTGTCATACAGAAATCCGGAGCATAACTTTTTAATTTCTGCTATGGTTAGAAATGCCGGTAGACAAATAACATATTATCATGGTACTTCTGAGCCTTTGCCTCTGGATGTAATGATTGGATTTTCAAAAAAACTTAATAACGCACCATTGCGATTTTCAATTGTTGCCAATAATCTTCATAGATATGATTTGAAGTTTAAAGAACAAAAGCCTCAATTTCCTAGTGATGTGGAAGAAACCCCTGAAACCACAGCTGATAGAATTCTTGACATTGGAGATAATCTATTACGGCATCTTACAATCGGATTGGAAATACTACCCGTAAAGAATTTCAACCTTAGAGTAGGGTATAATTACAGAAGAAGACAAGAACTTGGGCACGAAGGTAGAATGTCGACTGTAGGAATATCATGGGGAATAGGGGTAAGAATATCAAAGTTTGAATTTAACTACGGAAGATCTCATTTTCATCTTGCCGGTTCGCAAAACCATATTTCAATCGGAACTAATATTGACAGATTCAAAAGCAACAGAAGAACTCCGGATCAAGGTTTAAGCAACTTTTAATTACTTTCTTTTAATACTTTCTTTCTAATTATCGATAAGCCATCTCTGAATGGTAGCATTAAATTCTCTACTCTTTCGTCGTTTTGTACTAATTCATTAAATTGAATTATGCTAATTGTGTCAAAATCTTTATGGTCGGGTTTTGTTATAACTTTACCACTCCACAAAACATTATCAACAAGAATAAACCCTCCCGGACGTAATTTTTCTATCACTAGATTATAGTAATAAATGTTGTTAGGTTTGTCTGCATCTATAAAAACGAGATCGAAAGTTTCATCTATGTTAGGAATAATTTCCAGTGCATTGCCAATATGAAGTTTTATCTTCTTTTCCAAATGTGCTTTTCTGAAAAAGTTTAAAGTGAAATCTTCAAGTTCCTCATTAATTTCAATTGTGTGCAACAATCCGTCGTGAGTAAGACCTTGAGCTAGGCAAATTGCAGAATAACCTGTATATGTGCCAATTTCGAGAATTCTTTTTGGGTTTATCATTTTGCTTATGAGCATAAGCAATTTCCCTTGAAGTTTGCCGCTAAGCATTCTAGGATTAATCATTTTAGCCTGTGTTTCGCGGGCAAGTTCTTTTAAGACCAGCAATTCATCGTCGGTATGCAACATTGCATAGTCTTCGATTTCTTTAGAAATAAAGTTCATGGCAGTGTTTTTAAGGTTTGTAAATCAACATACTCATTTGCAGAGGGTCGAAAACCTGATTTGCAACTTCAAGGAGATTTGAGGTTGTTGTTTCATCAACTTTTTTATTGATTTCTTCAATTGTATCAACTTTGTTATACAGTAGAATGCTTTTTCCCAATGAAAGCATTTCATTAAAGTTAGATTCAAGTGCAATGGCAACTTGTCCTTTAAGTTGTTGCTTTGCTCTCATTATTTGTAAACTTCCCAGCTTCTCATTTCTGAGTTTATTCATTTCTTTAGTGGTTAGTTCGATTACTCTTTCTAAGAAATTCTTATCAGTACCGAAATAAATACTAAAAACACCTGTGTCGGAATATGGCTGGTAATTGCTTTCAACAGTATAGCATAGGCCGTACTTTTCTCTTAAAACCATATTTAGTCTTGAATTCAGAACCGGCCCGGCAAGAATATTATTAAGCAAAATCATTGCAGTTTTAAGATCATTATCAGCACTATAGGCTCTGTTGCCTATAACGCAATGAACTTGATGGTTTCTGCGCTTAATAGCCTTTATTTCAGGAGTGTAGCCGTTTATAGGTGCCCGGTTATTTTTTTTATTTATATAAGGAACATGTCCGAAATACTTATCAACTAAATAAATGAGTTTTTTAAACTCAATTTTCCCAACAGAGCAAATAACCATTTCATCTGTGGCGTAATTGGCTTTTATAAAGTCCTGTATCTTAATTTTATTGAATGATTTAATGTTCTTGGGAGTTCCCAAGATGTTTCTGCCCAGAGGATTGTCTTTATAGAGCAATTCGTCAAAATCATCAATAATCTGTTCGCCCGGAGAATCTTTATAGGAGTTTATTTCGTCAATAACAATATCTTTCTCTTTTTCTATTTCCTTGTCAGGGAAAGTTGAATTAAAAATTATATCAGAAAGCAATTCTAAGAATCTTGCATAATATTGATTCATAAATGACGAATGAATGCAAGTGTCTTCTTTAGAAGTGTATGCATTCACCTCTCCACCAATATTTTCCATACAACCAAGTACATGGTGGGTTTTTCTTTTAGTGGTCCCCTTAAATATTATATGCTCAATAAAATGAGCTAAACCTTGTTCGTGAATTAACTCATCTCTTGAGCCTGCATTTATTGTAATGCCGCAATGAGCAAGCAATGAATCTGTGGGCTTATGAACTATTCGTATGCCGTTAGATAATTGATGAGTTAAAAAAGTCATATTGAAATATTATTTTTTCTTTACAGCTGCAAATCTCATTCTATAAGTAGCCTTTACATTTCCTTTTATAATATTGTTGAGCTTCCCTTTAATGAGTTGTTTTTTTAGAGTTGAAATCCTATTTATCATTACAATGCCTTCGATATGATCGTACTCATGTTGAATTATGCGGGATGTTATTCCGGAAAATGCTTCAATTTGCTCTTTAAAGTTTTCGTCGAAATATCTGATTTTAATGTCAGGCTTTCGATAAATATCTTCCCTTAATCCCGGGAAACTCAGACATCCTTCATTAAATATGAAGTCTTCGCCTGTTTTTTCGATAATTAATGGATTTATAAAAACTTTCTTCATGTTTTCCAGTCCGGGTTCATCTTCAGCAAAAGGACTAGCATCAACAATAAACAACCTTATGCTTTTTCCAATCTGAGGAGCAGCTAAGCCAACGCCTTCAGCGCTGTACATTGTTTCCCACATATCAGCAATAAGTTGATTTAACTCTGGATAATCGGGAGTTATCTCATTTGCTTTTGTCGTTAAGACAGGATCGCCGTATGCAACTATAGGTAAAATCATTATTTAAAATTTGGATTCGACATTTGTTCCATATATGACTGTAGGATTATTGTTGCACTAATAGTGTCGACAAGTTCTTTGTTTTGCCTTTGCTTCTTTTTTAATCCTGAATCAATCATACTTTGCATTGCCATTGAAGATGTAAATCTTTCATCTATCCTTTTAACAGGAATGTCGGGGAAATGTTTGCTCAAACTCTTAACAAAAGGTTCAATAAATCGCGATGCATCCGATGCTTTGTTTTGCATTGTGAAGGGTTGCCCAACAACGACACAGTCAACTTGTTCTTTTGAAAAATAATTCTTCAGAAATTCGATAACATCTTTTGAATGAATAGTAGTGAGCCCGTTTGCAATAATTTGCAATGGGTCTGTAACAGCTATCCCTGTGCGCTTTTTTCCGTAATCTATTGCTAAAATTCTTCCCATAAAATATTTGCAAATATACGAAATGGATTTAAGTAATTATAAGGAATAATGGTTTTGTATTATGCTATTAGTCTGATAATATGGTTTTTCAATTGTTATTATCGGAATCACAATTTTCAATGAAAATTGCAGCATCTTTACCAAGAACTTTGCCCAAATAGTGGCTTGTTAAGTTAATTACAATGTCATCTTTCTTTGATAATTCCTGTGATGATATAATGCCTGAATCAGGGAGTTTATCTGGTATGAATATATATTTTTGATTAACAATAGGATAAACGCCGGTTTTTATTTTTTCAAGTCTTGAGTCGTATGCTTTACTGTATTCATCAGTTGTTTTTTTCTGACTTATGAAAAAATGTATTATAACCAAAGAGCACAAGATAGAAATTATAGAGGCCATTAAGTTGGAGATTTTTTTTAAGAAGTTTATTCTCGTCGTATTTCCTGCATAAAAAGAAACAACAAACATTGATAAGCATATTCCAAATGAGAGAGGAATCCATGCTCTTGAAGGACCTAAATTGCCAAAAACTATATAAAGAGGCAAAAATGTACCTATCGCTATAACAATAATTGCCAATGTTTTTAGTATAACGATTTTGTTCAGACCACGTTTGAAAATATACCCTTGCTTTGCTAATAATGCGCCTAAGAAAAACATTAAGACAAGAATTAAAACAAAAAATCCAATCCGATTAACATTAAAATAGACTGCAATGCTATCAAGAAAGATATTATCTGCAATTCGACCCATCATTGTTGTTTCAAAATCCATTCTTCTTTTTATGCCACTTCCTAAGATATTAATAGCAGGCAATAATGACACCGCTATCATTGATAAAACACTTTTGCGAAAGTATTTAGGATTTTTATAAAAGCTAAAACTAGCAACAAGTGTAAAAAATAAAAATGCAGCAAATGCAAAGTTTTCGGCTGTTCCTCCTATAAGGAAAAAACATACAAACATTGTAATCAAGGTTGTTTTATTGTTTTTCTGACTTGCTAGTTCTGCCAACCCAAATAGAAATAGTATAATCGGATAGAGGTAAACCACTGAAGCAATTGGCCAAAACCAGACTTCAATTGCATTTGTGGTAATGAAATACAAGGAAATAATGAAAATTGAAGCAATGAGTAATATATGAATTGTCTTTAAATAAATTTCAGTCACTATGAATATGTAGTTTTTAAAAAACCGGAATGACGCCCAGTAAAGCAGAGTAAAAGTTAGTAAATAGTAAATGTAGAGGTAGTGATGAAATCTCTCAAAGTCAGGGCTGAAATAGACGATTGTATTAAATATTCCGTAACTAAACCATCGTGGATTGAATTCAAAACTAATTAATGCATTTATCCATCCTTTGTTTTTAACTTCGTTATAGAACCACAGGTCATCAGACGTTGCTCTGATGTTTTCGGAAATGAAAATTAAAAAAATCACAAACAACAATGCTAATATTCCTAACAGAATAAGACTGTAGTTGTGTTTGCTGAAGCTTAATTTGTTATAAAAATCTCTCAACTGTTTTTATTTGAATTTTATTAGGGAATAAGTTGCAAAAGATGCCAGCCAGTGCGAACCTGCATATTCTCCACTGTCCATTTTTTCATAGCTGAAATTAAAATGTTGCACGCCAAGGTTAATCATTTTCTGATTTTGCAATTTGTTGCCGATTTCAAAAAGGCACCAAGCTCTGCTAAAGTTTAAACCGTCGAGATGTGCAAGTTTGCCATCGCTGGCGTCAGTCACAATTGCTGGCATCAAATATTTCTCTGGATTGTTATTAAATCCGGGCAGAAAATCATCAAGCCATTTTTTAAATTCATCTTCAGGTAATATTTTCAGCATAAGTGATGCTTCCTGTAGGCATGGCGAAAGGAAATCGAAGCCTCCGGGCTCCCAGGTTAGTGGGCAGTTTTTGTCATTGATGTAATATTCTCTCGCTTTTTCTTCAATTTTTTTGGCAAGCTCAGGATTATACTTAATTGCATAATCATAAGCAAAAGACATCCCAAAAGCAGTATTTGGATGTTCTCCTACTCTAATAGGGTAATTCAAAACATCAAGAAATTCAATAAATTTCTTTGCCAGCATATCAGATAATGGCCTTATGTTTTCACGTAGTTCAACTGCTATAGGGTCGTCCCATTCTCTAAGAGACTCGTCAAGTTTTAGAAGCCATGCCCAGCCATAAGTCCTTTGGAAAGTTTTATTATGCTCATCATCAAAGAAAAGGATTTCTTTTTCAATATTTTCTTTAGTGATGTTTTTTCTAAGCTTAACAATTATATCGTCTTTAAATTTAAAATCAGGGAATTCCCTAAGGATATTCACTAAAGTCCAATGACCATGCACAGATGAATGCCAATCAAAACATCCATAAAAAGCCGGGTGTAATTCTCTTGGTGGTGCAAGATAACTGTCGTCTCCTAGCACTTGCCCTAGTTTATTCGGGTATTCTTTATCAATACAGTCAAATGCAAAACTGTATAAATATTCTGCATTTTCATTGGAAAATTCAATTGCTAATACATCAATTTCTTTTGTTGTTTTAGAACAAGAATAAAATGTTATAGCCAAAACCATTAAGAGAATTAGTGTTTTCGATTTTTTCATTTTTTAGCTTTATTGCTTTTTCTAACGTATTTTATTATGAATATTACAGCCAAAGGTATTATTATAAAAGGCCAAATATATGATAGTCCGATAAAGAAGTAAAGTAAAAGTTCCCAGCCTTGAACAATGCCATTAATTACTTTGTCAAAGAAGTTAATCGACGTTACAAGTTTTTGGTAATACTCAATATTTAATGTGCTGAATGATACTCTGTCTTTGAGGTATCTTAATCTTCCTTCTGCAGATTCTATTTCGTTTCTTACATTTCCAATCTCTCTTTCAATTCTTAATATTTCATCTACCGATTTTGCCATCTTGAGGAGTTTTCTAAATCTGCTCTCGACTTCTTTTTTAGTTTTTATTCTGGCCTCAGTGTCGATAAATTCTTCTGTAACGTCTAGTACATCAATTGTTTTAGATTCAATTTTTGATGCTGTTTCAGATATTTGGTTAAGTAGTTGGTCGAATTTTTCAGATTCAATTCTTATTTCAATAGAATGAGTTATCCTGCTTTCTGTCATTGTAATATTATCTCTGGAAATATATCCGCCAAGAAGGGCAACAGTATTGTTGATTTTTGATTTTGTTTCAGATACGTCATTAGTCTCAAAAACAATATTACCTTGTTTTATTAGCTTTCGGATATTCTCTTTTACTATTTCAACCGAAGATCCTTCGGAATCAGTTCTTTGAGAGCTTTCAGGTGTTTCTTCATATTCAGCTAAAACATAAGCATCAGTTTCTCTGTTTTCAGATTTGCTGCATGCTAGCATTACTGGTATTATTAGCAGTAATAATAAGTTTATTTTTGTTCTCATAGCTTTTTAGATTTGTGTTTAAAATATAGTAACGAGAAATATTTGTCAATAATATATATGGAAAATTATTGTTTAAAAATCTATTCTCCTATTTTTAGTCCATAGCAAAGATGATCATATTTGATATCATCAATGTCAATTATCTGAGGCAAACATCCCCATTTTTGAAATTGATATTTTTCCAATAGTTTAATGCTAGCTATATTAGTTGCAAACAACATTGCAATTAGCGTTGTGTAATTAAGTGTTTTTGCTTTTTCAATTATTGATTTAAGTAAAATACTTCCGATCCCTTTTTGTTTATAGTTGTTGTGAACATAATAACTTAATTCGGCTGTGAATTTGAAACCTGTTCTTCCGTTTCGGTAGGGGCTAAGGCATATCCAGCCGGCAATTTTACCGTTATATTCATAAACAATTACTGGACATTTTTCAGGAGGATGATTTTCAAACCACTGTTGCCTTTCTTCCATTGTAACATGAAAGTGATCTCCTGTAGAGCATCTTGTGTCAATAGCTTGATTATAGATTTCGTTAATTTCAGGTAAATCTTGGTTATTAGCTAACCTTAATATTTGCTCCATAAACTTTGTAAAACTAAATTGAATTTGTCAATTGATATTCAACAACAATATTATGAAATTTATCGATTCAATAAGAACTTGTTTTTAATATCTTGACTTGGAGCAATGCATGAATCGTATTTGCCAAACCAAGAATATCTTTTTTTACTTATGAATTTGTAAATAATGTCTCGGATGAATTTAGGAATAATTATAAATGAGTAAAATAAGTAATGAGGAAAAGGAAGTTTTCTGAAAATCCTCAGAATAGCATTGGACTCTTTGTAGAGTTTTCCATTTTCTAAATAGATTAAGGTGTTTGGTAATGTAGAATATGGATAATCTTTATTAAGAATTTTTTTCGATACTTCCCACTGAAGAGGAGCAAAGTGAAATACATTATGCTTATCATTTCTAATTATGAAATTAACAGCATAATTGCAGAGTATGCATGAGCCATCAAAAAAAACAATAGATTTTGCATTAATATGTTTCATGCAAAATAAAACACTTAAAAATGAAAAAATGTTTATCGTACAAGGTTTTTGTTAAGGACATTTGCAAGGTCGGCCATTGTGAAAGGTTTTGAAATACTAGCAGTAAATCCATGCTTTTTAGGCTCTGACATCACAGGGTCGTCGGCGTAGCCACTGGCAACAAATACAGGAATCTCCTTGGAGATTTTTCTTATCTCGGTGATTGCCTCTTTTCCTCCCATGCATCCGGGTATAGTCAGGTCAAAAATCATAGCAGTAATTTTATTCCCTTCTGATAAATCTTTTTTGACAAAGTCTATTGCGTCCTCGCCTGAGTTTTTAAGAACAACAGAGTAGCCGAAAGATCTAAGCATTGCGCCAACAGTGTCTCTAATAACTTTTTGGTCATCCATAAGAAGGAATGTTCCTTTACCCTTGTGCATTGCTGCAGTTTGGTCAGATGCAAGAGCATATTCGTCTGTCGAAGCCGGCAGAAACACATGAAATGAACTACCTCTGCCAGAGTCAGATTCGACATCAATGAATCCACCATGTCTGTTAATTATAGAATAACAAGTTGCAAGCCCAAGTCCGTGACCTTTGATTTTAGTTGTAAAGAAAGGGTCGAAAATTCTTGAAATAATTTCTTTTGGAATACCTATGCCTGAGTCTTTAATTGAAATTTTTACATAGTTTCCTGCTTTTAATTCGGGGTGCTCTTTATTGGCTAGCGAAATATTTTGAGCAGATAATTGAATATTTCCGCCAGCCGGCATAGCTTGCTGTGCGTTTATTATAATGTTTTCAATAACCTGACTTATCTGAGATTTGTCAATAATGCAAGGCCACAATTTTTCAGGATAGTTAAATGATATTCCAACGGTTGATCCGCTAAGTGCAAATTCAGCAGTTTCTTTTATAAATGGGAACAATTCTTCTATTTTTCTTTGAGGAGCACCTCCTTTGGCAAATGTAAGTAATTGCTGAGTTAGTCCTCTAGCCCTGTTCATAGTGCTTAGTGACGCGCTTAGATATTCTTTTATTTCATTAATATTGTTTGAAGATGATGCCATATTCATTAGACCGTAAATTCCCCCCAAGAGATTATTGAAGTCGTGGGCAATGCCACCTGCCAATATCCCAAGTGATTCTAATTTGTCGGCTCTCTGTGCACTTTCTAAAAGCTTTTGTTTTTCTGTAATGTCGATAAATATTACTAAGCTTGCCTTTACACTATTGTCATTTGCATAAATAGGACAACCGGATACTTCAAGTAATACCCTTTTGCCATCAGGTCGTTCTACAATCATGTCGTTAACATGTGAAGTTAGCCCGTACATCCCCCTTATTATTGGCATTTCATCAGATGGATATGCTTTATTGGTACTGCTTTTGAAGGCTTTATAAACAACTCCAATATTTTCTTTGCTTACATCCGGCAAAATTCCTCTCCCTAAGAGTTCTTTGGCAGCTTCATTAGCAACTAAAGGTTTCCCCGATGGTGCTTCCACCATGAAAACGCCAATTGGAAGGTTCTCAAGCAAAGTAGTCAGTAGTTTAATGTGATTATCTAGCTCAGCTTCTATTCTTTTTCTTTCTGTAATATCAGTATGCATGCCAACAAGGCCTATTATATTGTTGCTGTCATCCTTAATTGAATATGCTCTTAGGAAAACATCAATTTCTTTCTTATTCTTTCCAATCATCTTAAGCTCACCAATCCATTCACCACCTGCGATAATTGTATTAAATACAGCTTTACCAATATCTTTATTTGCATATATTGTCTCAGTAGGATGAGGTGATGCAATCTCTTCAATAGAAAGTCCAAATAGGTCGTCAAATGCTTTGTTCTGATAATAATGAATTCCTTCAGGAGTAGACATTCCAATTGCATCAGATGAATATTCAACCACTTTCTGAAATTCTTTAAGCAATTCTTCTGTCTGTTTTCTTTTGGTAACATCTCTTATAAATGCATGATATCCTCCATTAGGCATTTGTTTGCTGTGCATTTCTATGAAAATGCTTTCTCCATTTTTGCGTTTAATTTCCCTTTCCGTTACTATTGACTCTCCTTTTTTTAATAGATCAAAT
>JAGXRQ010000023.1 GCA_018335675.1 Bacteroidota bacterium | reverse complement strand
TTTTTCGCATTCCTGGCAGCGATACATCTGAACATTCTTTTGTTTCCCTCGCTTGTGCACTTTTGTACTTGAGCAATGAGGACATGATTTAATGATTCTTTTCTCTATACGCTCTTGCTTCACATTCTCTAATACTTGACCTTTTAACTCAAAGTCTTTTAATAAGTCATCAAGTAATTGCTCTTGTGATGCTCCTGTTAACTCTTGGAATAAGTTGCGGATTTCTTGTATTGTTTTCATTTGGCAAAGATAATATATTTGCTGATATATTTAGAACTTAGCTTTTCATACTAAGCTATTATTCAACACTCTTTCGATAAACGCCTGTTTATCAACAAATAACAGCTCACCCTTTAATTAAACTACTTTACCACTATTTTCCATTGTTTCACCAAATAACCAAATGGACAGGGTAAGTTATTTCATAAATTGCATACTGTTAAAAAATGCAAACTTGAAAACACATTTTATAAATCAAAACTTAGTATTATGAAAAAAATTTTTACTACAATCTTAGCTATTCTTCTGACAGCAATGGCTTACACGCAAACGGCTACCGCTCCGGCAGTTGGAGATGGCTCGGCAGGCAATCCATACCAGATTGCAACCCTAAACAACCTTTACTGGATTAGTCAGAATCCGACTAAATGGTATAGCCATTATATTCAAACGGCAAACATTAATGCCTCTGCCACAAGCACATGGAATTCCGGCGCAGGCTGGCAATCGATAGGTTATGGTAATGGGGCCAAATCAATTCAGGGGAACCTATAACGGGCAAAATTTCACCATTAGCGGACTACATATTAACAGACCGGATATTAGTACGGTTGGTTTATTTGGCTCTACCTATCAGGCAAATATTTCAAATCTTGGTCTTGTCAATGTAAATATAACCGGCAATGGCCGGGTTGGAGCTTTAGTAGGACAACATGATGCCGGGTCGATTATTACAAATTGTTATTCAACCGGAAACGTATCTGGTAATAGTGAAGTTGGAGGATTGGTTGGATATATATTTCAGTCTGCTGAGGTTCATAAATCCCATTCCACGGCCACAGTTACAGCCAATACCATCTCAGGTGGACTTGCAGGTGGTTTGCATTCTGGCGGTATAATAAACGAATGCTATGCAACCGGAAGCGTAACCAATGCAAGTAACGGAATTGTAGCAGGAGGACTTGTTGGTTCGGCTATGCTTTTTAGTCAAATAAATAAATCGTACGCACGAGGTAGCGTAAATGCAGGTCAACCTATTGGTGGGCTTGTTGGAAGCATAAGCAGTTCCTTTGTATCTTATTGCTACTCTACCGGATTACTGACATCAGCTTCTCCTTACAGGGGTGGCTTAGTAGGAGAATCATTGGGTAGTGCTGAGGTGAATAACTCATTTTGGGATATTACAACCTCCACAGCAGCAACAAGCAGCGGAGGACTTGGAAGGTCTACAGCACAAATGAAAGAATATGCTACCTTTTTTAACGATGGGTGGGATTACATAGGTGAAACAACAAATGGCACTAATGATTTTTGGGGAATGAATCCAACAAATAACAGCGGATATCCTTTTCTAGCATGGCAAGGTTACGTAAATCAGGTTACACCTGTAATAAGTACCTTATCTGCTCAAGGCATAACCGGAGATGCTTTTACCGGACGTGGAAATATTATATCACTAGGTTCCGGAGTAACTCAACACGGTATTACATGGAACACTACCGGAATGCCCAATATAAATACAGATTCTAAAACTGAAGTGGGACCTGCTGGGGTAACCGGCACATTCTCCTCAACAATAAGTGGTCTAAATCCAAAAACAACATACTACTTCAGAGCATATGCAGCAAATGCTTTTGGCGTAAGCTATGGTGATGAGTATAGTGTTACAACAATTCTTGAAGGCGATGGTACAATTGGAAATCCATACCTGATTGCAACATGGGAAGATATTCAATGGATGGTTGGTCAAAGCAACAATCCAACTGTTTTAGCAGGTTATTTCCTTCAGGTTGCCGATATTGATGCAGAAGGGGGTAATATGGCGCCCATAGGAAGAAGATCTAATGGAACAACAGCAACTTTCAATGGTATTTACGATGGCAATGGACACAAAATTTCAAATGTTGTTATTTCATATCCCGGTCAAAACAGCATTGGCTTTATTGGTTCAATTAACGGAGGAGAAGTAAAAAGATTGGGTTTAATCAACTTTTCAGTAACTGGCGCAAATTATGTTGGAGCATTAACGGGTGGCGCAAATAACGCAACAATAACCGAATGCTATGCAACTGGAGTTTCTGCTACAGCCATAGGCTGGGGTGGAGGGCTAATTGGAGTAATTGGTACTAACACAATTGTTTCTAAATGCTACACTACAGGAAACATAACAGGTACGGGAGTTCCATTGCAATCAGGCTATATTGGTGGATTAGTAGGATATATGGGTGTTGCTGAAGTAAATAACAGCTACACTCATGTGCATGTAGCCGGTACATCAGAATATTCGGGAGGGTTTACGGGATTTATCGATGGAGGTACAATTATCAATAGTTATTCTACCGGAACAGTTGCGATGGGAGCTTATTTTACCAGTGGTTTTGTGGGATGGGATCTTGCAAACACTGTGATTGGATCCTTTTGGGACACCGAATCTTCAGGCAGGTTAAATAGTCGTGTGGGTGTAGGTTTAACTACTGCTCAGATGACACAGTACCTCACCTTTTATGAAGCAGGCTGGGATTTGGTGCAGGAAACAGTAAATGGCACCGATGATATTTGGGGCATCAATCCTGCCGAAAATAATGGCTATCCTTTCCTGATGTGGCAAGGCCTTACACCTAGTGTTACCTATCCGCCAAGTGCAACAACCCTGGCAGCCACAAATATAGAAAACGACAAAGCTACTTTAAATGGTAATTTAACCAGGTTGGGTATTCCTACTCCAACAAGCCATGGCTTTGTGTGGAATACTACCGGAAATCCCAATATTGCTGTTGATAATGTAATCAACCTAGGTGCTGCTTCTTCAACCGGAGCATTCTCTTTCGAACTAACAGGCATTCAGGCCATTTCAACCTATTATTATAGAGCTTTTGTAACTACCGATTTAGGAACATTTACAGGTCATGTGCAAACTTTTAAAACGGTACTTGAAGGATCAGGAACAGAGGGCGACCCATATAAAATTGTTTCATTAACTGACTTACTTTGGATTCGGAATAATTCGACGGTGTGGGATAAGCACTTTGAGCAGGTTGCCGATATTGATGCTTCATTAACTTCAACCTGGCATAGTGGGGCGGGGTTTATGCCCATACCCTTTTCTGGTCATTACGATGGCAAGGGCCATTCTATAACCGGCTTATACATTAACCGTCCAACTACTGATAATCAGGGCTTGTTTTCTTCTGCTACAAATGCAACGATTATCAACCTCTCTGTATTGGACGCTAATATTAATGGTAAGGATAATGTTGGAATAATCGTAGGATCATCGAACGGCGCTACCATAACCAACTGCAACACATCTGGCACAGTCAATGGAAATTCTGTTGTTGGAGGTATAGTCGGGCGCATTGATTTAGAAACAACCGTATCTAATTGCAATTCAAGTGCATCAGTGATTACCCGCAGTACATTTATAGCTTCTGGGGGTGGAATAGTTGGGGGATGCTACGGATCCAGTACAATTCAAAGTTGCACATTCAATGGTATAATAACAGGGCACACCGGCGAGAGGCATGGTGGCATAGTTGGCGCTGGTGTTGGTAGTTTAATTATTGATTGCGAAACGAATGCTACTATTACATCCTCTGGAAATAATGTTGGGGGAATTGCCGGTAGTTTTGGAGGAACACCATCTGAAATTCGCAACTGTAATGCAATGGGAACAACACAGGGTAAAAATGAGGTCGGAGGATTGGTCGGAAGATTAAGCTACTCACTTTTGATTAACTCCCAAAGTTCAGGAAATGTAATTGGGCATACCAATGTAGGGGGTTTGGTTGGAGCACTACGTGCAAATGGCTTAATTGAAAATACCTGGTCCAATGCACATGTAACAGGTGTAAGTAGGGTTGGGGGCGCAGTTGGAGAGGCTAAAGATAATGGTGCTCTAGTTCTCAACTCATACTCAACAGGTAAAGTTGAAGGAACAACCATTATTGGTGGATTCGTTGGAGCTGTTGAAACATTCGCCATAGTGCAAACTTCTTACTCAACGGCAACAGTAATAGCCAGCTCTTCGACAGCAGGCGGATTTGCAGGAAGAATAGAGCAGCAGGGAAGGGTTTTCGATAG
This sequence comes from Bacteroidota bacterium, assembly GCA_018335675.1. Lineage (GTDB taxonomy): Bacteria > Bacteroidota > Bacteroidia > Bacteroidales > UBA7960 > PWND01. Next base: position 5,225 of record JAGXRQ010000023.1, on the reverse strand, counting down.
CTATTCATTAGGTTCTGTCATTGGATCAAATTTGGTTGGAGGTTTTGCCGGTGCAATTAATACCACTAATACTCAAGTATTACGATGCTTTTCTGGCGGAAAAACTACCTCAACAACAGGAAATAACGTTACGGCGTTTGCGGGAAACGCATATCAAGCAACCGTACAGTATAACCTTGCAGATTTAGAAGCAGCGGGTTTAACTACAGTATCTGGAGCAAGTGGTAAAACAAATACCGAAATGAGAACACTCTCCACCTATCTGAGTCAGGGTTGGGATTTTATTGGAGAAACAACCAATGGTACAAATAACATTTGGGGTATTAACGGTATTGATAATCAGGGATATGCTTTCTTAGCATGGCAGGGATACGCTCACTCAATACCTGCCATAATCACCACACTTGCGCCTAATAGTATTATTCTGGGCACTTCCATTAATTTAAATGGAAGCATTCTTGAGCTTAATGGGCACACTCTAATTCAGCATGGATTTGTGTGGAATACAACAGGTAATCCTAATATTGTCGATGATACATTCCATAATTTTGGAGCACCCGGTGGTGTAGGCAACTTTAGTTATACGCTATCGGGAATTACTCCTAGCACTACCTATTATCTAAGAACTTTTACGATGAACTCCTATGGAACAGTTTTCTATGGAAATACGATAAATTATTTTTCAGGTCCAGTTGGCGAAGGCACAGAAGCTCAACCCTTCCTTATAGCAAGTTTGCTTGATTTAAAGTGGCTAATGTCCAATTCTCAACATTGGGATAAGCACTATCTTCAAATTGCAGATATAGACGCCGCAGAAACGCTTACCTGGGATGGGGGAAAAGGCATAACTGAAATTGGAAATTTCACAAATCGTTTCACCGGAACATACGATGGAGGAAATAAATCGATTACTAAAATGAACTGCAAAAGGATATCCGGATATTACATAGGTATGTTTGGCTACATAAATAACGCAACCATTAAAAATCTAACTTTAGAAGAATTATACATGGAGGGGTCTAACTTTGTAGGAGGTTTGGTTGGATTTGGAGCTGGCACAAATACAATAAACAACTGCAAAGTATCTGGCATTGTTCGCGGTTGGAATACAATAGGAGGGTTGATTGGAGTCATTAATGGAACAGTAGGCAATTGTCATTTTGTGGGAGAAGTAAGAGCAGGTCACAATTATGTAGGCGGTCTAATCGGAAGAGTAGATCAAGCTGTTGTTGTAAATAGTTCTGCAAATGCACAAGTAACTGCATATTACGCTAACGCATACGCAGGCGGCTTTGCCGGAACAACTACTGCCAATGCAACAATTACAAAATCATGGTCAAACTCAAATGTATTTACAACAAATACAACAACAAATACATCATTTATGGGTGGTTTTGTAGGCAGAAATCTAGGTGCAATTAACAACTGCTATGCAATGGGCTCTATTACTACCTATTTAGATGCAAACAATGTTGGCGGATTTATTGGAAACAATACTAACACAGCAGTAAGAAATTCATACTCAACAGTTCAAATTAACGGAAGCGGAACTTCCGTGGGTGGTGCAATTGGCGTGAGCTCTGTTGATGTAGTAGGGAATCTCTTGTGGGATGTTACTGCATCGGGTGTTGCAACCAGCGCAGGAGGCAGCAACGTTGTCGGGAAAACCACTGCCGAGATGAATGATATTAATACTTATCTCGATGCAACATTCGATTTTATGGGCGAATATGTTAATGGAACTGATAATATTTGGGGCTTTAACCCTGCTCAAAACAATTCATATCCATTCTTGGCATGGCAAAGTGAGTTTGAACATAAGTTTTCACCAACTATTAGCATTGCCAGTATTGACAATGTGACTAGTGCATCTGCAACCATTAATGCAGTTATTGAGCATCTTGGTGATCCTTCGGCAATAGCACACGGATTCTGCTGGAACACTACCGGAAATCCTGATTTAAATAACAGTGTTATGAATTTTGGCGAACCAACTAACATAGGTGCATTTAGCCATTCTATGTCATATCTAATTCCCAATCAACAATATTTCGTGAGAGCATACATTTCAGATGAGAGCAACACATACTATAGCAGTGAGTTTACTTTCACAACTCCTGTAAAAGAAATTGCTTTCTCCGGAAGCTTTTCTGCATATGATAAGGTTTACGATGGCACAAGAGCTGCTTTAGCAAACATTGATGAACTTCTTATACAAGGAGTCGTTATTGGAGCTACAGGGATAGTCTTAACGGCCATGAATTTCGAATTTGAAACCCAAAATGCCGGAAATAACATTTCAGTCTCACTTGCTGAAGTAATTATTGATGGTGTTGATAAAGATCGCTATAGTGTGAATATCTCCGGAGTTTCCACCTCTCAAGCTAATATAACGCCAAAAGCTATTGCTATTATAGCAGATGCGAAAATAAAAGTTTATGGCGATGCAGATCCTGCTCTTTCATATGTAGTTACAGGTTTAGTCGGCGGTGATACAATGTCAGGAGCTCTAACCCGCGCAGCAGGCACAGGAGTTGGAACATATGCAATTAACCAAGGAACTCTTTCTGCCGGTGCAAACTATACTATCACTTATGCAGGCGCATTGCTGACTATTACAGCTAAGCCTATTACAGTAGTAGCAGATGCAAAATCTAAAGTATATGGTGCTGCAGATCCTGCTTTTACATACGTAGTTACAGGATTAGTAGGTGCTGATGCAATGTCAGGAGCTCTAACTCGCGCAGCAGGCACAGGCGTTGGAACATACGAAATTAACCAAGGAACACTTTCTGCCGGTGCAAACTATACTATCACTTATACAGGTGCATTGCTAACTATCACCCAAAAATCTCTCACTATTACTGCTAATAGCTTTAATAAAACTTTAGGAGTGGATTACGTGTTCGATGGAGACGAATTCTTTACAAGTGAAATGATTGCAGGCGATGTAGTTACATCAGTAACTCTCACTAGCGATGGTGCAGATGCTGCAGCTACTGTTGGAAATTATGACATTATTCCTTCAAACGCCATTGGCACAGGACTTAATAATTATAGCATATCTTATGTTAATGGAATTCTAACTGTAGTTGACCAAACAGAAGTGACGCTTACAGGAATAATTGCTAATAATAAAGTTTACGATGGAACAAATATAGCTGAAATATCAACATGGGGCTCTCTTGTTGGTGTTGCCGGAGGTGATGTGGTAGATCTCTACTACAGCAGCGCTATTGCTACTTTTAACACCAAAAATGTTGGCATTAACAAAGTTATTACGATAACAGGTCTGGCACTTTCTGGTGCTGACGCGGATAAGTATTATATCAATAACCATATCACAAATGCTAACATTACTGTAAGAGACCTTACTTTATCAAATTTCCATGCTGATGATAAAGTTTATAATGGCGAAATGACAGTGATAAGCAGTGGTTTTGATGATAACAGAATTGAGGGTGATATCTTGACATTCTCATTTATGTCAAACTTTGAAGATAAAAACGCAGGTGAAAACAAAACAGTATTATTCTCTGATATTACTATTAGTGGCGGTGCAGATATGAATAATTATAATCTGACTGTAACATCAGGTTCTGCCTATGCAGATATCTTCACCAGAGAAGTTACTGTTGTTAATGCTATTGCTTTAGACAAAGTTTATGATGGCTTTGATAATGCCGAAGTTATAAATGCTGAACTCTTCAACTTCATCATTGGTGATGATGTTCTTCTTGAAGACTACTTCTTTGGCTTCTTTGCACAATCTAATGTTGGACAAAACATCTCTATTGAAACACAAATGTCTCTTTCAGGCGATGATATCTCCAACTACGAACTAATTCAACCCGACTATTTAACCGCTGACATTACTCCTAAAGGACTTGTGGTGATTAATGCTGTTGCCAACAACAAGATTTATGATGCCACTACTGATGCCTCAATTGTTGGTGCAGCTCTTTCAGGTGTAATCATAAGTGATGACGTTTCTCTCGAAAATGAAACAATCGGTGAATTTGCTCAAGCAGGTGTTGGTGTTGATATTGAAGTTGCTACTTTTATGACGTTATCAGGGGATGATATTGATAATTACTATTTAACTCAACCCGAACTTTATGCTTCTATTTTGCACAAAGAAATTTCTATTGCTGGTGCTTTTGAAGCTTTTGATAAAGTTTATGATGGGAATAACATTGCCGAAATAAGTGTCAATTTACTTTCAATAGATGGAACAATAGCTCCTGATGTAATTGATATTGATGTTATAGAATTAGCTTTTGACAGCAATTCTGTTGGAAATAATATCCTCGTGAGCATTACCAATATTGAAATTTCCGGAGATACTGATAATTATGTTCTATCTCTTGATAATTTGCCATACACTCATGCAAACATTACTCCTGCACAACTTAATATTGTCAATGCAGTTGCCCAGGATAAGGTTTATGACGGAACAACAGCGGCTGTTATCGCGGGGGCAGAACTTAGCGGTGTTATTGGAGATGACTTAGTTATTCTTGAAAATAATACTGTAGGTGTATTCGCTCAGGCTTCTGCCGGAGTGGATATTGAAGTAATTTCAAACATGACTATTTCAGGTGCTGACCAAGGAAATTACACTCTAATTCAACCTGTTTTAAATGCTGATATAACTGCAAAACCGCTTACTATCACTGCTCTTAGCTTCCTAAAATCTTTGGGAACTGAGTTTGTATTTGATGGAGATGAATTTTTTGTTAGCGAAATGATTGCAGGCGATGAAGTAATTGCCGTTACTCTTACAAGTGCCGGTGCTCCTATTGGTGCCTTGGAAGGAGAATATGACATTGTTCCAAGTGATGCTGTTGGTATTGGACTTGAAAACTATGATATAACCTACATTAATGGTACTCTTTCTGTCGTGGATCAAGTTGAACTCTTTATTTCAGGTTTAGTTGTAGCTGATAAAGTTTATGACGGAACAAACATAGCTACCGTTTCTGATTGGGGAAGTCTTAATCCGATTGCAGATGAAGATGATGTTGAACTTGATCTCAGCGGTGTTGTTGTAACTTTTGCAAACAAACAAGTTGGCAACAACAAAGTAGTTTCTATAACAGGTCTCGCTCTCTCAGGTGCTAATGCTGATAATTATTTCATAAACAATCGTCTTTCGTATGCAAGCATTACCGCTCGTACTCTTGTTTTAAGCAACTTAACCGCAGATGACAAACAGTATGATG
>JAGXRQ010000022.1 GCA_018335675.1 Bacteroidota bacterium | reverse complement strand
GAAATATCAATTCCAATTACGTACTTTTGTTCCATAATATTGTTTTTAAATCCACAAAGAGAGTTTTATCCAAGTCCTTGATAATAGGTCTCTAACCTAAATTTCTATCTTGATCTAGCTCTCAAAGAAACAGGGTTCTTAATCTTTGCATAGGTCTGAATTCCTTTGGCGCAAACTGATTCACCCTGTTTCTTTGTGGATTGATTAATAAGTTCAAAATTACAATGTAAAACTTATTAGAAATTCCTTTTTGCAAACTAAAGGGGCGCTGAGAATGTTTCTCGCAGAGACGCGGAGGGCGCGGAGAATGGTTATTGAAATGTTCAGATTTTTTAAAAACTTAAAATATATTCCGCCAATAACAAAATTTTTATACTTTTGCACTCGGGTAAGATTGGTACGACCAGCTCCCGCTGAACCCCCCCAGGATCGGAAGGTAGCAAGGGTAAGCGGTCGTAGCGGTGCGATGCCAAATCTTACCCTTTTTTCATAGCAAATTCTAAAATTATGTCACAACTCTCAAAAAACTCTTAATCATGAAATTTTTTATAGACACAGCAAATTTAGACCATATCCGCGAAGCTAACGACCTTGGTATTCTTGATGGTGTTACTACAAATCCTTCTCTTATGGCTAAAGAAGGAATTAAAGGCCATGATAATATTATTCAACGATACGTTGATATCTGTAACATTGTAAATGGCGACGTTAGTGCAGAGGTTATTGCTACTGATTTAAAAGGAATGATTAAAGAGGGAGAAGCGCTTGCAGCTTTGCATCCTAATATTGTTGTGAAAGTGCCTATGATTAAAGAAGGTATTAAAGCTATAAGATATTTTACCGATAATGGAATTAAAACAAACTGTACACTAGTATTCTCTGCCGGTCAGGCAATATTGGCTGCTAAAGCCGGTGCAACTTACGTTTCGCCTTTTATCGGAAGATTAGACGATAATTCTGTTGACGGTGTTGACCTTATCGAGCAAATAGTTCATATCTACAGAATGTACGATTTCCAAACTCAGGTTTTGGCAGCTAGTATCCGTCATACTATGCATATTGTAAAATGCGCTGAAGCCGGAGCTGATGTTGTTACTTGCCCGCTTGATGCTATACTCGGACTCCTAAATCACCCTCTTACTGATATTGGATTAGCGAAGTTTTTAGCAGATTATAGTAAAACGAAGTAGTTTAAGTCCTGAGTCCTAAGTCCTAAGTCCTGAGTTCTGAGTCCTGAGTCCTGAGTTCTGAGTTCTGAGTCCTGAGTCCTAAGTCCTGAGTCCTAAGTGAACTTTGCTTTCTGCGGATATCTTTTTAGGGATTTGCTTAAGCCAGTTATAATTTTTTGTATTTCTTCTGCTTGTGATAATAACAAATCTTTCTTTTCTTGGCTGATTAAACCCAATCGTGCTGCAAGATATAGCATAGATTTTGTTTCATTGCACGAGCTTTTAGATATCATTAAAAATCTATTAAAATCCAAATCAGAATTTCTGTCAAAACCTTCGGCAATATTGTTCGAAATTGAAATTACAGATCTAAATAGCTGATCTTTTAATGAATAATCCTTTACATCTTTAAAGGATAAGTATATTTCAACAGCAAAATCCTGTGATTTTTTCCACGCAATTATATCCTCGAATTTCGTAATTATCATATTTGTGAAAATTAATTATAAATACAAAATATGATGCAAATATATAAATAATTAATATAAAAGCAATAATTAATAATGTAAAAATATTTGAAATATCAGCACTCAGGACTTAGGACTCAGGACTCAGGACTTAGAACTATTTTTTTTACTAAATTCGTAGCTGTTTTAAAACAATTATCATGAAAATACTTCGCATCTCTGTACTTATTTTTCTTGCATTACTCACTCAAAGTATGATGAATGCTGAGAAAATCGAAAGAATAGACAGAGTCAAAACAGTTGTTAGTGAAAACTCCGATAAAGTTTTTCTGGTTTATAAATTCGATATTAAGGAAGAAATTTCTCCTCCTGCTTTAAGAAGAACGCAGAGAGCATTTGAAACTGCCGATAGCTTAAATGCAGATTTGATTTTATTGCATTTGAATACTTATGGAGGTATGGTAGATGTAGCAGATTCCATTCGTACTAGAATTATGCAGTCTGGTATTCCGGTAATTGTTTTTATTGATAACAATGCAGCTTCCGCAGGTGCTCTGATTTCTATTGCTTGCGATCAGATATATATACGCACAGGAGGCAATATTGGTGCAGCTACAGTTGTTAATCAGACCGGAGAGGTTGTTCCTGATAAGTATCAGTCTTATATGCGATCTATGATGAGGGCCACGGCCGAAGCAAAAGGAAGAGATCCTGAAATTGCTCAGGCTATGGTTGATCCTTCAATAGTTGTTGATGGCGTTATCGAAGATGGCAAAGTGCTTACATTCACCGCCTCTGAAGCTGTGAAGAATGGATTTGCTGAAGGTATTGCTGAAAATGTTGAGGAAGTTTTAAGTAAAGCCGGAATTGAACATTATAAAATTGTTGAGCAAAAACTGACATTTATAGACAGAATTATTAACTTTCTGATAAGTCCGATAGTTAGCGGATTGCTTATTATGCTCATACTCGGAGGAATTTATTTTGAACTACAAACTCCCGGTGTTGGCTTCCCTATTTTAGTAGCAATTATTGCTGCTGTATTGTATTTTGCTCCTTTCTATATTGAAGGGTTGGCGTCTAATTTTGAATTAATATTATTTGGAGTAGGATTTATATTAATAGCCATAGAAGTATTTGCAATTCCCGGCTTCGGTGTTACCGGCGTGCTTGGAATTATGTTTGTTGTTTCGGGCTTAGCATTCGCAATGGTTGGTAACAGAGGTCTTGATTTCTCGGGGGTGCCGGCAACAGATATTGTTATGGCCTTTATGATAGTTATAATTTCATTTTTCGTTTCTATTGTAGGTTCTATATATCTGAGCAAAAAACTACTAACAACAAATAGGCTGGGTGAAATTGCTCTTGATGCTGTCCAGAATAAAGAAGACGGATTTACTTCAGCCGATAAAAAAATGCAAGAATTGATAGGTAAAACCGGCGTGGCATTTACCATGCTCAGACCTAGTGGCAAAATAGAAATAGAAGATGATGTATTTGACGCAACTGCCTTATCAGGGTACATTGAAAAAGGTGACAAAGTGAAAGTTGTTAAATATGAGACATCTCAACTGTTTGTAAAGAAAGTGTAATTGTTATGAGACTAAAAACAATCAAACTAATTACCGGCAAGCTTACTGAAGGGGAGAGCTACATCTTTAAATTTGAAAAAAAGATTTTAATTGATGATGATGAGATGTTTATTATGTCTGACCCCAATGGCTACAAAGTTTTGTTGCCGACAGAATTATACTCCTCTTACGGATTTGTTCCAGGACAAGAAGTAAAATGCAGGGTTGATAAGATTAATTGCAATGGCAAAGTATTTGTTGAGCCCGAACATCCTGTTTACAAAGAAAATGAACAATATGACTTTGATGTTTTAGAATCTGGTATTAGAAAAAATATTCTTGATGAGTCTGAGTGTTATTTTCTTGTTTCCGATGTTTTTAAGAATAAATGGATTGTTGTTTCTCCTTGTGACTCTTTATACGATAAAAGTGCAACGAAAATTAGGTGTGTAGTTGAGAGGATTAAAAAAGGAAGGCTCTTTTTGCATTTGCCGGATCAGTTTATGTATTCAGATGCGCTAAAAATTGGCAAGGATTACGTTTTTGGAGTTATGGGTGAAAAAGTCAACCCTGATGATAATCTATCTTATTTCATCCTACAAAGGCCTGGAAATCTTAAGTTTCTGCTTAAGAAGAAGTATTATTCGCACTATGCAATACAGGTGGGAGGAGTTGTAAATTGCAAAGTTGTGAAATTTAGTTCCGATGGTCAATATGTCTTAGAGCCTTACAATCCTTTTTATTGTATTGATGATGAATATGATTTCAGGATTAAACAATTTGAAGAATTGATTTATTCTGATGGTTTTGTTCAAAAGGCAGTGGTGGTTGAAGACTTATTTCATGATGAATATACAATCAACATTGATGATAGTGTTATTGAAAAATACAAGGATTCAAAATCTATTAAAGCGAAGGTTGTAAACATTAGAAAAAGTCGTCTTGAACTCGAAATTATATAAATACTATTTCTTTAATTAGTTCTGACCCCATTTCTTTATTAAGACTAGCTATAATTTTACTTTTACCGAAATTCAGCTCATTTTTCAGTGCTGCTGATTTAATATGAACTGTAAGAGTCTTTTTTCTTAATTCAATACTGCCTGTATAGGCCATAATATTTGCACCCATTATTTTCGCCCAGCAATCAACAATCTTTTGCTCATTAATCTTATCACTCCATTTGAGCTGATCTATCATATCTTTAATAACTTCCCCTAAAGACTGCTCGTTCGACTTCCTTACCATACAATAAATTTTTTCCTTTTACACTTTTGACTTATGACTTACGACTTACGACTTACGACTTTTGACTTACCTCTGCCGACTTTACCTCAAAGATTTTTGTTTCGGTTTTTAACTTGGAAAATATCTTCTTAATTCTTGACGCATCGGTATCTGTGACGAATATTTGCCCGAAAGTATTATCGCTAACCAGCTTCATCAGCTGAGTTACTCTGCTTTCATCAAGTTTGTCGAATATGTCATCAAAAAGCATCAGTGGGTTAAAGCCTTTTACTTTCTTGGTAAATGCAAATTGCGCTAATTTCAAGGCTATGATGAATGATTTTTGCTGTCCCTGGCTTCCAAATTTCTTCACAGGATAATTATTTACCATAAAATCAAGTTCATCTTTATGTAGGCCTTTAGTAGTATATTGAGCAATTAAGTCATTTTTTCTTGCATTAAATAAACAATTCTCAAAACTATCTATCAATAAATCAGACTTATATTCAATGCTTACTATTTCTGAAGCCTGAGTGAGAAACGAGTAGTATTCTGAAAAAACAGGCAAGAACTCTTTGAAAAAGTTCTTTCTTTGTTCAAAAATATGGTTACCATTAGCCACTAGCTGTTCGTCCCATATCTCAAGAGAAGCTTCATCGAAATGTCTTTTTTCTGCGAAAGTTTTCAGCAATGTATTTCTTTGTAAAAGAGCTCTTTTATATTGCAGTAAAAAATGCAGGTAATCTTTGTCGTATTGCGATATTACACCATCAACAAACTTACGTCTTTCTTCACTTCCTCCAAGTAAAAGGTTTACATCTCCTGGGTGAATTAGAACAAGGGGATAGAGGCCAATATGGTCAGACAATCGCTCATATACTTTTTTATTGCGTCTGAAAACCTTGTTTTGGTTGCGCTTCATACCACAATGCAATTCATCAGTGCTGCCATTCAATTGATATTCTCCTTTAATGGAAAAAAAGTCGAATTCGTGATTAATGTTTTGAGAATCAACAGGGTTGGAGAAACTTTTACAAAATGAAAGATAATATATGGCATCGAGTAAATTGGTCTTTCCTGATGCATTGTCACCGGTAAAACAATTTACTTTAGGTGTAAAATCAAGATCTGCTTCCTGATAATTTTTGAAGTTTATTAATGAGAGATTTTTTAGATACATTGATATTTGCTTTTCACAAAAATACTCACATTAAAATACTTTTTATGAAAAATTCCAAAATAAGAGATGTGATTATTGGTTAATAGTCATCATAAAAAATCAAAAAATCAATGTGTTACAATGTTATTAATTATATTTTTGAAAATAACAATCAAAATATTTTTTACAAACCAAATATTGATGAAAAATGAAGAGATTATTTTTATTACTAATTCCAATCAGTATGCTAATGTCAGGCTATAAAACAGAAACTAACCCTTTGTTGAAGGAATTTGATACTCCTTTTGGTGTGCCTCCCTTTCATCTGATACAGGAAAGTCATTATATGCCGGCATTTGAAGAAGCTATGAAGCAACATAAGGCCGAAATAGATGCAATTATAAATAACAAATCTGAACCAACATTTGAGAATACTATTTTGGCATACGACAATGCCGGTGAGCTTCTTGGTAAAGTTAGTTCTGTCTTTTTTGGGTTGAGAGGAGCTAACACAAATGATAGAATGACGGAAATAGCCAGAGAACTTACTCCTAAAATGTCGGTTCATAACAATGAAATCAGGCTTAATCAAGAGTTGTTTGAACGTTTTAAAAAGGTTTATGAAAAAAGGAATTCCTTAAACCTGAATGAAGAACAAATGATAGTTGTTGAGAAAATTTACAGGGATTTTGAACGTGCCGGTGCAGCTTTGCCAAAAGACAAAAAAGAAAAATTAAAATCTATCAATGAGAGAATGTCTATGATATCTCTTACCTTGGGAGATAATCTTCTTAAGGAAACAAACAACTTCAGGTTAGTTATTGACAATGAAAAAGACCTTGCGGGATTGCCTGCGCCTGTTATTGCTGCTGCAGCAGATGCTGCAAAAGCTGCCGGATTGGAGGGAAAATGGGTAATTACACTTCACAACCCAAGTTGGATTCCATTCTTGCAAAACTCATCAAGAAGATATCTAAGAGAAAAAGTTTATAAAGCTTATTACACCAGAGGCGATAATAATAATGAATTTGACAATAAGGAGTTATTTGCTGAACTAATGAAGCTAAGATTGGAAATGGCCAATATACTTGGGTTTAATAATTATGCTGACAATTTTCTGGATATACAGATGGCTCAAAAACCTGAAAATGTTTATAATTTTCTAAACCAACTTTGGAAGCCAGCTTTAGAAAGAGCTAAAGCTGAACGCGCTCAAATGCAGGATATAATTAATAGGGAAGGAGGAAACTTCAAACTTGATTCATGGGATTGGTGGTATTATGCAGAGAAGCTTCGTAAAGAAAAATATGACCTTGATGATGCTGAACTAAAACCATATTTTTCTATTGAAAATGTTAAAAATGGGAACTTTCTTCTAGCTCAGAAATTATTCGGGTTGCAGTTTGTTAAACGCCCGGAAATTCCTGTTTATCATGAAGAGGTTGAAGCTTATGAAGTTCTTGAGGCAGATGGCTCGCATTTGGCTATTTTATACATTGACCCTCATCCTCGTCCTGGTAAAAGAGGAGGAGCATGGTGTGGATCATACAGAAGCGGCTCTTATAAAGATAGTGAGAGAATTTCACCGGTTGTTACTATTGTGATGAATTTTACCAGGCCTACCGGAGACCAGCCTGCATTGCTGACTTGGTCAGAAACAAATACATATTTTCATGAATTCGGACATGCTTTGCACAACTTCTTTGCAGAAGGACAATATAAAAGAACCGCCAGAAGTGTTCCTAGAGATTTTGTTGAACTGCCATCGCAGATTTGCGAAAACTGGGCAGGAGAGCCTGAAATGCTGAAAATGTATGCCTTCCACTATAAAAATGGAGAGCCAATACCTGATAAACTGATTGATAAAATATCAAAAAGTTCACATTTTAATCAGGGTTTCAAAACCGTTGAGTATGTGGCTGCATCCTTTTTAGATATGGATTGGCATACAGCAGATTTCTTAAAGACAGACAAGATTGATGTAAATGCATTTGAGAAGTCATCAATGAGAAAAATAGGACTAATTGATGAAATTATACCAAGGTACAGAACAACATACTTTAATCATATTTTTGGGACAGGTTATGCCGCCGGATATTACGTTTATATTTGGGCTGGTGTTTTAGATTCAGATGCTTTCGCGGCATTTAAAGAATCGGGCGACTTGTTTAATCAAGAACTTGCGTCTAAATTCAGAAAGTATATTTTGGGTGGAAATAATCTTTATGAGGGTATGGATGCTTATGTGAGATTCCGAGGTAAAGAACCGGCAATTGATCCATTGCTTGAAAGAAGAGGACTAAAGTAAATTATCAAAAAAAAGAGGGAGCATTTATGCTCCCTCTTTTTTTCTTGTATTAATTAACTAAACCGCTATTTTGTAAGCTTCGTTTTTTATTTTTCCTACAATTTCAACACTGTCGTCCTCGTATTCAATTTTTATAAGTTTTGTATCTGGATAATTCGTTGATATTGCAAATTCTAACTCTTCTTCATAGTTTTCTGAAATCATTGGCCCGAGTATTACAACATCATGATTGTTGCTTTTCAGAGCTTCTGAAATGTCTTTTAACTTCTCAACAGTATTAGTTATGACAATTTCAGGTTCGTTTTTAAGCATGAAAACAATGCCCTTAAGCATTATGTCGCTGTTTTCAATTATCATTACTTTAATCTGTCTCATGATTTTGCATTTTAGCCATTCAAAGATAAATTATAGTACCTGCCAAAAGAACAGTATTTTTACTTGAAATAAATTGCGGAAACTCGGAAGAAAGACTGTAGAAATACTGAAATTTGTAATAAGTAATAAGTGAAAAAAAGCCCGAACAAATGTCCGGGCTAATTGAGAAGATATTTTGAATGTGGTTGTTATATATCAATAATCTTGCTTTTTATAGCAAACTTGATTAACTCAACGCTGTTTTTCATGTTGGTTTTTTGAAGGATATGATTTTTGTGCGATTCGATAGTTCTAACACTTAAAAATAATTTATCAGCAATTTCATTATTATTATATCCTTCAGCAAACAACTGCAATACTTCAAGCTCACGTTTAGTTAGTTGAGGGATATTTCCTTGTGCTTTTTTCTTCTTATTAGCGTAGTTTTTAACAATTTCTTCTGAAATTGATGTGTGAAAATAGTTTTTCCCTTTGTCAACTGTAACAATAGCTTCAACAAGTTCTTCGGAAGACACATCCTTTGGGACGTATCCATCAGCACCCACATCAATAGCGTCAGAAATATTAGTATAGTCAGAGTGCATTGATAAAATTAGAATCTTTATATCCGAAAAGTTTCTTTTTATTGCCGCTGTTGTTTCGATTCCAGACATATTAGGCATGCTAATATCTAATAGCATTACATCCGGTTTTATTGTTTTCAGAAGGTCTAGTGCTTCCTGTCCGCTATGAGCTATGCCGATAACTTCAATTTCGGGTGCTCCGCTAAGAAATAGGCTAATACAGTCAGTTACAAGCTTGTGGTCGTCAACGATTATAACTTTAGTTTTTTTCATATGTGTAATGGTCGTGTTTTTATGGTTATGCAAATTAACAATAACTTTATATATTTTCAAAATATTTTTGAAACGATGTTTAAAAACAATGCTACAAAACGTCAAAAAATGCAGCCTAATTTTACAAGCATTGATTATCTAGCCATGCAAGACTGAATTCAATTAGGCTTATATGTCCTTATTTATTATTGATGCCGCAGCCTGAGCTGCTGGCACAACAAGCAAATCATTTATATTTACATGAGGCGGCAATTGAGATGCAAATAATACAATACTTGCAATGTCTTCTCCTGTGAGGGGCTTAAACCCTTCATAAACCTTATCTGCTGCCTCTTTATTTCCTTTAAATCTAACAATGCTAAACTCAGTTTCTGCAGCGCCTGGACAAATCTGTGTGACTTTTATTCCATGCTGCAAAAGATCCACTCGCATAGCTTTTGAAATTGCATCTACTGCGTGTTTGCTAGCGCAATAGACATTCCCCTTAAGATATACTTCCTTGCCGGCTATTGATCCAATATTTATTATATGACCCTTCTTTCTTTCAACCATTAATGGCATGATCTTTTTGCTGACATATAAAAGCCCTTTCACATTTGTGTCTATCATATTGTCCCAATCTTCGAGAAGCCCTTCATTTATCGGATTCAAACCTAATGACAAACCGGCATTATTTAAAAGTATGTCTATATTCTCCCATTCTGTTCCGATTATTGTATCAATAGCATCACAAACTTCATTATTATCCCGTACATCGAACGTAAGGGATTTTACTTTTATGTTATATTGATTTTTTAGCTGAGATTCAAGATTGGAAAGTCTTTCTTTTCTTCTGCCATTAATAATTATTGAATAACCTGCTTCAGCAAACTTATGAGCACAAGCTTCGCCAATTCCACTTGTAGCACCGGTTATAAAAACAATTTTTGACATAAGAATAATTCGTAGTTTTAAGTGTTTTACGTAAAATTCCAAAATTAGTTTGAATTTTTTAAATAACAAGACAGGAAGGTATTTATTTTATTAAATATTTTATACCGACTCTTTCTCCCATTTTTACTATGGTTTCGACGTTTTTAGCCGAGTTTTCAAGAATATCATTGTCAATAATTACAGTTTGTGGCTGAAATATTTGGATGATGGTAGAAGCTCCGAATTCAAAGTAACCCCTTTCTTTTCCTCTTTCTATTTTCCCCGGCTCTCTTTTGTGCAGTATTATTTTGCCAACTAGCAATGCCCCAACTTCAATGTTTAAAATTGTTTTGAAATTATCAGTTTTTATGAAACTTACCTCTCTGTGGTTTTCAATAAACACTTTTCTCCCCGTTGCAAGTGAGATAGGATTTACTGAATGCAAGAAGCCTTCAACTGTTGTGGGCTTGTCCTGATAACCATCGTCTATGTTTATAAATCGGTGATAATCAGCAGGAGCTAGTCTATAAATAAGGCAAGTTCCATTGATAAAAGGCTTTATAGACTCACTGCAATTTGTTAATCTGCTTAATGTAAAATGACTACCTTTTATAGGGAAAATAGTTTCATCTGATATTTTGAATGCCAATAATCGGGCATCGGCGGGAGAAATTAATGTTTCAGGTTCATAGCATATAGGTCTTGCTTGAGGGCTTAACTCTCTGGTGAAGAAATGATTAAAGCTTTTATATTCAGAGACCGGAAGTGTAATTTCGTTTATATTTATGTTATATTTTTCAATAAATGGAGATATCTTTTTGACTGAACTTTTCTTATTATAACGATTGCCTATAAACCTTGATACAAACTTTCTTTTAAGCAAAAATCCGGAAATAAACCGACCAATAATATTATTGTAAAAGAAATGCATCTGTTTTTCTTCAAACACTATTTCTTCCTCAATTGAAGCTGTTGTTCTGTTATATAATAATATTTTGGGTTTTGAATTTGCCAATCTATTTTGTTTTTATAGAATGATTTATTTAATGCCGATTTGTATAAGCAAATTAGCAAATATTATCAAAAGCAAAACCAATGAGTAAACTTCTGCAAAAGGTCTTAGATTAGAAGTTTTGATGTTTGGTTTTAATAAAAATCTCATTGTAACGATTAGGTATAAAAGCATATTTGCACCAATAAAAGAAATCGAAAGCGGATTTAGAAGCATCACATCATAAAGAAATATAGTTAATACTACCCCACAAACAAGAATTAATGCAGGAAGTATTGCTGCAATTTTATATCCGAATATCATTGAATATGTTTCGTATTCATTTTCATTTTCCGGTGATTTGACTTTACGCGACAACTCCCAAGCCAGCAATGGAACCCAAAATATTATTACAAGTAATAAATTCTTTATCGAAAATATTTCAATACCGTATTCTGCATTAGCAATAGAAATTATATAAAAATTCATTATCAAAGCTATCGGATTATGTGTTATTAAAGCCAGGAGAAGGCTTTTGGAAATATATTTTCCCAAAAAGAAATACTTGAACATTAGCAGTCCGTATCCGAGCATTATAATGAAAGCTAAATGAGCTTTTACAAATAGAATATTTGTAATAATCATTATAATCAAGACAATAACATTAAGAACAATTAGGTCTTTTTTTAGAATTCTTCCCGAGGGTAAAGGTCTTTGAGGAAATAGTTTGACATCAGTTTTGTAATCTTTAAACTCATCAGATATTCTTAGAAAAAGAGCAAATAAGAAAAAGGTTAAAGCTCCAAAAATTGAAGAAGTTGAAATTCCAAATCCGTTATTGCTGTATGGAGCGATAAGTGTAAAATAAAAGCTATAGAAAAAAAGTATGGATAATATTATTCGCGGTATTACCGGGTACATTTCTTTCAGATAGATCCAAATTCGCTTTATCATAGTTGTATATTTAATTGATATTTTTCTAAATAATTATGCTGTATAGTGCATATTCATGAGAGTAAGAATAATCATTTCTTACGTAGGCATTTACAAATGAATTATCAGCAACTAGTCCGCAAATAATACTATTGTTGTACTGTAGCGCATGCTTGGCCATCAAATATGCCTGAGCACCTCCCAATCCAAGGTGCTGTTTATCTCCGGACTGCACTATCCCCAGATATAGTGCAATTATGTTTTTAAATGAATTTCTGTAATACAGGAATTTTAGCTTTGATAATAAATTACTTTTTCCTTTCATAGAAGCAATAGCCTTAGCAATATCGGGGAATAATAACATATACCCAATTTCCTTTCCATCCGGTGATACTGTGAATTTTGTATATTCGGCTTTTAGAATTCTTTTTAAAGGTCTGAACATTTCCATGAAATCAGACTTATCAATTTCATTAAAACCCGGGGCATTCTTGAAAGAATCAGAAATTAGTTCATACAAGATTGAAAGTTCTTGTTCAAAGTTAGAATAATCAATGCTTCTAAAGGTGTATCCCATATTTATGGCTCTATCATATTTTGGTTTAACCCTTTTTAGTATTGTTTCGATCTGCTCAGTTTTGTCAATAAAATATGATGCCCACGTTTTACAAACCTTGAATCCATATTTTTCAAAAAAGTCATTATAATAAGGCTTATTATATGGTTCTTTAAAAAAAGGCATTTTCTCAAAACCCTTTGTCATAAAACGATTTGCCATCCACAAACTACCCGACATCGGACCCCAAACAGTATTGACTCCATTTTCTTTAAGCCAGGTCAAGGCTGAATTCATCATTAAAGAAAAGCCTTCATAGTCATTTTCGCATTCAATAAATCCGACAGTTCCAAGATGCCCATTGTCAATATTTATTCTGGGATTAATAAATGCAATTAACCTGCCGGCTACCTTATTGTTTTTGTATAAAAGAAAGTTGTTATTTGTTAAAAACTTTGTGCCGAGATAAGTGCCGTTTAGTACCATTGATACTTCATCTGAAAAAGCACTAACATAATTTTTGTCATTATGGTATAATGTAGAAGGGAGCATTATAAACTCTCTTTCAAATTCGGCATTTTTTGAAAAAGATTTTACGTTATACATTTTTTCTGTATTTAAAATCTAACAGGTTAATAAATGCTATCCATAAAAACGGTAATGCAAATATTTTGTATCTGACCAAGCTTCCGTATATAGGAGCAGTCATACCCACGAAAGTAAATGTTACAACTACAAATGCAAGGCAAAACAAAACAAATGAATTAAATTGTTTCTTTAAAACAGCTGAAATGATTATATAAAACACAATAATCCAAATCATTATATTCTCCAGCGCTGCAAATAAAATAATTATAGAATTGCCATCAAGGAAATGAGGTCGTGTAAGGGTATTCCAAAATCCAACAGGTATAAAACTAAGAATTGAGGATAGATTAGGCTGCATTAGTCGTTGAGATATTAAGCTTCCGGCTTCAACGTCAATTGCAAATCTTACAAAATTGTTTTGTTTTTCAGCTATAACATGCAAAGGGCTGTATCCTAAATAAAGATATCCTAAAGCAAACAGGAAAACAATCCAAAGAGAAAAAACTCCGACATACAATCCGATTGCTGAAAAATTGCTGAATCTCTTAAATAAATAGTATGTTGCAAGTAGCGGGATTATCAAAATGAATATGTATGCTTTCATAAAAAGCAACAATGCAATGGAAATTATTAGCATTATTATGTTTATGGTATTTCTTTTTTTCAGAGAAATAATTAAGTCCAAATTCAATAAAAACAACCCTAATGCAAATAGAAGAATATTTTCTTTTAAGATGCCTGAGCTCCAGAATAAAAGAGAAGGAAATAGCAATATTCCCCAAAAAGCGATATATGATTTGCTCTCGTTGATTTTATCTTTAAAAAATTTCACTAATGCAATCAGACCAACAAGAGAAAGGAAGTTTGCAACAATAATGTGCACTTTAATATTACCTCCGGAAAATACACCCAGAATGGCATTAAACCTAATAATAATCCTATTGTCGTTATAAACGTGCTCATCCCATGGTCTAAACCAGCCAACCATTTGAGAATAATAATCATTAAGGTGCTCTGCATTTCCATTAATTCCCGTAATCATTCTAAAAAAGTCGGCAGGAGCTTTCCATAAAGCATCCTTCATTATCATACCATCATTGAAATACTTAAATACGTCGGCAGTTTCAATATTATAATAATTGCTGTAAATATGAAGCAAAACAAAGCCACTAATGCATTTTATAAAAAACGCAACAATAATGTGATGAAATTTAATTTGAGGGATACCTTTGAAGAATGGCGAGAATTTAATTATCAGGCCAAATATCAGAAAGACTAATATAACTGCAAAAAAGCTCAATTTTTTCGATTTTTAAAGAATTTTCTATGCAAAAATAAAGCATTTATAAGTAATTCAAAGCGTATTATTTTTTTAGAATATATTGTTTTTAACATTTGTGGAAAAATAATGCCATTACAATCAATATTTATTTTCGTGGGGTAAAAGCTTTATGTATTTTTGCCGAAACATTTTACGACTTAATAACTATGGAAAATACAACCTTTAATAAGCCTGCAACATTAGAAATAGCAAAGGAACTCGGCTTGTTGCCTGAGGAATTTGAAAAGATCAAGCAGTTACTTGGACGAACACCCAATTTCACTGAAATTAGTGTTTATTCGGTTATGTGGTCGGAGCATTGTTCATATAAGAATTCTATTAAATGGCTAAAAACATTACCTCGTAAAGGTCCTCATTTGTTGGCCGAAGCCGGTGAAGAAAATGCGGGTTTGGTAGATGTTGGTGATAATATTGCATGTGCATTCAAGATAGAATCTCACAACCATCCTTCTGCACTTGAACCATATCAGGGAGCGGCTACAGGCGTGGGCGGCATAAACAGGGATATATTTACAATGGGAGCAAGGCCTATTGCTCAGCTTAATTCATTAAGGTTTGGAAATCCTGAGCTTGAGCGTACAAAATGGTTGCTTAAAGGTGTTGTTAAAGGTATTGGCGACTATGGCAATGCTTTTGGTGTGCCGGTAGTAGCTGGTGAGGTTTATTTCGACGATTGTTATAATACTAATCCTCTTGTAAACGCAATGTCGGTGGGCGTTGTAAAGAAAGGAAATACTATTTCAGCAATTTCCTACGGAGTAGGAAATCCTGTGTTTATTGTCGGATCTTCAACAGGTAAAGATGGTATTCATGGTGCAACTTTTGCTTCTGAAGATATTTCCGAATCATCGGCCGAGAAAATTCCGGCAGTTCAGGTTGGAGACCCTTTTCAGGAAAAACTATTGCTTGAGGCAACTCTTGAAGTTATTAAAACAGGCGCAGTTGTTGGTATGCAAGATATGGGTGCAGCTGGAATTACTTGTTCAACAAGCGAAATGTCGGCTAAAGGCAAACATGGTATGATAATACATCTGGATAAAGTTCCGATGCGACAACAGAATATGCAGCCTTTCGAAATTCTTCTTTCTGAATCTCAGGAAAGAATGTTGATAGTTGTGCATAAGGGTAGGGAAGAAGAGGTCTTTAAAGTGTTTGATAAATGGGATTTGAACTGTGTTCAGATAGGTGAAGTTATAGAGGGCGACATTCTAAAATACTTCATGCATGGAGAGCTTGTTGCTGAAGTACCCGCAGATTCTTTAGTGCTTGGTGGTGGTGCTCCTGTTTATGACAGAGAATATAAAGAACCGGCATACTACAAACAAACAAAGCAGTTTAATATCGATTCTATTCAGCAGCCAAAAGATTATAAAGAAGTGGCAGAGTTTATTCTTGGAAGGCATAGTATCGCATCTAAGAAATGGATTATTGAGCAATACGATACTATGGTTGGAACAAAAAATCATGCTACAAACATTCCAGCAGCAGCGGGTGTGGTAAATCTTAAAGGCACCGATAAGGCATTGGCAATGTCTGTTGATTGTAATAGTCGCTACGTATTTGCCGACCCTGAGATAGGTTGTGCAATAGCTGTGGCAGAAAGTGCAAGAAATATTGTGTGTAGCGGTGGTGTGCCATGTGCGGTTACCAACTGTCTGAACTTTGGAAATCCATACAGCCCTGAAGTGTATTGGCAATTTGTTGGCGCCATTAACGGTATGAAAAAAGCCTGCGAAAAGTTCGAAACACCTGTTACAGGTGGAAATGTAAGTTTTTACAATCAGGCATCAATGGGTGGAGTTGTTGAGCCGGTTTACCCTACACCTACTATCGGAATGCTTGGTGTGTTGCCTTATAAAAAGTTTTTCACAGGAATTGGTTTTAAGAAGCCCGGGCAACATATATATATGATTGGACAAGCGCATAACGATATCAACTGTTCGGAATATTTGTACGCTTATCACAAAGTTAAATTGTCTCCGCCTCCTGTGTTTAATCTTGATGAAGAATACAAAGTGCAGCAGCTTATTACCGAACTTATTCAGAGTGGAGTTGTAGAGTCATGCAACGATGTTTCCGACGGAGGATTGTTTGTGACATTGTTTGAGAGCGGGCATGTAAATAAATTAGGGTTTGAGATAAGTTGTGATGATTCAATAAGAAAAGACGCATTTTTGTATGGCGAATCTCAAAGCAGAGTGATAGTTTCTCTAAATAGCGAGCAGGAAGAGCTTTTTGTTGAGATAATGACAAAGTCGGATGTTGACTTTACTTATTTGGGAGAAGTAACAGAAAAAGATATAATCATAGATGGTGAAAACTTTGGCAGCATTCAACATTTTGGAAATATCTACGAAAGCGTAATCCCAAAAATGATGGGGGAGTAGGGGTTATCTCACCACAATCTTCTCCGCCTTCAAAATATGCCCATCTGAAAAAATGTATGCAAGGTAAATCCCGGGATTAAACCCTTTTATTGACACTTGCAGCTCGTTGCCGGTGAAATGCTTTGTTAGCATGCCTCTGCCTGACAGGTCGCTGATAAACAACGTTTTTTTGTTGTTTTCTATAGTTCGACTGTTTTATCATAAATGTTTTCAAAACATTAACCCATATCGGCTCCAATTCTAAACTAAGCTTTAGTAAAAACCAGCCCCTAATTGAGCAATGATATTATATTGCTGTTATGGGCTGGTTTTTGTTGTTCTTTTTAGGATATTTTTAAAAAAACGCTACCCGAAATTATCGGTTGCGCAAAATCTAACGCTTACCTTTATTAAACTCTTTATATTGATTCTGAGAAATTATGCGAATACTAGCGAGATCTTGTAGAAAAGAAAGGTGGTCTTTGTTCCAAATTCCTTTAAGAGTAATCTTTGACCCTGCTGGAAGCGCTTCACGAATATCGTACATTCCTGCTACCATCGCAGAAAGCACGATTGGGGAATTGTTTGAATCTAGCCCAATAAAATAAAGGGTAATTTTTTGACGAGGAATCTGAACTTTGAAATTTTCTTTTGTTGTTAGCAAAAAGGTTACTTCAACAACCGATCCGTTTATTATAAACCCAACTTCATCGACAATATAAGGAAATTCTCCAGCGACTTCAAATGGTATATTTGGCTTTATTTCACCGGAACTGCCGTATCCAGTCATCCAATTATTCAATTCTTTGTCATGTTCGGAAAGTTGCTTTTTTAATTTTGCATACTCTTCAGGACTTTTTGCTTTGTTTTGGGCTTCAAGTATTCTTTCTCTTTCTTTATTGTGTTTTTGGACAACACCTGGTATTTTCCCTAAATACTTGTTTTCCGGCTGACTTGTTCCACAACTAGTCATAAATGCTGTAGCAATTAATAATGCTCCAAAAATTTTAATTACTTTTTTCATTTTACATGTGTTTAAGTTTTTCCTACTCGTATGGCTTTTCAGAATCCGCCTTTTTTTTGATCTATTGTTTCATTGTTTTCAATTCTTATTTCATTCGAAAACAATTTGATTTAAATCGGTTGGAACTTTAATCATGCTTAAGCTTTCTGGGTAACACTCAGGGATTACTATCATGCTTGTTTTTGTCTTTTGGGAAACATGCTCATTTTATATTATGTTATTATTTAATAGTCATAGTAATTTTGACATCTGCCTATAGTTTCTGGCTGTTATTAAGAGCTTGTGCTATGTGTTTGAAGTTCAATGTATTCATGGAATTATTCATAAAAACTAGTATTTAACTATTTTCAAAATGGCTGTGCCAGATTGGCTTTCCGCTTTGACTATATACAAGCCTTTTTCCCAGTGAGAGCTGGGAATTGTTTTTTGAGTAAATAATTCTTTTGTGTGAAATTTAAAAACAGTTTTCCCCATTATATTATATATCGTAATCTTTTCAATTGGGGTGTCGCTCTGAATAATAAAACTATCTTTAAAAATGGAAGGGATTGCTTTAATATTGAATTTCTTCTGACTCGCTTCTTCAATATTTCCTTCAATTGGTACGATATAACAATTATCAACCTCGCCAAGGCATGGATGCTCTTGTTGGTAAAGTAGAGAATTATTTTTATGTACACAAAGTAAAAGTGCATAGGCTTTATCTATCATATTATCTGAACACGCTCCAGCATAAATCAAGCCCCTATCGCTTCCAATACCCTCAATCCAATATTCGCTCCAACACTCTTCACTACAGTTATGAGAATCATGTGTAGCAACTTTTATAGTTTTTCTCTCTATATCAGCAATATTCTGATAAAAAATCTCACAAACAACAACTTTTCTATCTCCCCAATCATCATGAAATTCGGGTCCTGCAAGGTAAAACATTGGACTTATTACAATAAATTCATTGCCTACTTCAAGAGTGAAATCATATAACAAGTATTCATCGTCATGACCCTTCCATATAAAATAGACTTTCTCATTCATTTCATCTTCACGCATTGCAGCAATATATACAAGCGAATCCGGGGTAAATTCTTCTAGGTAATTATGGAAATAAAGCTTTTTGTAGGTTAATTCATTGATAATAGTATCGCCAATTAAGGTATGTTTCTCATGCATTATAGACCACACAGTATTTTCCTCCAGCATTGGCAATAATTCCTGCCCATTAACTGTAATATAGCTAATGAGCAAAAAGAAGATTAGTTTAATTTTTTTCATTTTAATAAGGTTTTAGTTTAGTGAACTCTTTACGAATACATATATGCATAAACTTATTTGAAGCATTGGCTTTATTAAGAAAAAAGCGCTATTGAGGATGAACGATTACCCTGAAAACAAAAGAAATCAGGAGTTATTTTTGTCAGTGAAAGATAAATCTTGGTCAGTATTTTCTCATAGGCGGTTGGTTTTGGTTAGTGATGTTTTTGTTTTGGCTCCCTAAAGATAAATATTATTTATTTACAAAAACATATCATGTAAAAATAATTTTATGGGATTAACAAGAGCAAGGTAAGTATGAGTTTTATGGGGAAATAGGTTATCGGTGCTCTGCACTTTGTGTTGGGCTGGTACCATGTTATTGGTTACAGAGGTTATCGGTGCTCTGCACCTCGTATTGACCTATAACCATGTTGTTGGCTACAAAGCATTTAAGTGCTAATGCACCTAAAACAAATAGAATGCAATCAATGAATAGGTGCGTTAGCTCCGTTAATCTACCAAATCCTGGCTCTATGCTCTTTTGGGATAAACCTTGCAGCGTCTTCGGACACGTTGAAATGCTTGTAGAAGCTGTCCATATTATAAACAACTCCATTAACTCTTGCCTCGCCCGGGGAATGAGGTCCTTCCTGAAGTTGCTTCATCAATTGTTGCTCTCTGATATTATTTCTCCAAACCTGTGCATAGGAAATGAAGAATCTTTGCTCTGGAGTAAAGCCGTCAATCAAACCTGGATTTTCACTTCTTTCCATTTTTAGCTGAAGGGCAGTATATGCAATACTTAAACCGCCAAGGTCGGCAATATTTTCACCAAGACTTAGTCGCCCATTTATTGTAAGAGTATCAAGCATTATATAATTATTATACTGCTCTACCAAAACTTCAGCCTTTTCTTTAAACCTATTAGCATCTTCCGCAGTCCACCAATCTCTTAATGTCCCGTCAGCATCATAATTTCTTCCCTGGTCATCAAATCCATGGGTCATTTCATGCCCAATGACCATTCCTATTGCGCCGAAATTAACTGCATCATCTCCTTTCATATAAAAGAATGGAGGCTGAAGAATGGCAGCAGGAAATACTATTTCATTCATAGAGGAACTATAGTATGCATTAACGGTTTGTGCATTCATAAACCATTTGCTACGATCAACAGGTTTGCCTATCTCGGCAAGATTTCTTCTTATGTTAAACTCTCTTGCAGCAATCACATTTAATACGTATGCCTGATTGTTTATCTCCAACTCAGAATAGTCAGTCCAATTGTCCGGGTATCCTATTTTGACATTCATAGAGCTAAGCTTTGTATGTGCTTTTTGTTTTGTTTCATCGCTCATCCAGTCGAGCTGACCAATGCGTAACATAAAGGCTTCTCTTAAATACTCAACTAATTCTTCCATTCTTGTCTTGGCTTCAGCAGGGAAAAACTCAGCAACATATTCCTGACCTAAGGCTTCTCCAATGCTGCTATTAATAGTTGACAATACTCGCTTCCATCTATCCTGAAGCTTTTGGCTGCCTGACATTACTTTTCCGTAAAACTCAAAAGTTGCATTTTCGAAACTGTCTCCAATGTATGATGCCGAGTTGCGAATAATATTCCATTCAAGGTAGTTTTTTATAGCATCTAATTTTTCTTTTTTGAATAATTCAGAATACTTGCTAATGAAATCAGGCATTGCAACATTCAAATCATCTATGTTAATATTTCTTTCTGCAAAGTATATATCCCAATTGAAACCCGGACTAGCTTTTTTTAATTCACTTACAGACATTTTATTATAAGTAGCATAAGGATTTCTTCTTTCAAGCCTAGTCATTGATGCCTCTGCAAGAAATGTTTCAATTCTCATTATATCATCAACCTTTTTATAGATTGCCTCATCATCGTATTCTGCAAGCCTAAATAAGTCAATCATCATTTGTTTATAAGCATTTTTTATAGAAAGAGTTCTGTTGTCGTCATTCAAATAATAATCTCTGTCCGACATGCCTAAGCCGGCCTGAGAAATGCTGGCAATCATCATTTCTGTGTTTTTTCTGTCTTGAGTACTTGAAAGTCCAAAAAATGGTCTGAATCCTTTGTTGTGGAGCTCTGCAATTATTTTCACCAAGCACTCAGATGATTCTGCTTGCCAAACTTTTTCGATAAGGGGTTTTAGAGGTTCAATTCCTTGTTGGTTAAGGATTTCAATGTCCATTCCACTATGATATAAATCTCTTACTTTTTGCCTGTTCGACCCATGTTCTGCACTTTTGTCGTTTTCAATCTTTTGCAACAATGATTTCAATCTGTCATCATTAAGTTGTTCAACTTCTTCGAATGCCCCATATCTACTATATTCTTCAGGAATTGGATTGTTTTTCAGCCAATTGCCATTTACATATCTGAAGAAATCATCTCCCGGACTTACGGATTTATCCATATTACTCAAGTTTATAGGATTACACTCTTTGGTGCCTTCACAAGATATTATTAATATTAACAAGGCAATAAGAAACAGATACTTTGATTTTTGCATAATATCGATTTTAAAAAGTTTTGAAACAATAAACATGACTAAGATATATCATTCTTTTATATGCCTTAATAAACCGATGTATGTTTTAGTTTTTTTTGTGAGAATGCCTGATTTTATTAGCATTTTTTTGGTTTTGACGGAAAAATGATGTAGGTAGTATTGTTAATATTAGTAATTTAGTCGGCGGTCGGCAGTCGGCAGTCAAAAGTCAAGAGTCGACAGTCGGCAGTCAACAGTCAAGAGTCGGCAGTTGGCGAGATAGTTAGATAATAATTGTTTTAATAAGTTGAAAGAGAACTCGGAAATTAATTTTGGTAAGAAGTTAAAGCCATGGCAAAGGAATTTATATAGAGTTGCCGGTACAATTTCTTTTGGACTTGGGATGCTTGGCATAGCATTGCCTATGTTGCCAACAACTCCATTTCTTCTGTTATCAGTATATTGCTATGCAAGGAGTTCGGAAAAGCTATATTTCTGGCTTATTAATCATAAAGTTTTTGGAGAATACATAAGAAATTACCGCGAAAAAAATGGAGTTCCGCTAAAGTTGAAAATCTGGGTATTGTCATTATTATGGACAACAATCAGTTATTCCGCTTTCTTTATAGTAGATGCAATTTGGGTTAAGATATTGTTGATGATAATTGCTGTTGGAGTTACAATTCATATTTTAAAACTTCCTACATATAAAAAATAATTATATTTGTTGTAATAAAGCTTGTATTTAAGTAATAAACCACATATTATGAAAGCTGGAATTTATATAATAGCCTTTTTGCTATTTTTTGTTTCCACTTCTTTTCAGAACCGTCAGCAGGATAAATCACCGGAAGAGATCCGAGCTGAATATTTGCTATACATAATCAACAACATAAAGTGGGCAAATGAGGCTGAGTTTAATGTCTTCACAATAGGAGTCCTAGAACATGAACCTATGATTTCAAGAGAACTTGTTAAGCAGGCTGCCAATAGGAAAACAGCTTCTGGCAAGCAGATAAAAATTGTCAGATTTCCGGATATTGAGAGTCTTGCACCTACGCAGATGCTATACATAAACAGAAATGAGGGCTACGATATTTCTGTAGTTTTACGTCAAATTACGGGAAAACGTACTCTTCTCATATCTGAAAATTATGAATTTCAAACCTCAATGATAAACTTTATAATTCTTGATAATGTTTTAAGGTTTGAAATCAATATTGCCAGAATGGAAAATGAAGGCCTAAAAGCCGAACCATTATTCTCTGCTAAGTCGGTAAAAAGTGAATCTGATTGGATAAACTTGTTTCATCAGATTGAAACAATGTTGTTTAAAGAAAAGGAAACTGTAGAAAGGCAAAACATTCAGATTGAGGAACAGCAAGCTGTTATTACATCACAAATTGAAACAATTGAAACTCAAAATCAGGAAATTGACAGACAGAAAAAAGAGATAGCTGAACAAATTGAAAGGCTTCAAAAATTGGATTTACTTATAGGTAAGAGGGAGAAAGAAATTGTTAAAGCCATGAGAATTTTGGAAGAACAAAATACTCAGATTGCCCAAAGTGTTCAGAAGATAAAACTTGCGGAAGAAGATCTAAAGATAAAAACTCAAGAGATAGAGCAGAAAGAGTTATTAATTGTACAGCAAGATAACCAGATATTTGCTCAGCTAAAAGAAATAGAACAGCAGAAACTGATTATTGCTATGGCAATTACTCTTAGTATCTTCCTTATAGGGCTGGGGTATTTTATATATAAAAGTTATCTGATTAAAAAGAGAGCAAATAAGGTACTTCAACAGAAGAACGATCAGATAAAGAAACAGCGAGATGAAATAGAGGTTCAAAGAAATGTTGCTATTGAACAAAGGGATGTTATTGCAAAGCAAAACAAAAATATTCAGGACAGCATAAATTATGCAAGGAGGATACAGGAGGCTGTTCTCCCGCCCAAAGAGATACTTCTTAATGAACTCAGAAGTTATTTTATACTAAACAAACCTAAAGAAGTAGTTAGTGGCGACTATTACTGGATGGCAACAAAGAATGAAAATCTTATAATTGCCGCAGCAGACTGTACAGGGCACGGAGTTCCGGGTGCATTTATGAGTATGCTTGGAGTTGCTTTTCTTAATGAGATTGTCAACAAAGTAGACGAACTTCAATCAGATCAGATACTTAACATGCTTAGGGAGTATGTTATAAATTCTTTAAGACAAACAGGCAGGCCGGGTGAAGCTAATGATGGGATAGATATTGCATTGTGTATTTTGAATACGGAAACATTAAATGTACAGTATTCGGGTGCAAACAATCCGATGTATATTGTAAGGCCGAATGCAAATATGGAAAATGAATTTGAGATATATGAACCTTATCAGCTACTAAAGCAAACAGAAACTCATTACTTATTTAGAATTAAAGCAGATTTGATGCCGGTGGCAATTCATCGTAGAGCTGCAATGCCATTCACAAAACACAACTTCAAGCTGAAACAAGGCGACACTTTTTATATTTTTTCAGATGGATATATAGACCAATTTGGTGGACCCCAAGGTAAGAGATATGGCACCTCAGGTTTTGCCCAGAAAATACTTGATATTCAATCTATGATTATGGAAGACCAGATGAAAGCTCTGGAGTTAGAAGTAGAAGAATGGAAAAATCAACCCGATGAAAAAGGAAAAGTTAATCACCAGATAGACGATATTTTAGTAATAGGAGTAAGGCTATAAACTACTCACACTCGTAAACAGTTTTTATTCCTGAAGGATCAACATCTTCAGTTCCTTCAATTGCGTACAAAGCTGCATCACAATATTCACCAACAGACACACGTCCTTCTTCTATTCCTTGTGCATTGTATGTAACTATATAACATTCTTTACAGAAAGGCTCAAGCTCGCAGGCAGTTAGTCCGATTAAAAAACTTACAATTCCAATAAGAAATAATAAACGTGTTTTCATTAATTTCATAGTTGTGTTATTTTTTGTATAAATCAACAACAAATATATAGTTTTTTGCTTTTAGGAGAGATATTATATAATGATTTTTTGTTATAGCTAATGAAAGGCAACTAATTGATAGCTTGTTTTTTTGTGCGTAATCAATATATTATTGCTTTAAATAATTATTACTTTTGGCAACAATTCTTATTTAAAACGTTTTGCTGAATGTTATTTAATTCGTTTTCGTTTTTCGTTTTCCTTACTATAGTTTTTTTGTTTTACTGGCTCCTAAAGAACCAACTAAAGGCACAAAACTTTTTCGTTTTGCTTGCTAGTTATTTTTTTTACGGATGGTGGGATTGGAGATTTTTGGCATTGGTATTTATAAGCTCTTTTGTGGATTTTTTCTTGGGAATTTATCTTGGAAAAACTGATAATAGAATTCGCAGAAAGATTTTGTTGGCAACAAGTGTTTTTGTTAATATCGGAATACTTGGGTTCTTTAAATACTTTAATTTCTTTATTGAATCATTCTCTATATTGTTGCAGCAATTTGGCATGAATCCAAACATTTCAACATTGCAAATTATTTTGCCTGTTGGAATAAGCTTTTATACTTTTCAAACCTTAAGTTATACCATAGATATCTACAGAAAGGAAATAGAACCTGCAAAAGATGTTGTAGCCTTTTTTGCTTTTGTGAGTTTTTTCCCCCAATTGGTGGCAGGGCCAATTGAAAGAGCCAGAAGCTTGGTGCCTCAATTTTTGAAAAAAAGAAATTTCGACGTTAAAAGTGCTACTGATGGAATGAGGCAAATCTTGTGGGGATTATTTAAAAAAATTCTTATAGCTGATAATTGTAGTATATACGTGAATGAAATCTTTAATAACTATCAGATTCACTCTGGAGGTACTCTTTTGCTCGGAGCAGTGCTTTTTGGATTTCAAATATATGGCGATTTTTCAGGATATTCGGATATTGCGATTGGAACAGGCAGGCTTTTTGGTTTTAATTTAATGCAGAATTTCGCATTTCCTTATTTCTCAAGAGATATTGCCGAGTTTTGGAGAAGATGGCACATTTCTCTATCAACATGGTTTCGCGATTACGTGTATGTTCCCTTGGGTGGAAGTAAAGGAAGTAAAATATTACAGTTTAAAAATGTACTGATAATCTTTTTGGTTAGCGGATTTTGGCATGGAGCAAACTTTACCTTTGTTGTCTGGGGTGCCATTCATGCTATTTTGTTTATACCATTACTGCTCACAAAAAGGAATAGAAAACATACCACAGATATAAGTAATAGAGATTTGATAAAAAAACCTATTACAATTCTGAAAATTATCGGAACTTTCTTATTAGTTAATATTGCTTGGGTATTTTTTAGGTCCCCAACTATCACAGATGCATTTAAATATTTGAAAATAATTTTCACTAAGCTAACTAATACTCCGGTTAAAAATTTTGAGATTTACAGTAAGCCAGTGTTTTTTGGTATAATCATAATGATAATTTTTGAATGGATACATCGTTCAAAAAAGCACGGTTTGCAATTTGATAATTGGCCAATGTTTATTCGGTGGCTTGTTTATCTGTTTATAGCTTATGCCATATTTTTATATGGTAATTTTAGTCAGGTTGAATTTATTTATTTTGCATTCTGATATGATACGTTTTATAATTAAGATTTGCTTTTTCCTGGTTTTGTTTGTTAGCATTGTGGTTGCTGTAACGTATTATTTCAGCTACCGAATAGTTAATAAACATTACTTTGAGAATTTTGATACAGAGGAAAATATTGTTATAATTCCCAAAAACAAGCACTTCGATATATTATTTCTCGGGATATCTCATGCAAGAAATTTTACCAGATATGGAAATCACGATAGAGTTGAGGAAATATTAAACGTGAAAATGCTCAATCTAGGGAAAGGCGGTGGTAAAGGCACTATAGCCAATCAGCATAATTACCTTCGATATTTTCTTTGTGAGGGGAATAGTGTTGATCATATTATATATGTTCTCACAATGCCAATGTTTTATTCAAATGTGATGGATAGCAAATCATCTGAAATGGCGCTTGAAGCTTTTAGTCTAAAGTATTTTCTGATTTCATTATTTGGTCCGGGGATTAATAAAGAACAAAAACTTTATAATTATCTTAGAGGTAAATATAGAAATAATTGGAAAAAGGTAGAGCCTAGTTGTACGCCTAATTATGAAAAAGTATTGGGGAAAATAGATTCATTAGTGATTCAGAAAGGATTAGATGCCGCTTATGTTAATGGATTGGAATTAGACGCATTGGAAAGAAATAAGAAGTATTTGGTTAATACTATAAAGTTTGTGCAACAAAATAATATCAATATTACATTTATAATAACACCTACTTTATTTGGTGAATGGCCGGGACATGAGGATGTTATGGCTTTTATGAAAGAGATTAAAGAAGAATATAATGTAAATACATATAACTTCTGCTGCGTTTATCCTGATAACCTTGAATATTTTTATGATCATCATCATTTAAATACGCCGGGTGTTATTCAATTTACAAAAGAGTATTTGAGCCCATTGGTCGACTCATTAAAACAACTCAATCCAAGAAAAGACTTGAATTGAGTTGCTTAAATAATTTTAATGAAATGCCAATTAATCGGCATTTAAAAAAACTACTTTAATCTACTTTTTTACTTTAATTGAACATCCAATGGCTTTTGTTTCTGTTACCGTTGGTTTTTTGCCTGCCAGTAATGCATCAATTGCATTTTCAAGGTATTTCTCAGTTACAGCAGACTCATCTTTAGAATTATCATCAATTGCTCCAATATATTCCACGCTGAATTCAAGTCACAAATGCAACTTTTTGTTTAATCAAATTTAATGATAAAAATTCAATTGGTGATAAGAACCCCAATTTTTTTCTTGGTCTGTTATTTAACTTGTGTTGAACATATTGAATTTGTTGATTAGTAATATTTTCAAAAGAAGACCCTTTAGGAAAGTATTGCCTGATAAGCCCATTTATATTTTCATTAGCACCTCGTTCCCATGAATGGTAAGG
>JAGXRQ010000021.1 GCA_018335675.1 Bacteroidota bacterium | reverse complement strand
TTGTATCCACTACTTCTCATTTCAGAAATTGTGTACCTTTGTTCTCTGGTTAAATGTTTCATTTTGCAACTTTTTTTTGACGAGGAAAGCCAATTTAAACTTTATCCATCAGGACAAGGGGAAAGATAATTTCTTTCTCCTTTGTCTTGAAAAATATTATTTACTTTATATCCTCGTAAAAAGTTGCATTAATTACTTGAATTTAGTTTACAATCTGGAAGATAATGTAAATTATAGATTTAGAGAGACCGTTTTAGGAATTCCGGTCATTGCTTTTATGGATATTTTTCATACCGACACACAACAGTTTCATTTAGGGATTGGTGGGGTTTTTTCATTTGCCATGAATCAAAATGTATTTGCTCAAGATGAAGTAGAACCGGCATATACAAATACTGAATCTTTAGCATATATCAATGCGGGAATAACAATTGGATTTGAATATAATGTACTTGTTGTTGAAAAAGCAGGATTAAGTTTGGGTTTGTGGACTTTTAGTGATATGAAAAACCCGTTAATGCATTGTCTCCAAACTTTATTAATACAGGACTTAAAGTTGGGTGGTTTACTAAATTCTAAACATTTACAGCCAAGACAAATATAAAAACCGGATACTTTGGGAAACAAAACCCTGCTTACACTAAATATCCGGTTTGAAATTTTTGGCAAGAATCAACTTATTCTCCTCTCATATTCATTATATCCCTGTCAAATAGATAAATATTCTTATCTCCAAGAAGTCTTAATTTATCAAGGATATTCTGAACAGAAGTTTCTTCTTCAACTTGCTCAGTAACGAACCACTGAACCCAATTATTAGTTGCATGATCTTTTTCTGCTACTGCAAGGTCAACGATTTTATCAATAGATGCTGTAACCATTTGTTCGTGCTCTAAAGCAGCCTTGAAAATTTCATTAACACCTTTATATGTTTTAGGAGGCATATCTATTTTAGGGACTATTGCATGCCCGCCTCTTTCATTTATGAAACGAAAAAACTTCATCATATGCATACGTTCTTCTTCGGCCTGAGCATAAAACCAATTAGAAATTCCTTCATAACCCTGAGTTTCAGCCCAAGATGCCATTGCCAAATAAAGCTGAGAAGCATAAGCTTCTTTTGCGACTTGTTCATTTAGAATTGTTTCTATTTTCTTTTTTAACATAGTAATAATATTTAAAAGTTTATAATTTGTTTGGATATTGTGATGTAAATAATTTGAATTGTTTGATTGTAAAACAAACAACAGACAATAATGTTTGAAAAAAAACTAATTATTGATTTAATGCTTCTGCTCCACTTACAATTTCAACAATTTCACCAGTAATAGTAGCCTGGCGAACCTTATTGTATTTAATTGTTAAGTCTTTTAGAACTTCTGTAGCATTATCAGTTGCTTTATGCATTGCGGTCATTCTTGCGCCTTGCTCACTTGCAAACGAATCTAGAGCTACTCTATAAAACATTGTTCGAATTGTTTTAGGTATCAATTCATTCAAAACCTCAATTTCATTTGGCTCAAGAATTATATCATTAACCTCCTCCTCTCGAAGTTTCTTTCCTTTAGAATCGACAGAATTATTAGAAAATGGAAGAAACTGCTCGCAAACAACTTCCTGGACGGCCGGATTTTTAAACTTATTATAAACCATTTCAATTTGATCAACATCTCCCGAAATAAACATATTCATAAACCTCTCTGCCATTGTAATGCAATACTTATAATTATCGCTACTCAACACATCAAGTTCATGCCCTAATATTTCAGTATCTCTCTTTTTAAAAAATTCAAATCCTTTTTTACCAACCAAAAACAACTTCACATTTGCTGTTTTGTCAATTTCTTCAATCCTTCTAATTGCGCTTTTAATAACAAAAGAGTTGAATGGACCACATAACCCTTTATTTGCAGTAAACACAATTAAAAGAATGTTTTTCACTTCCCTGTTTTGAGAAAAAGGATTAATGTTTTCTCCTTGATTTGCAGATGTTGTCCGATGCTGCAGTATTGCTAATAAATGTTGCAACTTTTGGGCATAAGGCCTAAGATTAAGGATACCATTCTGAGCTTTTCTAAGCTTAGAGGCAGACACCATTTTCATGGCACTTGTTATTTGCCTAGTTGATTTAACAGACGCTATTCTAACTCTTATTTCCTTAAGATTAGCCATGTATTATTTTATTAACTTTTCAAACTTCGTAGAAATTGCTTCTGCGGTTTCGGTAAGAACTTTTATGGCATTATCACTAAGAATGCCAGCCTTCAGTTCATTTAAAGTGTCCTTGCAATTAACCTGCAAATAATCAAGATATTCTGCTTCGAATTCTTTAACCTTGTTTAAAGGAACTTTTCTTAAAAGCCCCTTAGTACCGCAATAAATAATTGCAATCTGCAGTTCAACAGGAACAGGCTCGTATTGTCCTTGTTTTAATATTTCAACATTTCTAGCACCTTTTTCGAGTACAGCTTGTGTAACGGCATCTAAATCTGAGCCGAACTTAGAGAATGCTTCCAATTCACGGTATTGAGCTTGATCAAGCTTCAGAGTTCCGGCAATTTTCTTCATTGATTTTATTTGAGCATTACCTCCAACACGCGACACCGAAATACCAACGTTAATTGCTGGTCTAACACCCGCGTTAAATAATGAGGATTCAAGGAAGATCTGACCATCTGTAATAGAAATTACGTTGGTTGGGATATATGCAGAAACGTCACCTGCCTGTGTTTCAATAATAGGTAGAGCCGTTAAAGAACCTCCACCCTTAATAAGATGCTTTATACTTTCAGGAACATCATTCATTTGCTGAGCAATTTCATCTGACTGGATAATTTTAGCAGCTCTTTCAAGAAGTCTTGAATGCAAATAAAAAACATCACCTGGATAAGCTTCACGACCAGGAGGTCTTCTAAGAAGAAGCGAAACCTCCCTATATGAAACAGCTTGTTTAGATAAATCGTCATAAATAACTAATGCCGCTCTACCAGTATCTCTAAAGTATTCGCCAATTGCAGCACCGGCAAAAGGAGCATAAAACTGCATTGCTGCTGGTTCGCTTGCAGTGGATGAAACAATGACAGTATAATCCATTGCGCCATGTTTTTTCAACTGATTAACCAACGATGCAACAGTAGAACCCTTTTGTCCAATTGCTACGTATATGCAATAAACAGGCTCGCCCCTGTCATAAAATTCTTTTTGATTGATTATTGTATCAATAGCAATGGCTGTTTTCCCTGTTTGCCTGTCGCCAATAATTAATTCACGCTGACCTCTTCCAATAGGAATCATTGCATCAATGGCTTTGATTCCGGTTTGAATTGGCTCATTAACAGGTTGTCTGAAAATTACACCGGGAGCTTTTCTCTCAAGTGGCATTTCGTAAAGATCTCCACCAATAGGGCCATGACCGTCAATTGGGTTTCCTAAAGTGTCAATAACTCTACCTATAAGCTTTTCACCAACTTTTATAGAAGCAATTCTTTTTGTTCTCTTAACTGTATCGCCTTCCTTTACTTCACCTGCTTCTCCAAGCATTACAACACCAACATTATCTTCTTCGAGGTTAAGTGCAACACCCTGAAGACCTTCTTCATTAAAACTGACAAGCTCACCGGCCTGAACATTAGTAAGACCGTAGATACGGGCAATGCCATCACCTATCTGCAATATTGTACCTATTTCTTCAAGTTCTACATCATTTGTAAAACCTGACATTTCTTGTCGCAATATTGCCGATATTTCAGAGGGTTTAATTTCAGCCATATATTTTTTTTTTAATATCCTAAATGTTTTCTTAGTTGAGTTAAGCGCTTTTTCAAGCTGGCGTTGTATTGATAGCCTCCAACATTAAGCACAAAACCACCTATTATACTTTTATCTATGTTTTCTTCAATCAGTATTTTCTTATCTGTAATTTTCCTTGCAACGTCAAATATTCGATTCTTAAGTTTATCGTCTAATTCGGCAGCTGCAATAACTTTAACCTTTTCAATTCCAAAATGATCGCAATATACAAGATCAAACTGCATTGCAATTGGTTGAATCAGAACGGCTCTATTTTTTCTGGTTAAAATATCAAGGTATTTAAGAGTATATGGATTCAATTTGTTTTCAAAAACAGAATGTAAAACATTAACTTTTTTAGTTTCTCTAATAATAGGGCTTTTCATAAATACTCTCAAATCAGGAGATGATGCAAAAGTTTGAAAGACAAGTTGCATATCTTCATAGACTTTGTCCTGAATATTATTTTCCAATGCAATATTCAGTAAGGCTTTAGCATATCTTTTCGAAACTCTTAAAAACTTCATATCCTTATTATGAAAAAAATTAGTTCAGATTAATACCTTCTAGAACTCTGTTAATGTAATTCACTTGCTTGCTCTTATCAACAAATTCTTCCTGAAGAACTTTCTCAGCAATATCAAGAGACAACAATGTAACTTGCCTCTTCATATCTTCAATTGCTTGTTTTCTTTCAGCTTCAAAAGCTTTGCGTGCATCAGCAATAATTCTTTCACCTTCCTGCACTGCTTTTATTTGGGCTTGCTTAATAATCTCCTCAGCAGTCCCTTTTGCTTTGTTAAGAATATCCTGTTTTTCAAGCTCTATCCTGGCAAGAGATTTTTCTTTAACCTGTTCCATACCCTCGTATTCCTGCTTAATTTTTTCAGCATTAACAAGAGATTCATCAATTCTTTGCTCTCTAGCTTTTAAAGCACCAAGAATTGGTTTCCAGGCGTACTTCTTCAAAATAAAAAGTACTGTAGAAAATGCGATTATTGTCCAGAATACCAGACCAATACCGGGCGTAATCAGTTCCATAAATTAAATTTTAGGTTTATTAATAACCCAACGATAAACTAAGATTCAATATCAGTACATCCTAAAAGGACTGATATAAATCAACTTAACGCGCTATTTACAAATAACGCAAAAGGCTTTACTAAACAAATAAAACAAGAAGGCACACAACAATCGCAAAGAAAGAAGCACCTTCAATAAGAGCTGCAACAACAATCATTGAGCCTCTGATATCGTTTGCTGCTTCAGGTTGTCTTGCGATTGACTCAAGAGCTGAAACACCAATTTTTCCAATACCCATTGCTGCACCAAGAACAATGATAGAGGTAGCAAAAGCAGCACCCATTTTTGCAAACATGGCCATATCAGCCGCAGCTTCTAAGATAACTGTTAATAAAGTTGACATAATAACAAGGTTTTAGTTAAACTTAATTTCTAATTTATTTAATTAATGATGATCTTCCGGAACTGCAAGTCCAAAGAAAACAGCTGTAAACATAGTAAAAATATATGCTTGAAGGAATGCAACCAGCAATTCCAGAAAATTCATAAATATCACGAAAATAACTGTAAGGATTGAAATTCCAAAACCCAATCCTGCACTTGTTTGCCCAAGCACAAATATTAAGCTCATAAAGCCAAGGATGATCATGTGACCGGCAGTAATGTTTGCAAACAACCTGAGCATTAGAGGAATTGGCTTTACAATAACACCAACAAGTTCAATAATAGGCATTAAAGGTAGTGGTAGCTTTAACCAAATTGGCACTCCCGGAGTATTAAATATATGTTGCCAGTAAGCTTTATTACCGCTAAGTTGCATCATTATAAAAGTAAACATTGACAATACTACTGTTACACTGATATTTCCTGTTGTGTTTGCCCCACCAGGGAAGATAGGAACAAGTCCTAATATGTTATTAATAAACAGAAAAAAGAATAGCGTAAGCAAATATGGAGTAAATCGTTGATAATGATGTTCTCCAATGGCAGCTTTAGCAATATCATTCTTAACAAAAATAATTACCGGCTCAATAAATACCGCTAATCCTTTAGGCCCTTTTGAAGATCCAACCTTCTTATAAATAGAAGCAACTTTTAGCATCAAGAAACAAAGAAAAATAGAAACCATTATTAAGCTAAGAGCGTTCTTAGTAATGCTAAGATCTATTATCAATGAAGCATTGGGGTCTCGTGTAATTCCATCATCCAACACCTTAACAATTTTGCCTTTATTAGGAGCTTCTGAAGCTATTCTAAATCCTTTGTATGCAGAATGGCCATGGTGAAACTTATTTGAGAAAAAGAAATAAAACTCGCCTTCATAAATAAGAATAATTGGCAAAGGGATAGAGATATGTATGTCTTTATAATCAGCAATGTGCCAATCATAGCTATCTAAAACGTGATCAATAATCAGTTTACCAACATCCACTCCTTCTGACGAATGGGAATCTCCTGACTCTGCATGAGGCGCCGCTTGATTTATTTCATTAAGAACTGATTTATTTTCAGCGAAAGAATAACCTGACAAAAACAATAATAGCAAAGGGAATACTACGCATAGTTTACGCAAAATGCTGTAATAATGATTTAAAGTTACTTGCTGCCCCATTATTAGTTTTAATTACCGATTTCGGAGTGCAATTTATAAAATATTTTGATATGTTAACCAAGCAAGTGTTTTAAAAATATTTTTTTTGAAAAATATTTTTAAATGTTTTATATAATATGCTTATATAGAGGATAAAAGCATAAATTTCAATGGCTTAAAAAATGTTTTTTTGTGAATATCTTTTCAGGAAAACAGGGAATTTTCGCTAAGTTCTGAACTTATTTTTTGCCTTTAAACAGCTTAAAACTTAAAACAAGGTCAAATACATTATAAATCAGATAAAAAATAAAGAAGCTCAAAATAAATTTAACTGAATCGTGGGGCCATATTAAAGAATAAGTAATTAAGATGCCAATAAAAAGTCCAAACTTCACTCCAATAGATATCATGTAATTTGCCAACAGCTTATCTTGCTGCAACTTACCTCCTCTAAATGTAATATATTTGGTAATTAGGGTTATTATCAAAAAAATTCCAGGAAGGTATATCAGACCTTGGGAAACTATTTTTTTTGGTGCAAACTCTGCAACGATTATGGATACTATTAACATTACTATAGTTAATAGTATAATGCGAAATAAGGTATTCTTCATTTATAAGTTATTTGGCTGCAGAACTACTTTGCCTGTGAATTTTGAGTATCGCTTACGGCAGGGCGATTACTTGCTATACTTGGTTTTTCCATACTGCAACTTCCTGAGAATATAGCGCCTGGCTCTATGGCTAATTGACTACAAATAATTTCTCCGTTAAAGTGTGCTGTTGATTTTAATGTAAGAAGCTCTTTCACTTGAAGTTTTGCATTTAATCTTCCGGAAATGTCAGCATTCTGGCATACAATTTCTCCATCAATTGAACCAGTGTTTCCAACAACCATTTTACCCTTAATATTAACATTTCCGTTAATATTACCGTCTATTCTAATATCTCCGGATGCAGAAATTTCGCCTTTTATAGTAGTACCACAACCAATTAAGTTAATTGAGGTGTGTTCAGTTTCATTTGTTTTTGCCATTGTTGTTATATATTTTAATTATTAATTCTATCACAATAACCTATCGTAGCTTGCAAATGTATTACAAAAATAGCATTTTGCAAATATTTGGACATTTTTATTGAAAATAAAAATTTCTATAAAATCTTAAATAATCTTCTAAGTTTTTATTCTGATAAAATATTGGATAATTTTCGACTGAGATTAGAAATGCTTCATAATGCTCAATTTCATAATCTCCAAGCAAATTATTTTCAACTATTTTACCATAATACTCCATCGCTTTTTCCATCCCCTGGAAATTTGTCACTGTTATTAATTGCTGCTTATCATTTAGGAATATATTACTAATTGATAAGTTAATGTCTGGGTATGTTTCCTTATGAAATTTATTCATTTTACTTCTAACCTCTCTAACAGGCATATTTTTAGAATCGACAACTAAAGCGAAAAAATGAATTGCAGAAGGGTCATATAAATAAATTGAAACAAACTCTTTGTCAGATTGGCCAGTATCTGCAACAACTTCTTGCTGAGGAATCTTACTAACCAATTCCCAAAGTTCTTTTGCCGGATTAAACAATGGTGTATCTTGATAATTATCAATTATATTTTCAAGTTCAGTCTTCATTTTTTGGATCTCTTCCTGCTTTCCATATGTAACAGCAGTTAGATATATAAACCTTGCCTTTAATGGCTTTTCAACCTCAATGGTATCCAGTATTTTATAATTACTCAAAACCACACTATAATTTCCCAATAGAAAAGCTTCATAACTTTGACTATATAGCCTATCTGCTTTTGTTTTTCTTGCACGAATGTTTTCAGCATAATTAGGATCTCTTAAAATCTTAGCATAATCAGAATCAGGAAATTCATCAATTATTCTAATTTTATAAACATCAGCTGTAGTTTTATCTCCCTTAGCATCTGTCATAGTGTACAAATAATAATAAGTATTAAGCTTTTGCTCAAATTCAGGAAATCTTCTAATTAATTCGTTGAAACTCTGAATTGCACTTTCATCATCTTTAAGTCTATTTTTTAATATTAATCCCTTATTATACAGTGCATCCGAAATTTTTTTATTAGACAAATCTAGCTTTTCTGAGGTCAGCGGAATGTTGTCAAGATAAGTTTGCCTGTTGTATTTATCAGAGGCGGCCGTTTCATCTCCTTCTTCACCATCTTCAATATCGCCATCCATACCAAATGAGATTACCTGCTTATTGCTAATCCTCCATAAATCTTCCAGTTGTCTGCTTCCCCATTTAGCGTAAAATTCTGTTTTCCCAAAATTTATTGTAGATGTATTATAAAAATACCAAGCACTGCCTCCTTGTTCAGTAACACCACCGGAGGATCTGCTTGTCTCTCTTCCCATTATCTGTTGCATTTGCCTCATCCTTTCCGTTTCCTTTTCTCTTTCGAGTTGTTCCTGCTCTCTAAGGTTTCTAATGATCTCATCTACAATTCTATTTCTCTCAGCAGAAGTCATTGATGCAAGTCTTTGCAAAGAGTCTTCTCTTTCAATAATTCGGATATGCTTGGCAAGATCAAACAATATTTTTTGGCGATCCTTAACCACCTCATAATCTGAATAATCTGTTGATATAAAGGCAATTACACTATCATAATATATTGAAGCTTTTAAATATTTTGGCATTTCGAAATGTAATTCACCCAATCTTAAAAACGAAAGTCCTTTTTGAAATTTGTTTTTGTCACTAACTTTTGTTGACTCAATAAAATACTCTATTGCTTTGGTTTTATTGTCCTGGCGTAATTCTAGCATACCCAGAGCATAGTAAATTTCATCTCTAAATTCCTTATTTCTTTCAGATGCGAGCAATTTATTCAAATCATCTTTTATAGCTTTAAGATTGCCTGATCTTGGGTCGAAAGACATAGCCATGTTAATTCTAGCTCTAAAAGCCATATCGAATTCGGGATTCATTCTAAGAACACTAGCAAATGCTCTTTGAGCCTCCAGATAATTTCCCGAACGATAATAAACCTGACCTAAAATAAAAGTAAGTCGGGTTCTATCTTTTTTATTCTTTGTAAGCTTAATCCCTTCATTTAAGAATGGTATTGCATCTTCATATTTCTCTTGTTTAATAAAGTAATCTGCTCTAACAAGGTTATATAATCTTATTGCATTTTTTTGAAGCAGGCCACTTTCAAAATCTTTCTGAACATTAATCAAAATCTGGTCAGCCATTTCAAATTTATTCATCTGGATTCTGGATTTCGCTATCCAAATCTTTGATTCATATTTTAAGGGAGTGTCGTACTGCCTGATAATGTATTCAAACATAATTATAGCTAATGTATGATCATCCTTAAAGAAATGTGATTTGGCAATCAGAAAATAAGCATCATCAATAAATTTATTATACTCAACATTCTTAATATTCATTGAATGTTTGCGAATAACTCTACTGCATTTTTCGTATGCGATATCCATGTTTGAAGAAACAGATTTTCTGCTTTGCTCTGTTCCATACATAAAAATAGAGAGCACTTCTTCATAATTATCAAGATGATTTCTCTCAAGCGATTTTAATGCATTATTATAACTTTCACGAGCATTAAAATATCCATTGTACTTAGTATTAATGCTATGGTAAGCTCTATTCAAAAATCTGTTTTTCTCTGTAGAGCATGAAAGAAATGTAAGTATTATAAAAACCAGAAGCGACTGATTTTTTATAACTCTAATAATTATTTGAAGATTTTTTCGTTTCAAGCAATGTATTTTTTTCAGTTTAATAACTCAATTTTCTGGTGATTATTATTTAAAAACCACTTTATACCTCAATAAAAAATGCAAAAATAATTTATTTCCCCAAAACAGTTAAATTTACGATATTTGCATTCGAATTTTTTACTGTTTTATTAAAGATTAACTATTTATCGCGTGTATAAATGCTAAAACATTATTTTATTAATGGATAAGAAGACAAAAAAAGAACGGAAGTTTTTCAACAAACTACACGACAAATACCGTTTGGTCGTAATGAATGATAATACTTTTGAAGAAAAAATATCATTCAGGCTTACGCGATTTAATGTTTTTCTATTTTTCGGAACCTTAGCTATTTTTCTAATTGTTGCAACAATATATATTGTAGCATTTACTCCATTAAGGGAATACATCCCCGGATATGCTGATTTCAATACAAGGCAAGTATTAAGAGAGCTAAATTTAAGGGCAGATACTATTGAAGCCGAGCTTATTCGCAAAGATCTTTACATATTAAACTTGCAAAATATCATATCAGGAAGGGAAATTGTCGATGTTTTTCCTGATACCGTTCCACAATCATCTGAACCGGTTAAAGAATTACCAAAATCAAAAGAAGATTCAATTCTTAGAAAAGAAATAGAAAGCGAATCAAATTATTCGTATTGGGTTGACACAGATAGTTTTAAAACTTATTCAGACATATACCAATTTTTCTTTTTCCCTCCTGTTAAAGGCTTAGTTACAAATTACTTCAATCCTGCTGAAAACCATTTTGGAGTTGATATTGTTGCCGACCAAAAAGAAGCTATTAAGGCAACTTTGGATGGAACTGTTATTTTTGCATCCTGGACAATAGAAACCGGCTATACTATTGGTATTCAGCACCCAAACAATCTAATCTCCGTTTATAAACATAATAGCGCTTTGCTTAAGCATATCGGGAATTATGTAAAAGCTGGTGAAGTAATTGCAATAATTGGGGAGTCGGGTTATTTATCAACAGGTACACATCTTCATTTTGAACTTTGGTATCATGGAAATCCTGTTAATCCTCTTGATTATATCGTATTCTAAAATATTAAAATAGATGACTCAACTTCCATTAAGAAAAATAGCCATACTAGGTTCTACAGGCTCTATTGGAAGACAGGCTCTTGAAGTGATAAAAAACAATCAGGATAAATTTGAGATTGAAATTCTTACGGCTCAGAATAACGTTGATCTTCTCATTAAACAAGCAATTGAGTTTAATCCAAATGCTGTTGTAATTGGAAATAAAGCACATTATTCCAAGCTAAAAGAAAGCCTTAGTAATACAGATATAAAAATCTTTGCAGGCGATGAGTCTCTTTGTGATGTTGTGCAATTTGAATCTATTGATCTTGTACTAACTGCAATGGTTGGTATTTCGGGA
This sequence comes from Bacteroidota bacterium, assembly GCA_018335675.1. Lineage (GTDB taxonomy): Bacteria > Bacteroidota > Bacteroidia > Bacteroidales > UBA7960 > PWND01. Next base: position 15,121 of record JAGXRQ010000021.1, on the reverse strand, counting down.
CTAAAGCCAACATTAGCTGCTATCAACGCAGGTAAACATATTGCTTTAGCAAACAAAGAAACTCTAGTTGTGGCAGGTTGCCTTGTAACCAAAGCTGCTGCTGAAAACAGAGTTGTACTTTTGCCCGTAGATTCTGAGCATTCCGCGATTTTTCAATGTATTGTTGGAGAATTTCATAATCCTATTGAGAAGATTATTCTTACTGCAAGCGGTGGTCCTTTCAGGGGAAAATCAAAAGAATTTTTGCAAAAAGTAAAAAAAGAAGATGCCCTTAAGCACCCAAACTGGGATATGGGCAATAAAATTACTATAGATTCGGCAAGTCTTATGAACAAGGGTCTTGAAGCTATTGAAGCTAAATGGCTATTTAGTCTAAGACCTGATCAAATTGAAGTTATCGTTCATCCGGAATCTATAATACATTCTATTGTTCAGTTTGAAGATGGCTCAATGAAGGCTCAAATGAGTCTCCCTGATATGAAAATACCCATACAATACGCATTATCATACCCGTTAAGGTTAAAAAGTGATTTTAAAAGGTTTAACTTTCTTGATTATCCAAACCTCACTTTTGAAAAACCGGATACTGACAGTTTCAAAAATCTAAGTCTGGCATTTTACGCCTTAGAAAAAGGAGGAAATCTGCCATGTATATTAAATGCAGCTAACGAGGTAGTTGTTGAAGCTTTCCTCAATGACAAGGTTAATTTCTTGAAAATGCCAGAAATTATTGAACAAATTATGGCAAAAATGACTTTTATTGCAACACCTACATATGATGATTTTTTCGAAACAGATAAAATAACTAGGATTTACACTAATGAGCTATTGGATATTTCCATTTAGCATATTATTAATTAAACAAACAAATACTTTAGAATGGAAGCATTAATCAAAACAATACAATTTATTTTAGCTTTATCAGTGCTTATAATAGCTCACGAATTAGGACATTTCTACTTTGCTAAACTTTTCAAAACTAGAGTAGAGAAATTTTATCTATTTTTCAATCCTTGGTTTTCATTATTCAAATTCAAAAAAGGTGAAACAACATACGGCTTGGGTTGGCTTCCCCTTGGCGGTTATGTAAAAATATCAGGAATGATAGATGAAAGCATGGATAAAGAACAAATGAAACAACCACCTCAACCACATGAATTTAGGTCTAAACCAGCACATCAAAGACTATTGATTATGCTTGGCGGCGTAATGTTCAATGTATTACTTGCTATACTGATTTATATTTTCATGCTTTTCTTAGTTGGAGAGAAATTCCTTCCTGCAAAAAACTTAAAATATGGAATTGTCGCAGATTCTTTAGCTCAAAAAATTGGGTTACAAGATGGTGATAAAATCATTGCATTAAATAATAAGGAAGTTGTTGATTTCTTCGATATTACTCCTGAATTCATTTTCGGAAATGTAAAAAATGTGACTATTGTCAGAAATACCCAAGAAATGACATTTGAGGTTCCAACTGAATTTTTTGGGATGATGATTGAATCTAAAGGAAAAAACTTCATTTCTATTCGTTATCCATTAATAGTTGATGATTTTGCAAGTGAAAGTCAGGCGCAAATTGCCGGTGTTGAAAAAGGTGATGTAATAAAGGGAATCGGAACAGACACAGCTTTTACATTTAATGAATTCAGAGCTGCAATAATGAAATTCAAAAATGAGAATACTACCTTAATGATAAACCGAAATGGAAATGATACTATTCTGAATATTTTCATTCCTGAAAATCAAATGATTGGAGTTGCATTTGCTTCAATTGATAAAATTTTCGATTTCGAAACCCGTCATTATAACTTTATACAAGCCATACCTGCAGGAGTTGTAAAAACATACAATACAACAGTTGATTACTTAGGACAATTAAGATTGCTCTTCAGACCGGAAGTAAAAGCAACTGAAAGTATTGGAGGTTTTATTACAATTGGAAGCATTTTTTCTCCTACTTGGGATTGGTTGCATTTTTGGACAATTACTGCATTTCTATCCATTATTTTGGCAATAATGAATTTATTACCTATTCCTGCTTTAGACGGAGGACATGTAATGTTTTTGATTTATGAAATAATTTTCAGAAGGAAACCCGGAGAAAAATTCATGGAGTATGCTCAAATTGCAGGAATGATTATCCTTTTCTCTTTGCTCCTATTTGCTAACCTGAATGACATTATTAGGCATTTCTTTAGGTAACAAGAAGCAACTTTTATGATTGTTATTTCGATTTATTAAAAAATCGAAAAACATTTTTTCAAATTCAGTGTTAACAAGTTATATAATAGCTGCTTAACATTTTATTAACATTGGATTGTTTACAACTAATCAAAATGCAGTTATATACTGAGTTTTTGATCATAAAAAACCTATATTTTTGCACGATTAGACTATTAATTTGATTTAACTAATAATTATATTTCATAATATATGATTTTCTTCAACAAAAGTGAAAACAGTAAAGGTTATTTGGCTTTGGTAGGTGGTGCCGAAGACAGAAAAGACAATATGATTGTTTTAAGAAGCATTGTTGCTTTAAATAATGCAAAAAATATTATAGTAATCCCTACAGCAACATCATATCCTGTTGAGTGTGGGCAAGATTATCAAGATGCATTCAAAAGAATTGGGGTTGAGAACATTCATGTTTTTGACATTAGAGAGAAAAGAGAAGCTGATGATCCAAAGTATCTCGAACTGCTTGATTCAGCAGATTTGGTTTACTTTACTGGTGGTGATCAAGTTAGGCTTGTAAATGTTTTAGGAGAAACTGCGCTTATTGAAAAAATTGTCTTATTGCATAAAACAAAAGGCCTTACAATAGCAGGAACATCTGCAGGAGCTGCAGCAGCATCAAATCCTATGACTTATGATGGCGATAACGAAGGACTAATTAAAGGTACAGTTGCTCATACAAAAGGTTTTGGTTTTATTGAAAATATAACTATTGATACTCATTTCGTTGCTAGAGGTAGAATAGGTAGAATGACTCAATTCTTATGTACAGAAATACCTAACAGAGGAATTGGAATTGGCGAAAATACTGCAATACTTATAAATCCTCAAAACATATTTGAAGTTGTTGGTACCGGCATTATTACAGTTGTTGATACAAATGATGTATCATTTTCAAACGTAAATGCTATAAATCCGGGTCAAAGAATCAGTATTAATGGAATAAAGGTAGGATTTCTGCAACACGGAGCAATCTTCGATATTACTCAATGGTTGGTAGTGGGACATAAAGGCTACGGCATTGAAACTCCTTCTGAGGTTTTGAACAACAGAAATTAAAAAGAGGCTGACTTTTTCAAGTCAGCCTCTTTTTATAATTCGTCAAAGTTTTATTTATTTAAAAACTCCACACAGTTTTTCTCAATTCTTTCAACTACATTAGCTGCAGGGGTTTTGACAAACTTATCACCCGTTATTTTTTCATACAATTCTATATATCTTTCAGAAACTTTGTTTACAAATTCATCAGGCAATTGAGGCACAACTTGTCCGTCTTTGCCCTGGAATCCTTGTTCCATAAGCCATTCGCGAACAAATTCTTTAGACAATTGCCTCTGTGGTTCGCCTGCATCCTGACGTTTCTGATATCCATCTAGATAAAAATATCTTGAAGAATCAGGAGTATGAATTTCATCTATCAAATATATTTTACCATTTGCTTTCCCAAATTCATATTTTGTATCAACCAAAATAAGACCCATTTTTTCAGCTATTTCTGTACCTCTCTGGAATAGTTTTAGTGTATACTCTTCAAGCATATTATAATCTTTTTCCGAAACAAGACCATGCTTTAAAATATCTTCTTTTGAAATATCTTCATCATGACCAACAGCTTCTTTTGTTGTTGGAGTTAAGAGAGGTTTGGGGAATTTGTCATTTTCTTTCATTCCATCTGGCATAGGAACTCCACAAATTAAGCGTTTTCCTTGTTTATATTCTCTCCATGCGTGACCAGACAAATAACCTCTGATAACCATTTCTACTTTAAATGGCTCACAATAAATACCGGCTGTAACCATAGGATCGGGAGTAGCTATTTTCCAATTTGGAACGATATCAGATGTTGCATCAAGAAACTTTGCTGCAATCTGATTTAGCACCTGTCCTTTATATGGAATTCCCTGAGGTAAAACCACATCAAAAGCCGAGATTCTGTCGCTTACAACCATTAACAATGTCTTATCGTCGATGTTATATACATCTCTGACTTTACCTTTATAAAAGCTTTTTTGCTTTGGAAACTGAAAATTTGTTTTTGTTACTGCCTGCATGGATTTAAGATTTAAGATTAAAAATTAATAATTAAAGAATTACAATGTTAATCACCTTCATTTTGTTTATATGCGGTAATAATTTTAGTAACCAAAGGATGTCTTACAACATCCTTTTCATTTAAAAAGACAAATTCAACACCTTTTACTTGATTTAAAATTTTTATAGCAGAAATTAATCCTGATGCTTGATTTTTTGGCAAATCAATCTGGGTAATATCGCCTGTTATAAGAAATTTTGCTGATTTGCCCATTCTTGTAAGAAACATTTTAAGCTGATTTGTAGTAGCATTTTGAGCCTCATCAAGAATCGCAAAAGCATTATCAAGTGTTCTTCCACGCATAAATGCCAGAGGTGCAATTTCAATTGTTCCGTCTTCAATGTAGCTTTCAAGCTTAAATGGAGGAATCATATCGCGTAATGCGTCGTACAAAGGTTGTAGATATGGGTCAAGTTTTTCTTTTAGATCGCCCGGCAAAAATCCCAGGTTCTCTCCTGCTTCTACTGCAGGACGGGTTAGAATAATTCTCTTAACCTCTTTATTTTTCAATGCTCTAACAGCTAATGCAACTGCAGTATATGTTTTTCCTGTACCTGCCGGTCCTATTGCGAAAAGCATATCATGAGTTTTGAAGCTTTCAACCATTCTTGCCTGATTCGGAGTTCGCGCTTTGATAAGCATTCCATCTCTCCCGTGCACCAATACTTCAGACGATACAGGACCCATATTATCAATTGGCATACTATCCTGCTCATCTGAAATAATCTCAAGAATTATCTCTTCCGGAATCTTCCCAAACTTCTCATAATAATTAAGAATACGGGTAAATTTTTTATCAAAAAAAGCAATATCATCTTCTTCTCCAATAACTTTTAGCAAATCTCCTCTTAATACAATTTTCAGTTTTGGAAATATTCTGCATATCAATTGAAGTTTTTCTTCCTTCATCCCAAAAATATCTGAAGGGTGAATACCTTCAAGTTGAAATGTTTTTTCTCCTGAAAAATCTTGATTATTATTGTCTGATGCCATTAATATACTTTAGTTTTACGATTTTTAAACCAGTGCAAAAATAGATATTTTTTCTGAACTTTATTAAATCTATCGTTGTATCATTAACTTTGCAGCATTAAAGAAAAAAATATGGCAATAATTACATTAACAAGTGACTGGGGAACAAGAACACCCTTTGCAAGTTCAGTTAAAGGAGCTATTCTCAAACACATACCTAATGCACAAATAGTTGACATTACTCATAATATTAGTCCTTACAATATAATGGAAGCTAGTTTTGTGCTTAAAAATTCCGCTGTAAATTTTCCTGAAGGAACTATTCATCTTGTTGGAGTTAACACTGAAGCAAGCCTTGAATATCCTCATGTAGCTGTTCTACACAAGGGACATTATTTTATAGGAGCAGATAATGGAATATTTTCGCTTTTATTTGACAATATGAATGATGTAGAAGCCGTTGAAATAGAGATTTTACAGGAATCAGAATATTTCACTTTCTCAACGCGTGATGTTTTTGTAAGTGCTGCAAAAATGATTTTAGAAGGCAAAAAATTAAAGGACATTGGAAATCCCAGAAAAGAGCTTACTCAAAAATTAGCTTTCAAACCAGGAACTTATCCTGACAAGATTGTTGGTAAGGTCATTTATATTGATGATTATGAAAATGTTTATATAAATATTGATGAAACAATTTTTAAAACAACCGGAAAAGGAAGGCCTTTTACTATAAGCTTCCGAACATACGATTCTGAAATAAACAGATTGAGTAAAGCTTATTCTGACGTTGTTCCCGGAGAGAAGCTTGCTTTGTTTGGTAGCACAGGTTACCTTGAAATTGCAATTAATCAGGGTAAAGGCTCAAGCCTTTTAGGATTAACGCTTAATGATTCAGTTACAATAGATTTTTTCAATAAATAATTTTAAGATGCTAAATCTCTTCAGGAAAGAAATAAATAGTTTTTTCAATAGTCTGATTGCCTACATAGCAATTTCAGTGTTTTTAATTATTACTAGCTTGTTTCTTTGGGTTTTCCCGCTTAATTACAATATAATTCAAAGCGGATACGCAAATCTCGACAGCCTTTTTCAAATTGGACCTTATGTATTTCTATTTCTTATACCGGCAATTACAATGAGGTTTTTTTCTGATGAGAAAAAATCAGGAACAATTGAAATGCTTCTTACAAAACCGCTTTCTGACATTAATATTATAATGGCTAAATACTTAGCTGGTATTACTCTTGTTCTTTTATCACTTATTCCAACGTTAATTTATTTCTTAACGGTGTATATGTTTGCCGCCCCTCACGGAAATATTGATATTGGTGGTATTATTGGCTCGTATTTGGGACTATTGATGCTTGGGGCAGGCTTTGTTGCCATTGGAGTTTTTTCATCTGCCATCACAGAAAATCAGATTATCTCATTCATTATTGCCGTTTTCCTTTGTGCAATGGCTTTTATAGGATTTGAGATGCTTTCGTCATTTGAAATGTTTGGGAGTTTTGATTTGTTTATCAAAAATCTCGGTATGTATTCACATTATTCATCAATGGGAAGAGGTGTAATTGATTCCAGAGATGTTATTTATTTCCTCAGCGTAATTACTATTTTTATACTCTTTACTAAAATTAAACTTGAAAGTAGAAAATGGTAAATTGATCTGAGGTTGAGAAAAAATGAGAAATAAAAATATGAGTCAGAATAATAAAATAAGAAAGAAAAACCTAATTCAGTTTTTGATTGCATTGATAATTATATCAGCATTAAATATGATTGGAGGCAAGTCATTCTTTAGGCTTGATATGACCGCAGAAAAGCGATATTCACTCACAAATTCAACAAAAGAGATGCTTCGCGACCTTGATGATATAGTATATTTCAAAGTATATCTTGAGGGAAGCTTTCCTGCAGAATTTAAAAGGTTATCAAACCAAACTCGCGAAATGCTTGAAGAATTCAGGGCATATAGCAGTATGATACAGTTTGAGTTTATTAATCCATTAAAAGCATCTGATGCACGCCAAAGACAAGCTAACATTGATATGCTTACCAGAAAAGGGCTGATAGCAACACAACTTCAAATAAAAGCCGAAGATGCAAGCTCACAACAGGTAATTTTCCCTGCAGCTTTAGTTAGTTACAAAGGAAGAGAAATTCCTGTGCATTTATTGATGGATCAAATAGGTGTCAGACACGAAGAAATTCTTAATAACTCATCTCAAGCTCTTGAATATAACCTTGCTTCTGCAATAAGGCAACTTATTACATTTGAGAAACCCAATATAGGTTTTCTTGAAGGACTTGGAGGCCCTGCGCATAGAAATGTTGTTGACATAAAAATTTCTCTTGGTGATTTCTATAATGTAAAAAACATAGTACTAGATACTAGCTATCTTCCACTACAGAATCTAAGCACATTAATTATTGTCAAACCAAGAAAAGAATTTCCTGAAACAACTAAATTTCTTATAGATCAGTTTATAATGCAAGGGGGGTCGTGCTTTTGGCTTATTGACCCTGTATTTGCAGAAATGGATAGCTTAAGAGCTGAACCTGAGACAATTGGAATGGGATGGCCAGTAAACATTGATGATATGCTTTTTAGATACGGTGTAAGACTAAACGTTGACCTCCTAAAAGATTTACGTTCAGTCCCTATTCCTATTACAACCGGAATGGTAGGAAACAGACCTCAGATAAGTCTTGTACCTTGGTATTATTTCCCAATGATTACTCCAACCAGCAATCATCCTATTGTAAGAAATCTTAATGCAATAAAAACTCAATTTATTAGCAGTATTGATACAATTGGAGTTGAAGGCATTAAAAAAACATTTTTACTTCAAACTTCACCCTATACACGCGTAATGCAAACTCCTACCAGAATTAGCTTGGATATATTGCATAACCCACCTGACGAATCGCTTTTCAGGGCTGGACAAAAACCTGTTGCTGTTCTTCTGGAAGGTAGTTTTGAAAGCATTTACAAAAACAGAATACCTCCAAATGTTCACTTCCCAGAAGGATTTGAAATTAGAGATAAAAGCGCGAACACTTCTATGGTTGTAGTTGCCGATGGCGATATTATTCTGAACAGTTTAGACCAAAGAGGACAACCTTTGCCTTTGGGTTATGATAGATTCCTTAATGAAACGTTTGGGAATAAAGACTTTGTGTTAAATTCAGTAAACTACCTTTCCAACGACCCAAGTATTATGGAGGCACGTAATAAGGAAATTAGATTAAGAATGCTTGACAAAACTGCAGTAAATAATTCAAAAGCTAAAATTCAATTCTATAATGTGGTTTTGCCAGTTTTATTAATAACTATTTTTGGTATTGTGAGGTTTTGGCTTAGAAAGAGAAAATATACAAGATAGAAATTCAAATATTGAAAGTTTTTTGAAATAAAAACAATGACTAAAAATCTAACAAACGTATTATTCTTCATAATATCAATACTTGTAATAGTTTTTGCATTATACCTTTATAACAAAACAGGAACAACGGCAGACTCTACCCATAATAGAAATTTCTCAATTGATTCTGATGAAAATATCGTTTTATTAGAATTATCAAAAAAGAATGAAGAGCCTATAAGACTAAAACAGAACAAATCGGGCACTTGGATGATTAATGATAATTATACAGCCAACAATATAGCCATTAACGACCTAATTAGAATTCTAAAAAATCTTTATATAAAACATCCTGTACCGATTGAAAACAGAGAAATTATATCTAATAACCTGAAGGAAAACGGAGTTAAAATTAATGTATTTGCTCGCAGATATATTATTTCAATTGCTGGTTTAAAGGTTATTCCCTACAGAACAAAAATTAAAAGCTTTTATGTTGGTCAGGATGACTACGACGCTGCTGGAACCATAATGCAAATTGAGGGCGCAAGTTTCCCATATATTGTGCATATACCGGGCATTGATGGAGGTATAAGCAGACACTTCTCATCAAACTATTATGAGTGGAGAGATCCGGTTGTATTCAAACTTCAGCAATCTGAAATCAACTCAATAAAAGTAGTTGTGAATGATAATTCTGAAGAATCATTTATCTTTTATAATAAAAACGGCAACTTTCAACTTAGTGAGCAAAATGGGAAAACTTTAACCGGCTATTCTTTGGACACTATGAAAGTGCAGAGATTACTTACCGCCTTTAATGATCTTTATTTTGAAAAGCTTCTTTATGGAGAAGAATTATCAAAAGTTAAGGAAGTTTTAAACACCCAGTCACCATCATACATCATTACTGTTGAAGACTCTAATTCTAAAATAACAAAAATTGAAGTTTATTCTAAAATGATAACAGAAAAAGAAAAGGAAGAATTGGGGATTACTACTGATGTAGACCCCAACCTATTTTATCTTGTTGTTAATGAAAAGGAATATTCCCTAGCAAGGTATTTTGTATTTAGCAGAATTCTTCGCCCCTTATCTTTTTATGTAAAAAAAAGTGACTAAATTCCATACAACAAAATTTTTACAAGTATATTTGCAGACTAAACTAGAACTAACCAAATAGTAAAACAATAAAATCTCTGACGCATGAAATTTATCGTTTCCAGTTCAGCATTATTAAAGCAACTCCAAGCTATTGGAGGAGTTGTTGGCACAAACAGCACATTACCTATTCTTGACAATTTTCTATTTCACCTTGAAGAAAATGAAATAGTGGTTTCAGCATCTGACTTAGAAACAACTATGAACACAAAGATTACGGCCGATATGGCTGAAGGTGAAGGAAGTGTTGCTATTCCGGCAAAGATTCTTCTTGACACATTAAAAACATTATCAAACGTACCCGTTACTTTTGATGTTGACGATACAAATTTCGGAATCACACTAACAGCAGGTGAAGGAAAGTTCCGCTTAGCCGGTCAAAATGGTGAAGATTTCCCGAAGAATCCGGTTATTGAAGGCAGTAGCAAAGTGCAAATAGAATCTGATATACTTTATAATGCAATAAGCAAAACCATTTTTGCAGCTAGTAACGACGACCTTAGACCTGCAATGTCGGGTGTTTTCTGCGAATTAGCAAAGGATAATATCACTTTTGTAGCAACTGATGCTCATAAACTGGTTAGATATCGTCGCAACGATGTAGTTCCAAAAGTTGATGCTTCTTTTATTATTCCAAAAAAACCTCTTAACCAGCTACGTCATATTCTATCACAGGATGATGCTCCAGTTGTTATGGAGTTTAATGATACAAATGCACGATTTACATTCCAGAATATTACAGTTACATGCAGACTGATAGATGGAAAATATCCAAACTATAGTGCTGTTATACCAAAAGCAAATCCTAAAAAATTAATTGTTGACAGAGTTCCTTTTATAAATTCAATAAAAAGGGTTTCATTGTTCTCAAATCAAACCACATATCAAGTTAAGTTTAAAATTGCCGGTTCAGAACTTATTCTGAATGCAGAAGACCTTGATTACAGCAACGAAGCTAATGAAAGACTAAACTGCCACTTTGAAGGAGAAGACATTGAAATAGGATTCAACAGCAAATTCCTTGTAGAAATGCTTAATAATATAGATTCAGAACAAGTATTAATGGAAATGTCAGAACCAAATCGCGCAGGATTAGTATTGCCTGCTGCAAAAGACGACAAAGAAGATATTCTAATGCTTGTTATGCCGATTATGCTTAACGCATAGTATTTATTAAAAACACATAAAGAGGTTGTATCTTAGGGATTCAGCCTCTTTTTTTATAAAAAGTAAACCTCTTTAAAATGGAAAATCATTATTCAAAGATTAAAGAATTAGCTGAAAAATATAAAAATTATACAGCTGAAAACCTTTCTAAACTTATTAAGTTAAAATCACTAAGCCTTCAGGAAAAAGAAGTTCAATACGAACTTAAAAGACAAATGGAAGAAGCCGGTTTCGATGAAGTAATTATTGATGGACTTGGGAATGTTATCGGAAGAATTGGAAATGGCAAAAAAATATTGGCTATCGACGGTCATATGGATACTGTTGATATTGGAAATATTGAAAACTGGGACTTCGATCCACTTGGAGGAGAAATAAAGGACGGTTTTGTGCATGGCCGAGGTACAGTTGACCAAAAAGGTGGGCCTGCTGCATTTGTAACTTCAGGGAGAATTCTTAAAGAACTAGGATTCGACAAGGATATGACAATCTATTTTGTTGGAAGTGCAATTGAAGAAGACTGCGACGGTTTATGCTGGAAATATATTGTTGAAGAACTTGGAATTAAACCGCATTATGCTATTAGCACAGAGCCAACAAATCTAAATATCTACCGAGGGCACAGAGGAAGAATGGAAATGCGAGTCACTTTCTATGGAGTTTCTTCGCATGGTTCAGCTCCAGAGCGCGGAAAAAACGCTATTTATATGGCTTCAAAAGTTGCTCTAGAAGTTGAAAAGCTTAATGAAAGACTAAAATATGACGAGTTTCTTGGAAAAGGCAGTGTAACAATTTCTGAATTTGTTTCTAAAAGTCCCTCTTTATGCGCTGTTGCTGATTATGCACATATTCACCTTGACCGCAGACTCACTTGGGGAGAAACTAAGGAAAGTGCAGTAAAAGAAATTGAAGAGCTTATCAAAGGCATGAATGCAAGAGTTGAAGTTTTAGAATATATGGAAGAGGCATTTACAGGCTTGAAGTATGGAATGGAAAAATATTATCCTACATGGAAACTTGAAGAAGACCATGAAATTGTCCAAACCGGAGCCAGAGCATTTAAAAAATTATTCAACAGAGATCCAAAAATTGACAAATGGACATTTTCAACAAATGGAGTTACTATAAATGGTTATTACGGAATTCCAATTATTGGATTTGGACCTGGCAATGAAGTTCTTGCACATGCACCAAACGAAAAAGTTCCAATTCAGGATTTGGTTGATGCATCTGCATTTTATGCTGCATTTGCTTACGAAATCTAGATTAAATAAAACTATCGATAATCACCATGGTGTACAACGTAAATATCAGAAAAAATGGACATTAAAAAAAGAATAGAGAAATTAGCCGAATTGAAATCGGGGCTTTATAAAAAAGACTTCCTTCTAACATGGGAAAAATCTGAGACCGACCTGAAAATAATCCTTGAAGTAGCAACTCTTCTTAAAGAACTTAGAGAAAAAAATGTTTCTTGCAGACTGTTTGATTCAGGACTTGCAATTTCTAACTTCAGAGATAACTCTACACGTACAAGATTCTCATTTGCATCTGCTAGCAACCTTTTAGGACTTGCTGTTCAAGACCTTGATGAAGAAAAATCTCAAATATCTCATGGTGAAACTGTAAGAGAAACAGCAAATATGATATCCTTTTTGTCAGACTTTATCGGCATTCGTGATGATATGTTTTTGGGAGAAGGCAATAAATACATGCGTGAAGTTGCTGATTCTCTCGATGAAGGATTTAAAGAAGGTGTATTGCCTGTTCGTCCGGGTATTGTAAATCTACAATGCGACATGGACCATCCTACACAATCTATGGCAGACTTGCTTCACCTACAGAATGAATTTGGAAGCCTTAAAAACCTAAAGGGTAAAAAGATTGTTATGAGCTGGGCGTATTCTCCAAGTTACGGAAAGCCTCTTTCTGTTCCTCAGGGAATTATTGCCCTTATGTCAAGATTTGGGATGAATATAGAATTGGCATATCCTGAAGGATACGGACTAATTCCTGAAATAGTTGACATTGCCAAAGCAAATGCAAAGAAAAGTGGCGGTTCATTTAACATTAGCCATAATATGAAGGATGCTATGAAAGATGCTGATATTGTTTACCCAAAAAGCTGGGCACCTTTTCATATTATGCAACAAAGAACAGAGCTTTTAATGGCTAAGGATAAAAATGGTCTTCAAGAGCTTGAAAAAGTTTGTTTGACTAATAATGCAAAGCATAAAGACTGGGAATACAATCAAGATAAAATGAATGTAACAAAAGGTAAAAATGCTCTGTATATGCACTGTTTACCTGCTGATATTTCAGCAGTATCTTGTAAAGAAGGAGAAGTTAATGCTGACGTTTTTGAAAAATATAGAATTAAAACATACATTGAAGCAGGCTATAAGCCATATATAATAGGCGCAATGATGCTTACAAATAGATTTAAAAAACCCGCTGAGGTCATTGACGGGCTCTTAAAACAAAACAAAAAAAGAGTAACCCAATAATCGAATAAGTTATTAAACAATGATTTGGACTAAAAATTAAGACATGAAAATTTGGAATTTCATAAAAGAAAAGCTAGAAAGCAATCATAAAGTAATACTAATTACTGTTATTGAGCGAATTGGCAGTAGTCCGGGCAAGGCGGGTTATAAAATGGCTGTTTCTGAGGATGGACTTTTAGAAGGGTCTATTGGTGGTGGTGTAATGGAAGTTAATATGGTTGAAGCAGCTAAGAAGTTATTATTGGAAAATGCATCTGATATTTTCATTAAACGTCAGGTGCATTCTTCTGATGCAAAAGAAGATAAGTCGGGATTGGTTTGTTCAGGAGAACAAACTCATGTATTTATGCCACTTGCCGAAAAAAGTCTTAAAACGGTTTTGAATATTATTGAATGTCTTGAGAAAGGTAAAAACGGGGTTTTAAGCATGACACCTCAGGGGATGTTCTTTTTTGAAAGTGAAAATTTCGAGTATTATGTTAGAAGCAGCATAAAAAGCAAAACCAATTGGACATTTTCAGAAGTTATAGGAATTAGAGATACACTGTATATATTTGGAGGAGGGCATGTTAGCGTGCCGGTAAGCAACGTATTCAGGATGTTGGGTTTTAGAGTTATCATTTATGATAACAGAAAAGACCTTTCTACAATGGTAAAAAACCAATTTGCTCATCAGAAAGATATTATTGATTATCATAATGCATCTTCACATGTAAAAGAGGGTCAAAATTCATATGTAGCAATAATGACAGTTTCTCATGCAGAAGATCAGCTGATACTAAAGCAAATGGTTTCAAAAAACCTGGCTTATCTTGGAATGATTGGAAGCAAAAATAAAGTCAAAAAAATATTCGATTCATTAATAGCTCAAGGTATAACCCAAGAAAAACTAGATAAGGTTGATTCTCCTATGGGTTTACAAATAAACAGTGAAACTATCGAAGAAATTGCAATTAGTATTGCTGCAAGGGTTATTCAGGTGAAGAATAGTATTGAGTCGTAAGACGGCAGTCGAAAGTCGGCAGTCGAAAGTTCAATCTGACGATTTCCTTATACCCTATACCCTATACCCTATACCCTATACCCTATACCCTATACCCTATACCCTATACCCTATACCTTATACCTTATACCTTATTTCCACCACCCCCCCAAGCCCATTAAAGGGGGAGCTGATGACAGTTTTCGTATACCCTATACCTTTATACCCTAATACCCTATACCTTATTTCCACCGACCCCCCAACCCCCTATAGGGGGAGCTGATGACAGTTTCCTCACACCCTATACCTTTATACCCTTATACCCTACCTCTCCCTACCTATAAGCTTCAAAGCAATACGCGTGCATATGTGTAAGAGCTACAACTTTTCCTTTTTCGTTGCCTTCGCCGGGGATTACATATACTGCGTTGGTGCGGAATTCTGCATTGCTGCCTTCTATTAGCTCTGCATCTAGTCGCCAGACCGTTTCGCCGGTATATGCATCAACCGCGTGAAGTTTACCTGTGCTGCCACCTACAAAATAAACAACGCCATTCATATAGCTCATCCTGCTGCTTGTGCCTGCTCCCTCGCCTGTCCACACAACACCGCCTGTCTCAGGATTCAACCTGTA
>JAGXRQ010000020.1 GCA_018335675.1 Bacteroidota bacterium | reverse complement strand
AGGTGCTAATGAAAATATAAATGGGCTTATCAGGCAATACTTTCCTAAAGGGTCTTCTTTTGAAAATATTACTAATCAACAAATTCAATATGTTCAACACAAGTTAAATAACAGACCAAGAAAAAAATTGGGGTTCTTATCACCAATTGAATTTTTATCATTAAATTTGATTAAACAAAAAGTTGCATTTGTGACTTGAATTCAGCACTTTTTATTTCACATTAAAAAATAATCACTGATTTTAACTATATTTGTCTTCTCACTATCAAGTCATACAACCATAACATTATTGACATGACCACTTACAATCCCAAAAACAGACTTGCGCTTCTTGCTTCGGGCAATGGAACTAATGTTCAAAACTTTATAAATTATTTCAGAATTCATTATGATATAACTATTGCTTTGGTTGTTA
This sequence comes from Bacteroidota bacterium, assembly GCA_018335675.1. GTDB lineage: Bacteria > Bacteroidota > Bacteroidia > Bacteroidales > UBA7960 > PWND01. Next base: position 29,557 of record JAGXRQ010000020.1, on the reverse strand, counting down.
GTGATAATCCATTTGCATATGCTTTAAAAAGGGCTGAAATTGCGCAAATACCTCACCTGGTAATTGACAAAAACAAATGGAAAGATGAAGAATATGTACTTGGGGTTTTCAAAGAACATGGCATTAATTTCGTTGTTTTAGCAGGATATTTATCATTAATTCCCCCATATTTCATCAAAGCTTACCCAAAAAAGATAGTGAATATACACCCTGCTCTGCTGCCAAAATACGGAGGAAAAGGAATGTACGGGATGAATGTTCACAAAGCTGTAATGGCTTCAGGAGATTCTAAAAGTGGCATTAGTATACATTATGTAAATGAAGAATATGACCAAGGAAGAGTAATTTTTCAAGCAGCTTGTAAAATATTTGCTGAAGACACTCCGGAATCTTTAGAGAAAAAAGTTAGGAAATTAGAATTGCTAAATTATCCGAGGGTTGTTGAAGGGTTGATGTAACCCTTATTATCTATTATTAGATAATTCTCATACTTAAAGTTTATAAAAAAAGGGAGACCCTATGTTTGGCGTCTCCCTTATACTTTTTGTAAATTATTTTATTTAATGTGTTTTAGTGCCTTTTCAACTGCATCAAGCATTGGCTGATTAGATATTGGCTCTCCAACGGCTTCCTTCATCCATTCTTGTGGTATAATTTTCCCGGTTGTAAATGCCCTGTCAATTTCTTCCGAAACATTTTTGCCCTTTATTTGTCCCTCAAGCTGGAACTCTATTAAATGGCCCAAAGGATATGCTGCCAAATATAATGGATAGCTTATCATATGAGAATATATTGCAAGAATTGGAGAATCTTTAACCCCAAAAACAGGAGCGTAGTAATCATTCCAAACCTGAATAGCTATTTTAATTGTTTGTTCTTTCAATTCTTTTTCAGTAGCATTAGGATTCTCATACATCCACTGCCAAATATACATATCAACAAGAGAAACACCCATTATTTCATAACTTCCCCAAAATACATCAAGCGCCTGAAGATGTTCAATGTCAGGATTTTGGCTTTGCATTCCCAAAATATCAAGATCCCTTACCTGAAAAACAAATGCTAACGCCTCAGTAAATGCGGTATTAGGAACACCTTTCAGCATATAATAATCTACGTCGTATAAGCTTATCGTTTGTTCAACATTATGGCCAAGTTCGTGCATAGCAATATTATATCCATTATAATTCAAGCCGCCCTCAACTATTCTGGTTCTAAGATGCGACAATTGAGATTTCATTTGAGCTCCCCACGCATGTCCTGCTCCTCTAGATCCTTCTACAGTAATTTTTGAAGCAATATAATTTGCTCTATCTTTAGAATAACCCAGTTTAATAAGTATTCTTGGGATATCTTTTTCAAAAGCCTCAGCATTGGGGTACTTTGATTTGGTAAGATTATTCAATTTTTCTTCAGAAATACCGCTTCTAGCCTTAAAACCATCATACCATATATCAAACGGCTGTAGATCGCGACCTAATCTGCTTTTTATTAACTGCCCAACCTCCTTCAGAATTGGAGAACTAACAAGGTTGATAAATAAAGCCTCAACTTCTTCTCTTGTAAGTTCTAGATTTTGATCATATGCCCTATTTATAGCTGTTGGATAGCTTGGAGAATAAACATCTGCTTCTTTGCTTACTATGAAGTTATTAAGAAGATGCCTATATCTGGTGTTAGGTTCAGGAGTTGCGGATACTTCTTCACCATTTTTATAAACAATATTTTGGTATGGATTCCACTGTACTTCATCATTATTTATAACTATTTCCGGGATTTCCTGTGAAATTATTCTTTGCATTACCTGATAAATCATCATCTGCTTTTTCAAACCCTCTTCAGTACCATAATTAGCCTTAAGCTGATCGCGTAATCCCCAGTGTGTAATAAGTTTCAAATTATCATCAAAAAGTTTTTCCCCCTCATCATTAATGAGGTTTCCCATAACAATATTGTATTCAGATATATACGCATCTGACTCAGTGGCAATTCGCGATGCTTCCTGATTAATTTCACCAGGAACTCTGGATGTGAATATATCACCCATACGAGCATAAGCCCAATCAAGTCTGTCCCAACTATTTGCCAATTCTGCCTTATCGTCTAGAGAGTAAAATGGAAAATTTAGCACAGTAAGAAATGCAATTTTATTGCTGAAAAAATCATCATAGAAATGAGCTAATGGAGAATAGCTTCCAAACATCATATCTACAGGCAATACAGGTCCTTGGTCAAGATGAAGTGGCTTCATAAGCTCAAGGCTCATTCTGTTTGAAAACCCCCAAATTGATTCGAAGCTGGTAGAAAGCTTTTCAAAAAGTATTTTTTTGTCCTCTTTATTTCCAACAAAGTGCTGAACGCAGAAATTTTTAAAATCATCTGCACTGCCATCAGAGTTTTTCCACAATGCTGCAACCTGCGAAACCCCTTTGGCAATTATGTTTTTCAGATCAGCTCCTTGAGCCTCCGTTAATTCATTTATTGTTTCGTCAATTACTGACTGAGGGATTACTCCCATTTTGTCTTGTACCTCTTTTTCATCACATCCTGATAACATAATAATTAATGCAGTTAGTGTTAATAATAGTTTTTTCATTTGTTAATAGTTTGTTATTAATTTGTCGGATGGAACTCGCATGATGATTTTCATCCGTAATTGCGTTTAACGAATCATGCTCGTTTCATTGGTTTAATTTTTAAAGTTATTGTAAACGAATCTGAAAGAAACCGCTAATAATAATAGTGAAGTTTGCAAATAATGATAGTATTCATTGCAAAATAAAACAAAATATTAGTACTTATTGTATGAGAATATATCATTAATGTTTTTTCTGATTTTCGTTCTTTGCTTTCCTGCTTCATACCCTAAAGTAAACAACAGAGCAACTCTTTTGCCTGAAGGTATTTCTAACAGTTTTTTTACTTTGGGCTCATCAAACCAACCAAGCATACATGTTCCCAATCCAAGTTCAGCCGCTTGAAGGCAGAAGTATGAGGCAACAATCCCAATATCCATAAAGAAAAAATCTTTATCTTTAATTGCTCCACCTATTTTTGCTAATAATTTGGGAGGCTCAATAATAAGGGCTGCCATAACCGGGCATTCATTGGCAAATCTATTAAATCTTAATACTGAACCATAAGAAGAGTCTGATATTTGTTTCTTCAGATTAGCATCATCAATTACAATGAATTTCCAAGGTTGAGAATTACAAGCTGATGGAGCAAGTCTGCAAGATTCAATAATCTTATCAATCTTATCTCTTTCAACTTGTTTGGAAGAATACTTCCTTGTACTTTGCCTAAGCTGGGCTAAATCGTAAAAATTCATATCTTATGATTTGAAAAATAATCCATAAACAGCCCTTACTGCGGGCACACGTGAATTAGCGAATATAAGCAGAGAATTAGCTACAATTGAAAATAATACAGCAGAATAAGTAATATTCTGAATTAATTCGCCACCTTCAATTCCTGCCTGATATGGTAAAGAAGCCAATACAGCGGCAGCCAATCCTTTTGGGACCATCATAGACATTATGATTCTGTCAGGTTTTGGGATTCTATTACTAACTGAAATATTTACAATAAATACTCTGATAAAATAGTAAACACAAGTAAGTAGCAGCCCTATCGAAAGTGAAAAATAATCAGTCAAAACAATTGAAATTCCAATATATACAAAGAAGAAAGTTTTAAGAAGAAAAACTACTTCCGCAAAAAATACTTTTTCAGTTTCGTTAAGTGAGTTTGGAGTAAACCGTGTGTATTTCTGAATCTGATTTAAAGGAAGAAGCTCAATGTTTGCCAAAGTAATGCCAAAAATTAATGCTGTAATAGCTCCATTAAATCCAAGAAGTTCTGAAATTCCAAACATAATAAAAACGAAAGCCGGAGTAGTAAAAATTGAATTATTTATTGATCTTACTTTATTTAATAAAAACGACCAAACTAATCCACCTAAAAATCCTAAAATAATAGAAAATAAAAATCCCGAAACAAGACTTCCAAACAATGAGAACAGCTTTACTTCACCAAGTTTAAATGCTTCAAAAAAAGCAAGCCCCACAACTACGCACAAAACATCTGTAACAGCAGATTCAAGTACAAGTATAGTTTTACTGTTACTTGCCATTTTCAATTGAGCAACCATAGGTATTATAATTGCAGAGGCGGTTCCCCCGAGGAAAGCTCCAAGCATGAATGACAATATCGGATCGAAGTCGAAAAAATAATAAGTTATAAAACCGGTAAGAAATGTGCTTGTTAAAAAATTTATCAGAGTAATTTTTGCAGTTCCTCTTAAAGCTTGTTTAATTATTTCAGCTTTTAAATTAGTTCCACCTTCAAATAGAATAATCACCAGTGTAATATTTGAAAAAACACTACCTATGTGCCCAAACATTGACTGATTTAAAAGTCCGGTTATTGGGCCAACGACAAGACCAATAATAATTAGAAGTAAAACATCAGGAATGTTTTTACTGCGAAAGAATTCCGCAAAAAGATATGCTGCAAATATTAAAAAACCAACAAATACAACTGCTAGAGTAATTTCAATTCCCATTGTTCAAACCCTCTTAAAAACACGTCAAAGTTAAAAAATAATACAATGGTTAGGTTTATTATCAATACTCTTTATTCTTTTTTTTTAACTTTGAGATGACATTAAAACATGATCGTCTAATATTTTGTTACATTTATAAAAAAAACAGTTTTGGCAAAGGGTAAAAAATTCAGTGCTTTTGGTGGTGTTTTTACGCCTTCAATATTAACAATATTGGGTGTAATAATGTATTTGCGCTTGCCTTGGATAGTTGGCCAGGCTGGATTAATTTCTACTTTGGGAATTATACTTGTAGCTCACATAATCTCGTTAACTACCGGTTTAAGTGTTGCATCAATTGCAACAGATAAAAAGGTAGGCCCCGGTGGAAGTTATTTTATGATCTCAAGAAGCTTGGGTTTGCCAATAGGAGGCACTCTAGGTTTGGCGCTTTTTGTTGGCTTGTCATTCAGTGTGAGTTTATATTTAATAGGTTTTTCGGAGACTTTTTTAACCTATTTCGGATATGAAACAACCATCAACAATATTAGATTTGCAGGCTCGATTATCCTGTTTGCTGTGATGTTTGTAACATTTATCAGCACTTCACTTGCAATAAAAACACAATACCTGATAATGACCATAATGGCATTATCTCTTATTTCAGTATTTTTTGGAAAACACGATTTTATCCCATCAGCTCCGCAATTAAATACAATGCCGGGCGCGATGTCTTGGATTGCATTGTTTGCTATATTTTTTCCTGCTGTTACAGGCTTTGAAGCCGGTGTATCAATGTCGGGAGACTTGAAAGATCCCAAAAAAGATATACCTTTTGGAACAATTGCCGCTATTCTTTTTGGCTTATTGGTATATATCGGACTTGCATTTTTCTTTTCTTTTACTGTTGATAGAGACCTTTTAGTAAACAATCCTTATGCATTGTTTGATATAGCATGGGTACCTCAATTGGTTGTTGCAGGAATACTTGGAGCAACACTTTCATCAGCGCTTGGAAGCATTTTGGGAGCACCTAGAATTTTGCAAGCAATTTCATCCGACAGAATTACTCCTTCAATCTTTGCAAAAGGATACGGAGCTTCAAACGAACCTAGGAACGCATTAATTTTCACATATCTTATTGCTCAGGTTGGAATTTTAATAGGCGATCTAAACTTAATTGCAAGAATAGTAACCATATTTTTCATCATCACTTATGGATTTTTAAATATTACATACACTGTTGAAAACTGGGCAGGAAGCGACTTTAGGCCAAGTTTTAAAATTCCAAGAATTGTAAGTATTATTGGCGCTTTTGCTTGTATAATTGTAATGATACAATTAGACCTGCTTGCTATGATAGGAGCATCGTTTGTGCTATTAGGAGTGTTTTTGTTTTTAAAGAAAAAAGAGCTTACTCTTCAGTCAGGTGACACATGGAATGGTATATGGACTTCTCTTGTAAAAACCGGGCTGCGTAAACTAATGTTTTCAAATACAAAAACAAGCAAATGGAGACCTAATATTATAGTATTCAGTGGAGGAACTGCTTCAAGGCCATATCTATTAGAATTTGCCCAGACTTTAGTTGGTCGTCTTGGAATATTTACAAGCTTCCAACTAATTGAAGACCCTTCTAAAAGCTTGATTTTGAGCCGAGGTGAAGACATTACGGCTGAAGAACTAAATGGATCCAGAGACATTATAACCAGAAAACATCTGTGTCAGAACATTTACGATGGAATTGATAACATAGCTAGGGTTTATGGATTTTCAGGATTTGAGCCTAACACAATTTTAATGGGTTGGGCTAAGAATACAAAAAATCCGGAAAAATTTACAACCCTATTATACCAGCTTAAAAAACTTGATTATAACCAAGTTTATTTGAAGCATGATAAAGAAGTGGGCTTTGGGAAGCAAAAAACCATTGATTTATGGTGGAATGGCAAGGGCAGAAACTTATCTTTTGGAATTACATTATTGAAATTCATTACGGCTTCACCGGGATGGAGACAAGCATGTATTCGAATAGTTTATATCAACTATGAATATCAACATACAGAGTCTTATTATTCTTTACTAAAGCAAATCATTGAAGACAACAGGGTTCATGCCGAAATAAGGATTATAAACAACAATATAGAACAGCTTCCAGAATTGCAAATTATTAAATCAGAATCATATAACACTGATTTGACAATTCTTGATATGAATGATTTTGGTAGTAAGGATGTTGGTGATGTTTATTCTAAATTTAATATCTTGTGTGAAGCTCTTAAAACTTGTATGATAATTAAATCATCTAATAGCTTTGATGAAGCGTCAATATCTTACCATTTATCGGCCACTCAGGATGAAATAGCGGCAGGAAAAATCCCGGAAGGCTATCCGGAGAGCCTGATAGGAAGAATCAAACTTCCATCAATGGAAATTATTTCTAATCAGATTTTTAACATTACAAAACAAACCGACCAAATATCAAATAAGTTTATTCAGGATGGGTATTTCAACATTCAGAAGTTGTATATACAATTTTCTAAAGAACTAAATAACGTAATTCAAAAAACATTAACATCTCTCGAAAAGGATATCTTTATTCAGGATGAAGAAGACAGAAACAAAGCATTCCTCAACAGCCTCAATGATTTTGCATTTCATTCTAAAAAACAATTCTTTAAGTATTCTGATGAAATTATAGAAAAAGAAAAACTGTTTTTAGACAAGAGTATTCATCAGTATTTGGATGAATTCATCAAAATTACTGCAGGGTTGCCTAATTCTATAACTATTAAACTTGACAATAAAAAAAGAAAGAAAGTAAAATTTTACAATACTGCAAGATACCTACTATATTATAACAGACTTACGTTTTTGCAGAAATTTCAGGAGACTTACATACAGCATTCTTTTTCAACATTCTCGCATCTGAGAAAGATCTATAATGATGTGCATGAGCTTATAGGGAAGTTGAGAAACGAGGAAGAGTCAAAAGCATCATCTATACTTCAGATGGAGCGACAAAAAATCAAATTTAACCTTGAAGAATTTAAAGAAAAATCTAAAAGATTTTACCAGATTGCCTCGCACGAATTGTTTGATGAGTTGTTGAAAGATATAGACAATTTAAGTTTTATAATTGAAGGACAAAAAAGTTCTTTTTTCAGCAGGAAATACAAAAAGGCATTCAAAAATGAGCCTAAGTTGAGAGCAAATATTGATTCTTTCCCTGAATCTTGGAGAAAAGGATTAAAGACTTCAATAAACAAGGGCTATCTTGATTATATATTCTTATCATTAAATTCCAGAATTACCGCTAAAATTTTGAAGCACAATAATGAGCTTGACAACTATATTGATTATAACATTATAAACTATATTTCAACTCTAAAAGAACAAGCTCAGAAATTTATTAATTCAAAATCATCAAAAAACAAGGAATTTCCGTATATAGAATACAGCCATATTAAAACACCGGCAATTGAAACTTATTACCAAAATCTTTATAACGAAATATTTAATGCAATAAAAGAGCTGCCTGAATCGATGGAAATCAGCGGATTAAATATTGCTGAACCAAAAGACCTTCAAAAACTCAACGAATCAGAAACTTATGTGCTTGGCATAAGAAAAACTGTTGAATTTTATATAAGCAATGAGTTTATTGATTTTGTAAAAGCAAAAAGCAGGAGTGCATCAGAAACTTTAAGTGAAGCTGTAGCAAGTTTAAAAGATGCGATTAGATTAGCGAATTTCAATATTCAGGCTAATAAGGAAACTGTTATCGAAGAAGATAATGCGACAAAAACTGATTTAAAGGGAGTTATAGAAGATTATATTAAAGCACTTGAGGCCGAAGAGCAAAAAATATTATTTATTACAAGAGGACTTGAAAGCAATTTGAATATTGGACTGAAAAAAGCTTTTGAACCACTATCATCGTCGGTTATTGTTCAAACCTCAAGGTCGCTGAAGAAAAAAATACAAGAAGCAGAAAAGAAAAAGCGCTCAAAAAGAATAAGAACTTTTATTGACAGGATAAATAATATAGGGCAGAAACAGCTTGTAAAATTGCTTTATACAAGAAGTGAAGGAATACTATGGACAGAAAAACTTGAAGATGAATCACCTGCTTCAATAAATAATTACGAAAAAATTCATTCTTTAATAACAACCATTTCGCCTTCGAAAGAAGTAATGAGAGCTCTTCCTTTTTATTATACAAACTTGTTCTCGGGATTTTCGGGTATTGGAGAGGATTTTTGGGTTGGCATGAAAGAAGAGATTAAAACTGGAGAAGAAGGAATAAATAGATTTTTCAAAGGATCATCGGGTATAATTTTGATAACAGGCAAGCGCTCCTCAGGAAAATCAAGTTTGTCAAAACTTTTAGCGCGCAGACATTTTAAAAATGAAAACACTGCATTTTTAAGAGCGCCAAAAGAAGCCTCTAGTGATACTGAGCTGTTTAGAAGTGAGCTAGCTAAAGCATTTGAAGCAGACGAAAAATATCTTATAGAAACGCTAAAAGAAGGAGGTAAAAAAGTTGTAGTTATTAACGACCTTGGGCTATGGTGGGAAAGAAAACCGGGTGGAGATTCTGTTATAAGGTATATTGAGTCGCTGATAGAAAAAGTTGGTAAAAATGTGCTGTTTATGGTAAATGTAAATAGCTATGCATATAAGATTATTGAGCAACAAACATCCCTTTCTTCTTATTCAATTTGCAATATTGAATGTAGTCCTTTTGATTCAAAGCAGCTGAAAGATATGATAATGCTCAGACACAGGGCTAGTGGATTAAGGTTTATAATTGACAATAAAGAGGAAAAGTTATTTAATGAATGGGACTATGCCAAGCTATTTAATAAATTATTTAACGTCTCATACGGCAACCCCGGAGCCGCAATTCAAGGATGGCTGTCGTGCATAGAAAAGGTTAGCGGCAAAACTATTTATATGCGCCACCCACGCAATCCCGACCTCTCTGTTTTTGACAATATCAATGCTGAACAAAAATTTATCTTGTTACAACTATTGCTGCAGAGAAGATTTTCTCTAACAAAGATTTCGTCATTGCTCAGAGTGAGCGAAGATTTGATTATTGATAACTGGAATAGCCTGATAAGGTGGGGGGTAATATTTGAAAAGTTTAATGGAATATATTCTATAAATCCTGTTATAGAACATCATATAATTGAGAAGTTTCAAAACATGAAATTATTATGACACTGTTAACTATTATTTTTCTTGGCATAGTCCTTTTCATTTCAATGAGGGTAATAATATATTTTACTGGTTTTGCTATAAGAGGAACACGAATTAGTAATACTATAATCAGGGTTATTCCAGTTGTAGAGTTTTCCCTTTGGACTGTTTTTTTGTTTTGGGCTGCATATGTTTTATTTGATGAATATTCATTTATGCCATCCTTACTTACGGTAATGGGATTAATTCTATGCCTGGCTATAGGTTGGTATATTGTAAGAGATTTAATTTCCGGGATGATTCTTAAATCTGAGAATGCTTTTGATACCGGACAATACTTGAAAACAAACTTCGCAGAGGGAATGATAAAAAGAATAGGCTATCTTTCACTTATGCTTGAAACCACAAATGGAGAAACTATAAAAATCCCATATTCTAAGCTTGCAAATCAGGTGCTTATTCGCCCACAGAAAGAGAGCATAAATAAATATTCTTCTATATCTCTTGAAATATCTGACAAATACAATCATTCAGAAATAAAAGAAAAGATTACCCGGGCGATTAATTCAACACCCTGGGTAATCTACAGTCGCAATCCGGAAATAATTATTTCTTCAAAAAACAACAATCATCTATTGATAGAAATAAGGTTTGTAACATTTTCAGATGAGCACACTAACAATCTAAAAAAACATCTAAAAGAATTCTGTACAGAAAACTTTCCAAGTTAGATTATAGTTCGTCAATGTTAATGTTAACTGTTGTTGTATCTTTGCTTTCAACAACAACGCCATCAACTATCCCAAGTACTACAGAAAACTCTCCGCCTATAGCTTTTGCAACAATCAAATCATATGTAATCGGAGCAAGAAAATCAATGTGATAGCTTCCTGAAACACCTACAACATCACTGCTAATTGCATTTGGAAAGCGAGGAGTTTCAGCAGCAGGATCAAGAGCTTCGTCATCTGAGTAAGTTCCTTGTGCGTAAGCATAAATCGCAATCTGAGAATCAACAGGAATATTTATTACACTTCCTACGATTTTTCCGGCTTGTTCATTTACAACTAATCTGATTTTAGGTTTTAAAATATACATTCCGGAAGCACCTGCATGCACAACAGACTTGCGAACATCAAAGTCGGCAGTTACTTCAACCACTCCATTTAAAGGAACAGTAAATGCACCAACTCCTTTAAAACCAGACTCACTGCCACTTGGAACAAATAAAGGCTCAATAGCTCCACCTTCAAATTCCAAATAACATCCTGGATTAGAAGGAGTTCCCATGCCATATACAGGAGCATCGAGAATAAACCTTATCTGAGTGTATGTGCCGGCTTCAAGTTCAAGATTCCCTAATAGAGAAGTTTCTCCATGAGTCAAATCCAGCAAATTGATAAGCTTAGGACCTTCAAATTCTTCAAAAACCTGCCAATCATTTTCGCCTCTATTTAAGTGATATTGAATTTCCGTTACTGTAATAAACACACCTGTAATTCCATCTGAATCAATAGGTGCATCAGTAATTGAGAGTTTTAAAGTCCCACTGTTTTTGTCTTTGTCGCAACTTGCGAACATAACAGCCATTGCTACTAGCATAGCCATTATAAATAACATCTTTTTCATAATTTATGTATTTATTTGAATAATTCTGTTTCAACAATCTAAGTAAAAAGGTTGTCTTGAATACAAGACGATGCAAAGTAGTAAAAGGTTGGAATTTGTTTATAAAATAGAATAAACAAGCGAGAAAGAAAGGTTTAATGAAGCATTACGAGTTTCGTTGAGATAATCAGGAATTATTTCATTTCCCGAGAAAACATTGTTTAACCCAATTCTTGCTCCGATACCAGTGTTGAAATACAATTGTGGAGTAATCTTAATTGGGTATTCATATCCAAAATAAATTCCGTAGTTATAATTATGATAATCCTCTTTAACATCAGTTCGTAAGCCATTAATATCCTGGAAAGCATTTTTCATAATATCAGTATATGCACCAAGAGCAACATTATGTTTACCAGTGTTTTGATTTAGAGTGTATTTCATTTGTAATAAAATTGAATAATAATCAATCATTATCGTGTTGGTAATATATTTACCATTTAAATACTCATTATAGCTTTGCTTTTGTTTATTTTGCCAAAACAATTCAGCCTCAAGCGCTATTTTGTCGTTAATGCTGCTGCCTAATAAAACCCCAAAATTCTTTCCAAATGACAGATTAGTTGCCGTAAGCTCGTCGCTCTTTAGTCCTGTATAAGTCTTATTATTAAGCATCCATGTATTTGCAAACTGCCCTGTTAAGCCAACATACAAATTTGAGAAAGCTCTTTTAGCATAATTGTCTCCAATTCTATCTTGTAATGTCCAATTTTCAAACTGATCAGCAATTTCTATATTACTTTGGTTAGTAATTTCAATGCTATTATGAGCTAATAATATAGGTTCTACAGAAAGCTCATCAATTATAATATGTTGCTCAACTAAAACATTTTCCGATAAAGTTGGCATATTAATAATATTCAGAAATTGAGAATTGTTGGGATTTTCGTTATCGCTTAAGACAATGTTTGACTCATAAATATTTTGTACAGGAAAAATGTGATTTTCAACTTCAATTACATCATCTACTTTTTCAGTCACATTAACATTATTAATGCTCGATGACTTATTTGCAAGATATATTATCATTCCGCCAATGCCCAAAAGGATTATTAATGAAGCAGCTATGCTCAAATAGAAAAATTTACTCCTTTGCTTTTGAGTGTCCAGTGCTACAGTAATTTTGGGCCAAACAAGATCAATATCTAGCTCGTCCTGAATAGAATTCCAAGCCTCTTCAGGAGGAAACTCATCATTGTTGTCTACAATTGATTTATACCAGAATTCTATATTATTATCTTCTTTCATAAATTTCTGCCAGCCAGTTTTTTAATAATCCTCTAGCTCTATTATATTGAGACTTAGAAGTTCCTTCTGAAATATGCAATTCTTCAGCTATTTGCTTGTGCGTATATCCTTCCATGGCGAAAAGATTAAAAATAACCCTAGCACCTTCGGGTAATTTCTTAATAAACTCAACCAATTCTTGAAGTTGTAATCGCGGGAGTATATTGCTATCAATATAACCTTGATGTTCAACTATTTCCTCTTTAAGATGCTTGTCAATATTTTTCCTTTGCCTAATTAAGTCAATTGCTGTATTAACAACAATTCTTCTAATCCATCCCTCAAGAGAACCTTCATTTTTAAAAGAGTCTATTTTATTAAAAACCTTAATAAAACTCTCTTGCAGTATATCCATTGCAAAATCTCTGTCGCCTGCATAACTCAAGCACACTCCATACATTTTTTTGGCAAACCTACGGTAAAGGATCTCCTGATATTGTCTTTTACTATCAAGGCATCCAATTATGAGATCATTGTCACTATAAAGTTCTATACTCATAAGGTTTATTCGAAAACAACTTTCAAGCTGTTTTGTATTCTTGGCGCTATGCTATTATAAATATCTGTATTATGTTGATTGTTAATAATAATATTAGGTATCTCATTAATGTATGTTGTTTCAGCATTCATAATTTGCCCAACACTAATAAATCTGAAAATTAAATCAGCATCAACAATTGTTAATGCGCTAGAGAGTTTGTCTTTTCTCAGAATAATGTTATTCTGACCTTGTTGTTTGTTCGATGCTTTAATTGTAATCTTTTCGGAATAGTTATGCTCAAATCGAATCTTTTTTTCAATATTACCAGCCTTAAAAACACCTTCAAGAATAAGAGGAATTCTATCAATATTACTTAAATGAAAAACAATATCAATTTTTTTATAGACACCTTGAGGAATATCAAATTCAACATCGAAATTTGTTGTTAGATCAGACAAAATTGCAACAACTGGTTCAGGGAAAACTGAAATGAAATAAAAATCTTGACCTTCTTCCCTTCTTCCATCAAACTCAATCGCATCAACAATAAGAACACCACTTTCAATTAAAAAATATGGAGAAGATTCATTTGGATTATATTGATAATTCTTTGTCTCGCTATCATGATATGCAGAATACATACCGAATTCAAAAATGACTTTAGCAGGTAAAGTGAGCTCGTCTTTTTGACAAGAAGCCAAAACGACAAAGCTAAATACAATTATAAATAAAAATCGTTTCATACCTCTACCAATTACAGTTTAATTAAAAGACGAAAATATAAACGGAAAAGTTGGAATGAGGCTTAAAAATATTTATAATTCTAATTGTATGTTTTTTCCTTAACCAGTTTTCCGTTTTTAAACTTCATTTTTTGAAGCAATTTGCCATCAGGCGCCCATGTATTCCAATTGCCATGTTTTTCATTTTTGCGATAATAGCCTTCTTGTTTTTTTACTCCATGTTTGTAGAAAACTATAAAATGTCCTTCCGGTCTGTTATCAACAAATTGTTGCTGACGAATTTTCCATCCTGCATCATCATAAAAATACCAATCGCCATGTTTTGCTCCTTTTAAGTATGGCCCTTCCTCCATAAGTTTATTGTTTGCATACCATTGTTTCCAGACGCCATTCTCAAGGCCTTCTTCAAAGTCTCCTTTTGATCGCATATTTCCATTATCATGCCAGTGTTGCGACAGTCCATGTCTTAGGCTTTGACGTTCTCCATCAATTTCTTTAACAATGTAGTTTACGAGATATCTTTTCTTACCATCTTCAAACCAACCTTCCCACAACCCATCCATTACGCCCATGCTAAAGGAGCCACGATCCTTCATCCTTCCGTTTTCGTACCAGCTTTCCCAAACACCATTTTCTTTTCCATCAAGAAAATGACCTTCATGGCTTTTCTTACCATCTTCATAGTATGTAGTCCATAACCCCTGCCTTTTACCGTCTACAAAATCTCCCTCTCTAAGTTTTTCTCCGGTAAAATAAAAATAAACCCACTTTCCATGTTGAACGCCCTCTTTAAAATTGCCGGTACTTGCTTTTATTCCATTTCTCTGATAAAAAATCCAGGTGCTATCCTGAAGGTCTTCTTTAAGACTTCCTTCCATTTCAAGAGTCTCATTTTCATACCACCAGTAAGCATATCCATTAAGTCGGCCTTCAAAATACTTGCCTTTAAATTCTTTATTCCCATTTTCATAAAAAAGTTCACTTTCTCCTTGCTTCTTCCCTGCTACATAATTAGACTTTTCCTTAACATTTCCATTTTCATAATAGAAAGTCCATAGCCCATGCATCAAAGAATTTTTAACACCGCCTGTTTTCTCAATTTTTCCATCCGGATACCAACTTTTAGAAATACCTTCTTCTATTTGCACCTCAGCCCACTTTATTCCATCATCATACCAATATTCCCAAAGACCTGTCTTTTCGCCACTTTTATAGTTTCCTTCCGACCACTTCTGACCATTTAGATACCAATATGTCCATTTGCCGGTTTTTACATTATCAACTTTAACCCCTTCTTCACTTTTTGTTCCATCAGGATAAACATAAGAGTGCTTCCCTGTGGTTTGATCTAGCGTTAAACTTAATAATCCAGTGTTTGACCAATATTTCCAAATGCCAATTTTTTCTCCGTTGAGAAAATTACCTTCCGACAGCTTCTCTCCATCTGTTTGATAATACTGCCACAATCCTTGTTTAACACCATCTATTAACAACCCACTCTTCTCAGTAATTCCTGAATCATAAAAAGAGGTGAAAACATTGCTTGTATAGTTAATAGAATGAGTTTTAACGCCTTCAGAGTTAAAAAAAGTCCATTCATCTATTCTAACACCATAATCATAATTTCCATTTTCACGAAGAATCTCGTCCTGATCGTAATACTTCCACAAACCGTGCTTCTCTCCTTCGCTGAATTCGCCGAGCCCTTTAAGTTCGCCATCTTCGGCTCTCACAGAAATCTCCTGAGAAATGGCAACACTTGTTGAAATAACTGGAAAAGTTAATACAAAACAAATCAAATAATTAATTGCTTTCTTCATTTTATTAGGGTTTGAATTACAACAGTCTTGAATAAGAAACAACAATGCTAATATCACATTAAATCAAACGCAAAATTAACAAAAACCTTGTTGAGAAAAAGCAGAAAGAAAGAATTTAACTTGATCTGGTAATAGTAAATTCTACTAAGGCTTTAAGAGATTCTCTGGCTTTGCATTCCGGCATCATATTCAGCCCTGATATTGCTAAGTTTTTATATTCGTCCATTTTTTGTTCTGCATAATCAATCCCGCCTTTTTCTTTTACTAAAGTAATTAGTCTATCAACTTTTTCTTCATTATGATTATGCTTTTTAACAATTCTGAGTATTTTTCTTTTTTCAAGGTATGATGAATTGTTAAGAAGGAATATAAGTGGCAGAGTTAGTTTTCTTTCTTTAATATCAACTCCTGAGGGCTTGCCGGATCTTTTTGTGTTTTCCAAATCAATAAGGTCGTCTTTTATCTGGAATGCCATACCGATATTCTCACCTATACTATAAAGCTTTGAGATAATTTCTTCACTTGCGCCTGCAGAGGCAGCTCCGCATGCAAAACAAGAAGCAATTAGGGAAGCCGTTTTCTGACGTATTATTTCGAAATAAATTTCTTCCTTTATGTCGAGTTTGCGTGCTTTTTCCATTTGCAACAACTCACCTTCGCTCATTACTTTTACGCTGTTGGACACTATTTTCAGAAGATCATGGTCGTTGTTTTCTACTGAAAGAAGCATGCCCCTCGACAATAGATAGTCACCTACTAAGACAGATATTTTGTTTTTCCATAATGCATTTAGAGAAAAGAATCCTCGTCTTTCGTTTGAGTCATCAACAACATCGTCGTGAATAAGGGTTGCCGTATGGAGCAACTCAATAAGAGCAGCAGCCCTATATGTTTTTTCTGAAATTTCCCCACAAAGCTCTGCTGATAAAAACACAAAAAGAGGCCGCATTTGCTTACCCTTAGGCTTTACAATATACCTTGTGATAGTATTAAGCAATGGAGCTCTGCTCTTCATTGTCTCACGAAACAAGACATTGAATTTGTCGAGATGCTTATTGAGCGGCGCCTGTATCTCCTTAAGAGTCATTAATTTGATTTTCAAGCCCAATTATTAATTTAACCGACTGTCGACTTATGACTTATGACCGTCGACTGCCGACTATCGACTTACTACCTCTTCCTAATATCAATTCTTTTAGCAACAACTTCCGAAATCTTTTCAATAGGAATTCTGTCTTGTTGCATAGAATCGCGTTCTCTAATAGTAACGGTATTATCCTGCATTGTATCGTAGTCAATAGTAATACAGTAAGGTGTGCCTATGGCATCCTGACGTCTATATCTCCTTCCGATAGCATCTTTTTCATCATACTGGCACATAAAGTCGTACTTGAGATAATCAAAAATCTCTCTTGCTTTATCGTTAAGACCGTCTTTTTTAACAAGAGGTAAAACAGCTATTTTTATAGGTGCAAGCGCGGGCGGTATGTTCATTACAACCCTTTCAGAGCCATCTTCAAGTGTTTCTTCATTATATGAGTTGCTGATAATTGCCAAGAACATTCTATCCAGACCAATAGAAGTTTCCACAACATAAGGAACATAACTTTCATTTGTTACAGGGTCGAAAAATTGTAGTTTCTTTCCTGAGTATTTCTGATGTGATGCAAGGTCAAAATCAGTACGAGAGTGAATCCCTTCAAGTTCTTTAAATCCAAATGGAAATTCAAACTCGATATCAGCAGCAGCATTTGCATAATGAGCAAGTTTGTCATGATCATGGAATCTGTATTTTGACGCAGGAATTCCTAGAGCTGTGTGCCATTTCATACGATGTTCTTTCCAGTATTCGTACCAATGTTTCTCTTCTCCGGGTTTAACAAAGAATTGCATTTCCATTTGTTCAAACTCCCTCATTCTGAAAATAAATTGTCGGGCAATTATTTCATTACGGAAAGCTTTACCAATTTGGGCAATACCAAATGGCAGTTTCATTCTGCCGGTTTTTTGCACGTTAAGATAGTTAACAAAAATACCCTGAGCAGTTTCCGGCCTTAAGTACACCAAAGAAGCGTCTTCGCTAAGTGAGCCGATTTGCGTGCTAAACATAAGGTTAAATTGACGAACATCTGTCCAGTTGCGCGACCCTGACATCGGACAAACAATTCCAAGTTCCTCAATCAAAGCCTTAACATCTTTAAGGTCGTTAGCTTCTAGAGATTTCACGAAGCGTGACATGATTTGCTCAATTTTTTGCTTGTTTTCAACGACTCTGGGATTTGTTTCAATAAACATATTCCTATCAAACTTATCCCCAAATCTTGATGCTGCTTTTTCAACCTCTTTCTCAATCTTATCTTCAATTTTTGCCACATATTCTTCAATAAGAACATCCGCACGATAACGTTTTTTGGAGTCTTTATTATCGATCAATGGGTCGTTGAATGCATCAACGTGTCCGGAAGCTTTCCAAACCGTAGGGTGCATAAAAATCGCTGAATCAATTCCAACAATATTTTCGTGATACTGCACCATTGATTTCCACCAATAATCCATGATGTTTTTTTTCAGCTCCGAACCGGTTTGGCCATAATCATATACAGCACTTAGTCCGTCATAAATTTCACTTGATTGGAAAATAAATCCATACTCCTTGCAATGTGCAACAATTTTCCTAAATACGTCTTCTCCTTTTGTACTCATGTTCTTATGTTTGTTTTAAATATAATATCCTTAAACCCTATACCCTTATACCCTATACCCTATACCCTTTATACCCTATACCCCTATGCTCTCTGCCCTTTGCCCTAAGCCCTACGCCCTACGCTCTCCTATTAACAATAACCTTCACGCTTTTAGGTACGATTCCAAATTCTAATGGTGAATGACCAAGAGATTCCCCGTCAGCTTCTATCATAATAGGAATTTTAGATTCAATAAAAATACTTTTAGCAACGAAAGTCTCAACTCTTTTGTGCTTCGCGATGGTGCCGTTATAAAGCCTTCTAACACTTGCTATTACCCTAAGCGGACTCATATGCTTTATTAAGGTAACATCCAATAAACCATCATCAGGTATTGCATTTGGAGTTTGTTGCATTCCTCCGCCATTATACTGACCGATACCTATTCCTATACTGAATATTCGGTCATTTACAACATGATTGTCAACTGTAACCTTAGTATTTGTAGATTTATAAGAAAACAACACAGATATAAGGTTTTTGATATAAAGAAGTGGATTCGACTTCCCATTCTCTTTATCTAAATTGGTTTTATTGGCTACCATGGCATCAAATCCTAGTCCTGCCATATTTACAAAATATCTTATTTTTTGAATTGTTTCATTATAAAACTTCACAATACCTGCATCCTGAAGTAAAGTTTGCTCTTCTTTAATAATGCTTATTGCTTCGACATAATCAACAGGCATGTTGAATGTTTTAACCCAGTCATTTCCGGTACCAACTGATATCATTCCGAGTGTTATTTCGGTTGTAGGTACAATTTCCTGTTGAAATATTCCATTAACAGCTTCATTCATTGTTCCGTCGCCACCAACTACAATAATTTTCCTGAACCCCTCTGCTATTTTCTCCTGAACTAATTCAATAGCATGAAGCTTTCTTTCAGTAAAAACAGCTTCATATTCAAAATTATGTTCATTCAGTATATTAGAAATATCCTCCCAATCTTTAAAGCCTTTACCCACTCCTGCATTAGGATTAACCAATATTAACCACTCTTTTTTTATGCTATTTTCCATTAAAACATTTTTAAATGAATGCTTAACAATAATAAGCAAAAATAGCCTGATTTGTTTAATGATATGATATTATTTGACATTTCAGGAATGTGCAAAATTATGAAACAAATTTGAAAATTAGGTATTAAAAAACCGGAAGTTTCCAGTTCCTGTCGGAAGCTGGAAATTCCTAGCGGTAGAAGGAACTGGAAGCTCCAAAGGACTTCCAGCTTCCGAATTTATTTCAACCCCGCTAAATACTTTGCAATCTGAACAGCATTTGTAGCAGCTCCTTTCCTGAGATTATCAGAAACAATCCACATATTCAAGGCATTTTTACATGATTCATCACGTCTTAGTCTTCCAACAAAAACATCATCTTTACCTTCAGAGTATAGTGGCATTGGGTAAATGTTGTTTTTAACATCATCCTGGAGTGTCACTCCGGGTGCGTTTTTCAGGATATTTCTCACATCTTCAATTTCAAAATTCTTTTCAAACTCAACATTAATCGCCTCCGAATGCCCTCCAATAACAGGGATTCTAACTACTGTTGCCGTTACCATAATACCAGGATCCTGCAGAATCTTTCTAGTTTCATGCACAAGTTTCATTTCTTCGGAAGTATATCCATTTTCAAGAAATTCACCTCCATGTGGAAAACAGTTTAAATCAATCTGATAAGGATAAATTTTTGCAGTCGATTCTCCTTTGCGTTCTTTCATAAGTTGACCAACAGCAGCTACGCCTGTTCCGGTAACCGACTGATAAGTTGCAATTACCAATCTTTTTATCTTATATAATTTATGAAGAGGAGCAAGTGCTACAACCATTTGAATAGTGCTACAGTTAGGGTTTGCAATGATTTTAGTGTTGCTGTTTATAGAATGCAGATTTATTTCCGGAACAACTAGAGGAACATTATGATCCATTCTCCAAGCCGATGAATTGTCAATTACAAAGCAGCCTTTTTCAGCAAATTTTGGAGCATATTCTTTTGACACACTTCCTCCGGCTGAAAAAATTGCCACATCGGGCTCTGCTTCAATTGCGCTTTCAATGCTCATAACACTATAATCCTTCCCATTGAAAACAACTTTTTTTCCAACAGACCTCTGTGAAGCGGCCGGGAAAAATTCAGATACATTTATATTTTGCTCCTCCAGAACTTTAATCATAACACTACCAACAAGTCCTGTTGCTCCTACCAATGCGATTTTCATATTCCTGATTGTTTAATGTTGTTAAATACCAAAAACTTTCACGCAAAAATACTTATATTTACAGCCTTAAGGAAAATTAATAAAAAATTATGTTCATCATGAAAAGAGTTTTTTTTCTGGCATTGATTTTACTAAGCCAAATTGCAATATTAAACGCACAATTTTCGGATAATTTTAGCTCAGGGGCTTTAGATCCGGCATGGATAGGAGATAGAGCGAGTTTCCGTGTTGAAGATGAAATTCTCCGATTAAATGCTATGGACGCAGGCAAATCATATCTAGTACGTGCATCAGAATCAATTAAAGATACACAATGGGATTTCTGGGTAAGAATTACTTTTGAGCCTTCAGACAATAATTATCCGCTTATTTATTTGGCGTCAAATAACAATAACCTAAATGAAGCACTAAACGGATACTACGTAAGAATTGGAAAAACCGGCACTGATAATAAAAGGCTTTACTTTTTTAGACAAGATGGAGAAACTGCTGTGCAATTACTACGAGGTCCATCTAATATTGCATCCACAAGTAATAATGTTATTCGGGTGAGAGTAACCAGAGATTTGAATGGCAAGTGGGATTTTTACGCAGACCCAAGTGGTTCTAATCTCTTTCTTCCACAAGGCAGTGTTACTGACAATACATACAATTCAACTTCTTATTTTGGAATTAAATGCATTTATACAGTTAGTAACATCAATAGATTTTATTTTGACGATATAAAAATTGGAGATATTGTTCCGGATGTTACAAAGCCTATTGTAAAACATTTAGTGCCAATAAATTCAACAACTATGGAAATTCATTTCAGCAAAGCTATTGATGAGGCTACGGCTGAAACTACCACAAATTATTTTGTAAATAATGGCATTGGAGCACCTGCAATTGCAGAAAGACTTGACAACAAGCCATATATTGCAAGGTTAATATTTGCTCAGGAATTTATTCCTCAATCTGTGTATAATCTTTCCGTGTCAAATGTTCAGGATGTTTTTGGAAATGTGATGAATGATTTTTCCGGTGATTTTTCATTATACTATCCTCAAAAATATGATGTTGTATTTAATGAGATAATGCCTAAGCCTTCTCCTGCTGTTGATTTGCCAGCTTATAAGTTTATTGAACTTTACAACACAAGTAATTACCAAATCAACCTTGAAGGTTGGACATTTAAGTCAGGGTCTGACCCTGTTAAAGATTTACCATTTGGCCTATTACCTCCTAAAGGATATTTAATATTAGTAAATTCACCAGACCTACCTTTTTTTAGTTCCATAAATAATGTAATAGGAGCAGAACTTGGCGTTAATTATCTTACTAGCACAGGAAGAACGCTTATATTAAACGATTTAAATGGAGATATAATTCATACAATCTCTTATACTGACAAATGGTATAACGACACCTCAAAAGACGATGGAGGTTGGTCAATTGAACAAATTGACCCTTATAACTTTTGTGGAGGTAAAAACAATTGGAAAGCTTCTATTTCTCCAAAAGGAGGAACTCCTGGAGAGGTTAATTCAGTGAATGCAAACAATCCTGACAATACACAGCCCGAGCTCCTGAGGGCGGGTTTTGACGATGTTTATAATATTACACTCTTTTTTAGTGAGCCAATGGATGAAACTACCTTAGTTTCTAAAAACAATTATGAAATTGACAATGGAATTGGAACTCCGGTAGAAGTAAATCCTGTTTCGCCTGATTTTCAGTCAGTAAGGTTAATATTATCCTCTCCCTTGCAAAGCGGGACTATTTATACTGTTAGTGTTGCATCTTCTTTAGCTGATTGCTCAGGAAATCTTATTAATAAAAAAACAGCCAAAGTTGCTATTCCGGTGCTTGCCGACAGTTTGGATATTGTTATAAACGAGTTATTGTTTAATGCACCTACTGGTGTCTCAAGATATATCGAACTTTACAACAGATCTCAAAAAGTAATAGACCTCTCAAAATATAGAGTTAGTTCAAGAGACACTATTGCAAATATTTTAACAAGCATCCAAGATATCAGTCAAAGTAGCTATCTTTTATTTCCTCAGGAATACGCTGTAATTACTACTGACCCTGAAAGTGTAATGAGAACATATCCATTTCATGACAAATATTCATTTATACAAATAGGTACAATTTCAAGTATGACAACAACTAGAGGCATTGTAGTGTTATCACACATAAGTATGAAAATTATAGATCAGCTTGTATATACCGACAAAATGCATATCCCATTACTGGTTGACAAAAAAGGCATTGCACTTGAAAGGCTAAACCCTGAAAGGCCATCAAACGATATATTTAACTGGCATTCTGCAGCCGAAGGTTTTGGTTTTGGAACACCGGGAATTAAAAATTCACAATTTACAAACAACATCGCCACACAAGAAGACCCTATTGTTGTACATCCGGAGATATTTTCGCCCGACAATACAGGTCATAACGATGTGTTAAACATTGCTTATGAATTTCCAGAGCCGGGATATGTTGCTAACATAACAATTTTCGACACTAAGGGAAGACCTGTGAGAACTCTAACCAGAAGCTATTTACTTGCAACAAAGGGTGTAATTACGTGGGATGGAACAACAGATGATAATCAAAAAGCCTATATTGGAATTTACATTATTCATGTAGAAATTTTCGACACAAAAGGCAATGTAAAACATTACAAGAAAACAGCAGTACTGGCAGGTCGATTGTAATTGTCAGGATGCAATAGCAAGAGTTACAACACTGATTTTCACTCCTTTTATTTCAAGGAGTTTTTGGCAGCAGGACTCAATTGTGGCTCCTGTTGTTAAAACATCGTCAACTATCAAAATATGTTTGTTTTCAAATTTTGATGAATCTCTAACTGCAAAAACTGTTTCAACATTTTCCCAGCGAACAAATCGCGCCTTCCTTGTTTGTGTTTGCGTTTTTTCAACTTTTGCCAAACCTTTTATATTGATGGGTTTATTTAATGACTCTGCAATGCCTTTTGCAATAACTTCGCTCTGATTATAACCGCGCTTTCTTTGCTTAGCAGGATGCATAGGAACAGGTACTATAAGGTCGATACCAGAAAAGTTCTTTGAATTTGCCAACTCATTACCATAAAGCTTCCCTAAATAATAACCTATCTGTTGCTTCCCGGAATATTTAAGCTTATGCATAAGTTCCTGAACTCTGCCTCCTTTATGAAAATATAAAAAAGCAGCCGTTGATTCAACGGGGATTCTACCTCGAAATATTTTCTCCATAGGATTATCATTGTCATTATGAAAAAATGTTTTGGGCAAACTATAAATACAGCTGGTGCATATCGACTTTTCATTGCCTGCTAAAGACACATTGCAACAAAGACATAAATCAGGAAATATTAAACCTAAAAAGCTTCTAAACAAATTCATTATCATGATTTTTGTTTGTTATAGATGTATAAAAAAAATACCTTTGCACGTTGTATAAGAGCAAATAATGCCCAAAAAAACAAAAAAAACAGATAGAAAAGCTGATTTTGAACACTTTTTTTAAAAAAAAGAAACATTTTGTATTGTATTATCGTAATAGTTCATAAACGGCTTAATATATTAGTAATTAATTAAAACCGAAATTAAAAAAAACAATGGAAGAAAGAGTGAATACAAATTCAGGCGTAGATAGCACAAAAAGCAAATTAAAACTTTACCAATGGGCTTCATTCGTAATGTTATTAATTATAGGTCTATTAACTTACATGCTAATTGACACAAGGCAATCATTAGAGACTACAACTACAGAAAAAACATTATCACAGGATGAAAATTTACAGCTCAAAAATGAGCTAGATTCAATGATATTTGAGTATACTGCAATAAAGTTAGAATATGACAGTGTTTTATATGATAAAGATTTAGTTATTCAGGAAAAGGCAAAGGAGATTAATAAACTTATTGCTCAGCAAGCAGACTACCATAGAATTAGGAGACAACTTGATTTATTAAGAGACATAACTCAAAACTATGTTCGTGAAATTGACAGCCTTCATACAGAAAACAAGGTGTTAAAAGCAGAAAATGTAAGAATGCAAGATGAAATTCGCACGGTTGTAAAACAATCAGAAGCCTTAACACAAACAAAACAACAACTTGAGGAAAAAGTTGAAATTGCAGCAGGATTAAGAGCATTTCAGATGTCGGCTATTGGAACAAGAACAGCAGGATTCAGAAATACTGAAAGAGAAACTGATAAGGCAAAAAGAGTTGAGAAGATTAAAGTTTGCTTTGTGATTGCGGAAAATCCAATAACTCAACCCGGAAGAAAAAATGTTTATATGCGTATAGCGGCTCCAAATACTGAAATACTAAGAATTAGTGATGATGATTCTTATTCATTTGTTTTCAGAGAAGAGACTCTTCAATATTCTATAAAAAGTCATTTTGATTACAACAATAAAAACATTGATATGTGCCTGACATGGGATAAAAACAAAGATTTTGATCCCGGTCAGTATTTGATTTCAATTTTCACAGATGATGCCCTAATGGGAGAAACATCCTTAACTTTGAATTAACATTTTTACCCCCTAATAAATTATTACTATGGAAAAAGTAAACAAACCAGCTACAACAACTGCCACACCTAACCAAACACCAAAAAAGCAAAAAACTAAAGGTGTTGGCGCAATAATCTTTTTGTCAATTTTTGCCCTTATTCTTGCAGTAGGCGGCGGGTTGCTTTTACGTGAAGTTTTAGAAGTTCGCCATGAAGCAGAAAATGCAAAAACCCAAAATCAGCTTATAGCAAAGGAAAGAGATGAACTTCTTAAGCAACTTGACGCACTTGAAGCAGAATTTCAAAAACTTAGCCTGGAATTTACCGGTATGGAAAAAGACCTTGGCTCGGAAAGAACAAAAATTGCCAGACTTAGATCACAACTTCAGGGAACAGGTGGATTTGGAGATCCTACATTACAAGCAAAAATTGATGAACTTGAAAGACTTCTTGCAGGTTATCAGCAAGAAGCGGAATCTCTAAAAAGTGAAAATCAAATGTTGGCAGGCGAAAAGTCTCAAATTCAGAATTCCCTAAACCAGACAACTGCCCGCAATTCTCAACTTGAAAGAGAAAAAAGAGAAATTGAAGAACAGCTTAAAAAAGCATCAATTCTTTCTATTTCTAGCATAGAAGCTAATGGTGTGCGCGTAAAACGTAAAGGTGACGAACCAACAAATAAAGCTAAAAAAACTAGTAAAGTTCAAGTATGCTTTACAATTAATCAAAACCTTGTGGCTACTCCTGGCAACAGAGATTTCTACGTTAGGATTATTGATCCGGGCAATAAGGTTCTTACTGCATTCCCCGACGATACATTCAACTATCAGGGTGATGAATTATCTTTCTCCGTTCAGAGAACAGTTAATTTCCAAAACAATGCGCAAGATATTTGCATGATTTACAGCCAAAGTAACAAGTTCACTAAAGGATATTACAACATTGTAATATTTTCTGAAGGATATGAGCTTGGCTACAAACTAATGGAGTTGAAATAATACTACACAATATTAATTGGAGGCCGGCACTGATTTCAATGCCGGCCTCTTTTTTTAGGAGTAATTCTATAATCAATTTTATTACTTTTGCAATTGTCATTTTATAAAACATTTATTATGAAGATTTCCTATAATTGGCTGAAAGAATACATTAATATAGATATTGAAGCAGAGAAACTATCCGAGATACTTACATCTTGCGGACTAGAGGTGGAGGGGCTAGAAAAGACCGAGAGTATTAAAGGCGGTTTGAAGGGCGTTGTTATCGGGCAGGTTAAAAAATGCGTTAAACACCCTGATGCAGATAAACTATCGGTTACTCAAGTTGATATCGGGCATGGTGATTTATTACAAATTGTTTGCGGCGCTCCTAATGTTAGAGAAAATCAGAAAGTTGTTGTTGCAACAGTAGGCACAACATTACATACAATAAAAGGAGAACAGTTTGAAATTAAAAAGGCTAAAATTCGAGGACAAGAAAGTTTTGGAATGATTTGCGCTGAAGATGAGATTGGGATAGGAACTTCTCATGACGGGATTATAGTTTTGCCGGAGTCTGCAAAAACCGGAACTTCTGCTGCTGAATATTATAATGTATCTCAAGATGTTGTTTTTGAAATAGGTCTTACCCCAAATAGAGTAGATGCATCATCACACATTGGTGTTGCAAGAGATATTGTTGCTGTATTAAATGCTACAAAGAATAATAAAAATGATTTTCTAACAATTAACAAACCATCTCTAAATAGCTTCAAACCAGACAATAATTCAAGGTTCATTGATGTGATAATTGATGATGCAGAAGCTTGTCCAAGGTATTCAGGCATTACCATTTCAGGAGTTACAGTTAAAGAATCTCCGGAATGGCTTCAGCAAAAACTTAAATCAATTGGGTTAAAGCCAATTAATAATATAGTCGACATAACAAACTTTGTTTTGCATGAAATAGGGCAACCGCTTCACGCATTTGATGCGGATAAAATCAAGGGTAACAAAGTTATTGTTAAAAAATCGCCTAAAGGAACAAAATTCATCACACTTGATGAAAAAGAAATAGAACTCACTGGTGAAAATTTAATGATATGCAATACTGAAGAACCAATGTGTATGGCAGGTGTTCTTGGTGGATTGAAATCCGGTGTTACAGAAGAAACTAAAAATATATTTTTGGAAAGTGCATACTTTCAGGCTGCTTCAATTAGAAAATCCTCAAAGCATCACGACATAAAAACTGATGCTTCATTCCGATTTGAGAGAGGAACAGATCCTCATATTACAGTTTTTGCGCTGAAAAGAGCTGCTATGCTGATAAAGGAAATAGCCGGAGGCATCATTTCGTCTGAAGTTGTTGATAGATACCCCAAAGAAATTATTTGTAATACAGTTTCTCTAAGTTATAAGAATGCTGATTCCTTAATAGGCAAAAAGATTGATAGAAACATTATTAAGAATATTCTAGAATCACTTGAAATTAAAATACTATCAGAAAATGAACAGGGACTAAGTTTGGAAATTCCAGCTTTTAAGGTTGATGTTTTTAGGGAAGCTGATGTGATTGAAGAGATTTTAAGAATTTATGGGTATAATAATGTTGAAATTCCGGATAAGTTTACTTCATCAATTGTTCTCTCTCCAAAGCCGGATAAAGAACTTTTGCAAAACGCTATTTCTGATATGCTATGCAGCAAAGGCTTCGTTGAAATTATGAATAATTCTCTAACCAAGATTGAATATTATAAAAACGAAGGACTTGAAACAGCGGTAAAAATGCTCAACCCCTTAAGCCAGGATCTTAATGTATTGCGTCAGGATCTCCTTTATGGAGGCCTTGAAGTAATTGCTTACAATCAAAACAGAAAGGTTAACGACCTTAAAATATTTGAATTTGGAAATGTATATTCATTAAAAAATAACACTTCTCAAGATAATCAAGGTTTGAGCAAGTATAAAGAAAAAACTCTGCTTTCATTGTTTCTTACAGGCGATCAAAAACCTGAAAGTTGGTACTCTGGTTCTGTAAAAGCAGATTTCTTTGAATTAAAAGGATACGCTGTTTCAATACTTTCAAGACTTGGTATTTATGAAAGGAATATTAAAACTGAAGAGATTATCAATGATTCTTCATTTTCAAATGGTCTTACATTTTTCATAAATGAAAAACAAATTGCAAAAGCTGGTTATGTAAATAAATCATTTTTGAAGAGATTTGACATTAAAGGTGATGTATATTATGCAGTTTTTGAATGGGATAATCTTGTAAAACTTGCCGGAAAAACTCAAGTATTGTATAAAGAAATATCAAAATTCCCTGAAGTTAGACGAGATCTTGCACTTATAATTGACAAATCTGTAAACTTCGCTCAAATTGAAGCTCTGGCTTATAAAACAGAGAAGAAACTTCTTAAAAAAGTTGGCTTGTTTGATGTTTACCAAGATGATAACAAAATTGGAAAGGACAAGAAGTCATATGCTGTTAGTTTTATTCTTCAGGATGAATCTAAAACTCTCACAGACAAGGAAATCGATAAAGCTATGGATAATCTGCTCAAGAATTTCCAATCTGAATTAGGCGCATCTATTAGATAAAAAAAAGCCGGAAAAATTTTTCCGGCTTTTTTTATTCATTAACTAAGATTACTGAAGAATCAGTTTTTCCACCTTAATGATATCACCTGACTGAATTCTGACATAATAAATGCCTTTTGCAAACTCACCCAAATTCAATTTTTGGCTCACTCCTGCTCCATCACTGTTAAAGGTTTGTGATGAAACAACCTGACCTTGATAGTTTAGTATTGTCATATTTACAACACCCTTAATGCCGTTAAATTCAATATTAAATAAACCAGTTGATGGGTTAGGATAGATTTTAACATTATTGTCAATTTCAGAAATTCCAATTGTTTCATCTTCTAAAACTACATTAATTGTAAGATCTTCAACAACTGATAATATAATGTCACTTGCAGGCTTGAAGCCTTCTGCTGATACTGTATATTCATAATCCCCACTTGCCCATACTTCATATACAAATCCACTGCCACCCCATATATCTCCTGCATTATCATTTCCATCATATGCATCTAATTCTACTGATGCGCCTGTTATTACATCGCCGTCTTCATCTTTTACAACAAATGTAACTGTGAAGGTTTTTACAAGCATATTGGTATTGCCATATGCATGATTGCCCATGTTAAACTCTATTCTCCATGGATTATCATCAGACACATTATGATCTGCTTTATTCATGTCTATCTCCGATGCAAATATGGTTAGTGTGGCTGTTCCATCTCCATGATCTTCTAATTCATACCATT
>JAGXRQ010000019.1 GCA_018335675.1 Bacteroidota bacterium | reverse complement strand
TCTTAATTTTACTCATAGTTTATAAATTTAGGGGTTTATCATTGCCCTATGCCTGGTGGTTTAGATTGTAAACTCTCTTATACGGCATCCAACTGCCAATTGGGACTCTTTAAACCACCTAGTGTCAGACTTATTAGTGATGTTTTACATCATGGTTCTTACGACATAAAATGCATGGGCAATGCCTAAATTTAATAATTTTTCTCCAGTTATTCGTTTAGGGGCAATATTGGGTATACTGAGGGACTTATTACCTTATTAAAGATATTTATCAAAGCTTTTCATCAGATATACTGGGTGCACTGGAAATTAGAAAGTGTAAATGATCAGGGTTCGCATAAATAGCATATAGTTTTGATGAATTATCATTAACATTACTGTAATATATTTTTCTATTCTTATTCGATGTTTTGTAGGAATAAGAGGCAATCGGTGCATGGTTGTAAACACATAATGTGAATACAGATTATTATACTCTATTATCATTTTAGTTGAAGTATTTACTATAATTATATCAAATAATAAGGCAATAAGGTTATATTTCTACGGAAACAGAATATTCTACTAAGGTTGAAAAATTGATAAGGTTTTTTATTTTGCTGTTTTAGCAGATATTTTGCGCATTACACGTGGATTGTTTTCTTGTAGCGCATCAAATAAATGGCTATCCCGCTAAGTAATTAGTCCATAGCTAAAAGCCTTAACAATCAATCAGTCAATGCATTCCAAATAAATGTGCAATAAAAAGTAATTTTTTTGCACATATTTATTGAAAATTAAATGTGTTTTATAATTTTGTATGGTGTAAGTAATTTGTAGATTGGTAACTAAAAACACCTGAAAACCAAAAATAAGTTGTTTCAGTTGTTTTTAAAAAAAAGAAAAGAACATGGATGATTTGACAAGCAGCAGCCAACAGGGCGATTTGTTTTCCAAGGCAGTCAGGGCGGGAAAAAGAACTTATTTTTTTGATGTTAAAGCGACTAAATCAGAAGAGGAGTACCTGACAATTACTGAGAGTAAAAAACGCTTTAACCAGCAAACAGGTAATTTTTTCTATGAAAAACACAAACTTTTTCTTTATCGTGAAGATTTTGAAAAATTCCAGGAAGCACTTCAGGAAACATTTAACTACATCATAGAAAGAAATCCTGAACCACCACAAAGAAGATCAAGAGATTATAACGACATTGAGTTTGAGGATCTTGATGATAAGAGCGCAAAAGACCGTGAAACAGACAAGTAGCAGTTGCTATCTGTTTTGAAATAAAATACCGGCATTGTTTAGCCGGTTTTTTTTTCTAAAAATAAGCAAATCAGAGAAAAGCATATTTTTTTTAAAAAAGACAAATTAAGAGCTTATAAATTGTAAATTTGCAGTTGGCTTAAAAAAGGCTAAATTGTTATAAGCCATTGGCAATCAACAAAAATTCAATTAGCATTCTGACATCTACAAAATATTATATTAAACAAAATCATAAAAGAATAAAATGGGTAAAGTTATTTCTATTGCTAATCAAAAAGGCGGAGTTGGAAAAACCACTACTGCAATTAATCTTGCAGCAGGTTTAGCAGTTCTTGAACACAAGACACTGTTAATTGATGCCGACCCTCAGGCAAATGCTACATCAGGCATAGGTTTCAATCCCAAAAACATTAAAACCAGCATTTACGAATGTATTATTGACGATGTTGAACCAAAAGATATTCTTCTTAATACTACAACACCAAATCTCGACCTTATACCGGCGCACATTGATCTTGTTGGGGCAGAAATTGAAATGATAAATCTGCCAAACAGAGAGTACATGATGAAAAATGTTATAGATAAGGTTAAAGGAGACTATGAGTTTGTTATTATAGATTGCTCTCCATCACTTGGATTAATTACCGTAAACTCACTGGTTGCCGCAGATTCAGTTATAGTTCCTGTGCAATGTGAATACTTTGCACTTGAAGGACTTGGCAAACTTTTAAATACTATAAAAATAGTTCAGAGCAGATTAAATCCTGCTTTGGAAATTGAAGGTATTCTTTTAACAATGTACGACAATCGATTAAGGCTTTCAAATCAGGTTGTGGAAGAAGTCAGAAGTCATTTTCAGGAATTGGTTTTCGACACTATTGTTCAGAGAAATACAAAACTTGGTGAAGCTCCATCTTTTGGGGAAACTATTATTATGCACGATATACAGAGCAAAGGAGCAGTAAATTATCTTAATTTGGCAAGAGAAATTTTGCAAAAGAATAATTTAACCAAACTTAATGAATCAGAAAAAACAATTGATATATAAAAATGAACGCTAAAAAAAGAGCATTAGGAAAAGGGCTAAGTGCACTTCTAGACAATTCAGAAACGGAAGTTCAGCAAAAATATAATTTTGAGAAAGAAATTTTACCTGTAGGGGCAATTGCTAATATTTCAATTGATTCTGTTGAAGTAAATCCTTTTCAACCAAGAAAACAATTCGACGAAGACGCATTGCACGAACTTGCAGCTTCAATAAAAGAGCAAGGAATAATACAGCCAATTACTGTTAGAAAAACTGATCATAATACATTCCAGATTATTTCAGGAGAAAGAAGATTCAGAGCTGCTACATTGGCAGGACTCTCTGTTGTCCCTGCATATATTCGTTCTGCAACAGATCAGAATATGTTGGAGATGGCCATTGTTGAAAATATTCAAAGGGAAAGTCTTAATCCAATTGAAATTGCCATGGGTTATCAGCAATTAATTGACGACTGCAAACTTACTCAAGAAGTTCTGGGCGAAAGGTTAGGAAAACCAAGGTCATCGATTGCAAACTATTTGAGATTATTAAAGCTGCCCGGTGAAATTCAAATTGGACTTAGTCAGGACCAAATTTCTATGGGACATGCAAAAGCTCTTCTTGGTGTTAGCGATGTCGCAACCCAAATTGATATTTTCCATGATGTTGTTGCTCAAGGACTTTCTGTAAGAGAAGTTGAGGAAATTGTTCAGAATATTGGAAAAGAAGAAGAAGAAGAGATAGATATAGACTCAAAAACTGATAAGAAGAAAAAACCATCAATTAGCATTGAGAAGTTTAAAGATATTCAGAAAAGTCTAGCAACTATTTACGGCACAAATGTTCAGATCAAAGCTAAAACAGAAGATAAAGGCAATATTGTAATTCCTTTTAAATCGGCTGAAGAGCTTGATAGGATTATTAACCTTGTCAGTAAAAAATGACCAAAAACACATTTTCGTGTTATAAAGTAGCATTACTGCTATATTTCTGTTTAATGCCTTTCTTAAATCTTTCAGGCATTGAATCTAATCTTGATAATTACCTATTAAATGACAACTTTGTAGCAGATACTACTGCAATATCTAAGCCTGCAACAAGACAACGCGGAAATACAACTGACTCTTTGTTCTTAAACGAGCAAAGCCCTGTAATTCATACAGCAAAGCCTGAGATCAGAGATTCTATTGCAAAAGCAACCCTCCCTACTCTTTCCGAAACCAAAGAAACCAAGAAAGAGAAACCAATAAAAAAGCATTCACCAACAAAGGCAGCAATGCTAAGTGCAACTTTGCCCGGACTTGGGCAAATATATAACCAAAAATACTGGAAAGTTCCTATTGTTTACATTGGCATTGGAGCAGTTGCTTATTTTGTTGACCTAAACAACACTGAGTATCTGAAGTGGAGGAAAGCGTACATTTATAGAGTTGATGGGAATCCAAATACAGTAGATGATTTTCCGAATTATTCAACTGAAGTATTAAATAGAGCAATGAATTATTATAGGAGAAACCTTGAAATTTCTTATATAGCCGGTGGAATTGTATACTTGTTGAATATTCTTGATGCAAGTGTTGATGCTCACTTGTTTGATTTTGACGTAAGTGAAGATTTAAGCTTAAATTTGCAACCTGGTATTGTGCCAATTTACTACGGGAATAGCTATAAAGGCGTTGCAACAGGCATTAGTCTTAGGGTTAAGTTTTAAAGTAGGTTTTGGGTTTTGGGTTTTGGGTTTCGGGTTTCGGGTTTCGGGTTTTGATTAATAAATAACTTAATAATGAAGAAATTATCGATTGCAATTATTGGTTATGGCAAGATGGGTAAGGAAATTGAAAAATTTGCCATTAATAAAGGTCATACAATTGCATGTACAATTGATAGTGACACTGATTGGAATGAGAAAAGAGATTTACTGAAAAAAGCCGACATAGCTATTGAATTTTCGATTCCTCAGGTAGCTGTTGAAAATATAAAAAAATGCTTCGATTTAAACTTAGCTATTGTAACCGGAACAACAGGTTGGCATAATCACCTTGCAGAGATTTCAAATATCTGCAAAGAGAAAAATCAGACAATTTTTTACGCATCAAATTACAGTATTGGAGTCAACATACTTTTCGAGATGAATAAAAAGCTGGCATCAATAATGAAAAATTTTGATGATTATAACCCTGAAATAAAAGAGATTCATCATATTCATAAATTAGATGCTCCAAGCGGTACTGCAATCAGTCTGGCCAATGGCATTATTGAGAATAATCCGAAATACAAATCATGGAAATTAGCCGAAGAGATTTCGACTAATGAAGAAATCTCTATAAATGCTTTAAGAGAAGGCAATATTTTCGGGATACATGAAGTTACATATTTCAGTGAAATTGACTTTTTAAAAATATCACACTCAGCAAATAGTCGAATTGGCTTCGTAAAAGGAGCACTAATGGCGGCAGAATGGGTTTATGACAAAAAGGGTATATATACAATGCAAGATTTATTAAACTTTTAATTCTAATCTTTAAAAACACAAAAATGAGCTTATACATGTTTTTCACTCTGCTTACTTTCAATGTTTTCATGATAGGGTTGTTCATGATTTTCAGAAAAGCAGGCTATAAAGGTATTTACGCCTTAATTCCATTATTCAATTTTTATATCTGGCTCAAGATTATCAAGAAGCCATTATGGTGGTACATTTTTATTCTAATTCCTTATATTAATGTTTTCACTGTGCTTCTAATGGTTGTTGAAACATTAAAATGCTTTGAGAAGAATAAACTTTGGGAACAGACTGTTGGAGTTCTGTTGCCTTTTGTTTTTATACCTTACCTTGGATTTAGCAAAAAAGAGAAATACACTCACCCCGACAACAGGAAAGTTTTTAAGCGATCAGTAGCAAGAGAATGGGCTGATGCAATAATTTTTGCTGTAATTGCAGCAACAATTATTCGTTCATTCTTTATTGAGGCTTATACTATCCCAACTTCATCAATGGAAAAATCAATGCTGGTGGGCGATTATCTATTTGTAAGTAAATTAAGTTACGGCCCACGTGTTCCAATGACACCAATTGCTTTTCCTTTTGCTCATCATACAATGCCACTCTTGGAAAATACAAAGGCATATCTTGAGTGGATTAATCTTCCATACTACAGATATCCCGGTTTTTCTAAAATCAAAAATAATGATGTAGTAGTTTTTAACTACCCTGAAGGTGATACTGTGAGCACAGTGTTTCAAAGTAATGTTAGCTATTATAGTCTGATAAGACAGCATGGCAGAAATACAGTATGGCGCGATAAACAAACTTTTGGAGATATAATTGCAAGGCCTGTTGATAAAAGAGAAAATTACATTAAACGCTGCGTTGCTATTCCGGGAGATATTCTTGAAATTATTGACGGTACTATATTTATCAACGGGAAGAAGTTAGAAAATCATTATGGGGTTCAACAAAATTATAAAGTTGTTACAAACGGCAATATGTTATTCCAAGAAGACCTTCAAAAGCTCGACATTACAGATGCAAGAATGATTATGAACACTCAGTATGAATATATTTTTGCTCTTACAGAAGAAATTGCCGAAAAGCTAAGAAAGAATCCTAAAATAGCTAGTGTTGAAAAAATGAATAAAGCTAAAAACATTAGAGAAGAACATATTTTCCCCCATCATCCAAATTACAGATGGAATGAAGATAATTTCGGCCCACTTCAATTGCCCGCTAAAGGAATGACAATAGATTTAACTAAAGAAAACTTACCTCTTTATGAAAGAGCTATATATGTTTATGAAGGAAATGAAGTAAAAATTAAAGATGACATTATATACATAAACAATACCCCATCTACTAGTTATACTTTTAAAATGGATTATTACTTTATGGTAGGCGACAACAGACACAACTCTGCTGACTCCAGATTTTGGGGGTTTGTACCTGAAGACCACATTGTAGGTAAGGCACTTTTTGTTTGGCTTTCATTAGATCAAAACAAAGGTTGGTTTTCCGGAAAAATCAGACTTAATAAATCTTTACGAATTGTAAATTAGTTAGATTTACACATATTTTAAAAAAATGCAGTTGAAATCATCAGCTGCATTTTTTTATTTTCATCTAAATCCTTATGCCTAACAATATTATGCATATATTTGTAATCGCAAAAATGATTTACAAATAATTGAATTATTCTCCAATTCGCATGAATTACTTTTGCAGTAAAAATTAATTCATTTTAATCAGTCATACCTGTTTTAATAAATGAAGAATAAATACATCGACCTGATAGAGCAAACTTTTGAATTCCCACAAGAAGAGTTTAAAGTAATTGACAATGAATTGTATTTTCATGATATCTGTTTAATGGACATCATAAAACAATACGGAACACCTCTTAAGATTAGCTACCTTCCAAAAATAAGCCAACAGATTCAGAAAGCAAAGCGTATGTTTCATGTGGCAATGTCTAAAGTTGATTATCAGGGCGACTACCATTATTGTTATTGCACAAAAAGTTCTCATTTTGTATATATACTGGAAGAAGCACTAAAAAATGACATTCATATAGAAACTTCATCTGCATTTGATACTTATATAATTGAAGAATTACTCACGCGAGATTTAATAGACAAAAACACATATATAGTTTGCAATGGCTTTAAACGCCCATTATATCTTGAAAGAATTTGCGAACTCATTAATCAAGGCTTCGAAAATACTATCCCGGTTATTGACAATAAAAACGAGATTGAAGTTTATGAAAGTTTAATCGACAAAAACAGAAAATGTCAGCTTGGGATAAGAATTGCCGCTGAAGAAGAGCCAATGTTTGAATTTTATACATCACGCTTGGGAGTTAGATATAATGACATTGTGCCTTATTACAAAGAAAAGATTAAGCCTAACCCTATGTTTTCTTTGAAAATGCTTCATTTCTTTATAAATACAGGAATAAAGGACAATGCATACTATTGGAATGAGTTGTCGAAGTGTGTTAATGTTTACTGCGACCTCAAGAAAATTTGCCCGGAGCTGGATTCTTTAAATATTGGGGGTGGCTTCCCAATCAAAAACTCACTAGGCTTTGAGTTTGATTATGAATACATTGTTGAAGAAATAATATCTCAAATAAAGAAGATATGTATTGAAAGAGACGTTCCAGAACCACATATCTTCACTGAATTTGGAGCATTTACAGTTGGCGAAAGCGGTGCTGTGCTTTATTCTATACTAGACCAAAAGCAACAAAACGACAGAGAGCTTTGGAATATGATAGACAGCAGCTTTATGACAACACTGCCTGACATTTGGGCTGCAAAGCAAAAATTTATTCTGTTGGCTGTTAATAATTGGGACTCGGAATATGAAAGAGTTAACCTCGGAGGACTAACATGCGATAGTCAGGATTATTACAATGCTGAATCTCATTCCAATGCTATATTTCTTCCAAAAATAAAAAAAGATGTTCAACAATATATTGGCATGTTTCACACAGGGGCATATCAGGATAGCTTGGGTGGGTTCGGAGGAATTCAACACTGCCTTATTCCTTCTCCAAAACTGATAATAATTGACCGTGATGAAGAAGGACAATATACTACAAAGCTATTTGCAAAAGAACAAAGCTATAAGTCGATGCTAAAGACTCTAGGCTATTGGTAAACCGAGACTTAGAACTAAGAAATAATCTTAATTCTTTAACTTCAAACTATTCAATTATTTTACTACTTTTGAAGCTAGTTTATTTATATAATGCTCCATAACATATATAACTATGACACACAAAAAGCAATTATACAAAAGATTTTTACTTGTAGCTCTCGTCTTAATAATATTCTCATCCTGTTCTAAAAGTGGATTCAGAGGCGTTGTTCAATATAAAATTTCATATCCTGGAAGTAGGATTGACTACGCTACACAAGATGCATTGCCTACAACTATGGAGGTTAAAGCAAACGGCAACCTTGTTAGAAAAGACATGCGTGGCGGAGACCTTATTCAAACCCAAATCTCCAATGCTGAAGAAGAATCATTGCATATTTTACTCGAAATATTGGGGAAAAAATATCACATTATCAAATCAAAAACTGATATTGCTCTTGATATGAAAAAAATGCCTGAACCACAGTTTGAATTTACAGGTCAAACACGTGAAATTCTGGGATACGTTTGTCAGGAGGTTAAGGCTATTATATTCGACGACTTTGGAGAGGAAACAATATCATACATATATTTCACAAATGACATAACAGGGTTTCCTTTTAATTTCGACCTACCTTACAAGGAAATACCGGGGCTAATGCTTCAATATGAGCTAAAAAGCGGTGACCTTAATATGAAGTTTGAAGCTGAAAGCATCAGAAAAAGGAAAAAAGGAACAAAAAAGAAATCTTTCAAAATCCCTAAAGGTTATCAGAAAACTACATACGAGGAGCTAAGAAAAAAATTAGAATAAGATAACCGGGTAACTATTTATGTCAGACAAAAACAATAAATTCAAATCAAATACATTCAAATCAAAGAAAGAGCCGAAAACAGACCTGTCAGGTAATGAGTTTTCTCTAAAAAACCTTAATGGTTTCTTTCAAGATGGTAGGTTCCGTAAAATATGCGGAACTTTACTTGTTGTGGTCTCTTTTTATCTTTTCTTGTCATTCAACAGCTATTTTTTCAATTGGAAATACGACGACAGCGCGGAAAGATCATTTAGCGATTTGCTATTTGACAAAGAATTAGTTGTGGAAAATATGATGGGTCGACTTGGGCATGTAACAGCTAAGCTTTTTATAAAAAATTGGTTTGGTTTAGCTTCATATCTTTTCGTACTTGTATCTTTTGTATTGGGCATCAAGCTGCTAATTAGAAAATCTATTCTACCTGTTTTAAAAACGGTAAATTATAGCATATTTGGGCTTCTTTGGATATCTGTTGCTTTTGGATTCTTATTTAGAACAGGTGACTTAATTATACTTTCTGGCACTTTTGGTTATCAAAGCAATATCTGGATAGATGGTATATTTGGTAAAGTAGGTACATTTCTGATACTATTGTTTACAATGGCAAGTGCGCTAATTATAGCATTCAATTGGAGTTATGGTGCTATAATGAATTTTGTTATGAAAATTATAGGTTTATTTATTAAACCTAAACCTTTACCGGAAGAATTAGAAAATGAAAACAACCTTGAAAATGTTATTAATACTGAAATCGACGATATAGACAAGGAAGAAAGCGAGAGTAATGACATTAATTTTGATGATGAAGAAAATATTCAGAGCGAAGAGGATATTATAAAAAGCTTACTTGATAAAAAAGAAAATGAAAACGATGTCGACTTTGAAGTTAATGTAAGTAATGAAGAAGAGAAAATAGAGCCCGAATACAATAATCCCGAACTTGAAATTGAGGTCAGTGACGGGAAAATCAGAGGCAATAACTATCAGGAAATAGCAGACCCTTCGAGTGACGCTATTGATAGTGCTGCTCTACTTGCAAAACAAGGACCATACGACCCAAAGGAAGATTTGAGAGACTATCAAATACCTCCTATTAGTCTTTTAAAGGAATATGGAAGTAATACGATTGAAATTAATAAACCTGAACTAGAAGCCAACAAAAACAGGATTCTTGAAACATTGAATAATTACTCTATTCAGATAGATAAAATCAGAGCAACCGTTGGCCCAACAGTAACCCTTTACGAGATAATTCCTGCTCCAGGCGTTAGAATATCCAAGATAAAAAATCTGGAAAACGATATTGCACTTAGTTTATCTGCTCTTGGGATAAGAATTATTGCACCAATTCCGGGCAAAGGAACCATAGGCATTGAAGTACCTAACAGTAAGCCTGAAATTGTTAGCATGAGGTCGGTTTTGAGTAGTGAGAAATTCCAGAAATCGACATTCGAACTTCCTATAGGACTAGGAAAAACAATTGCAAATGAAATTTACATTGCCGACCTGGTTAAAATGCCTCACCTTCTGATGGCAGGTGCAACAGGACAAGGTAAATCTGTTGGATTAAATGCAGTTCTTGCTTCAATTTTATACAAAAAACATCCTGCAGAAGTTAAATTTGTTCTTGTTGACCCTAAGAAGGTTGAACTTACTTTGTTCTCAAAGATAGAACGTCATTATCTGGCAAAACTTCCGGATTCTGAAGAGGCTATTATTACCGACACACGAAAAGTTGTTAGAACATTGA
The DNA here is from genome assembly GCA_018335675.1 of Bacteroidota bacterium. Classification (GTDB taxonomy): domain Bacteria; phylum Bacteroidota; class Bacteroidia; order Bacteroidales; family UBA7960; genus PWND01. Next base: position 65,197 of record JAGXRQ010000019.1, on the reverse strand, counting down.
ATTCTCTTACAATTGAGATGAATTCAAGATATGACCTGCTTAAAGATGCTCAGGTTAGAAATATCCAGGAATACAATGCGAAATTCATTTCCAGAAAGCTTAATCCAAACCACGGACACAAATATCTGCCTTATATCATTTTGTTTATTGATGAATTTGCCGACCTTATAATGACAGCAGGAAAAGAAGTAGAACTTCCTATTACCAGACTTGCTCAGCTGGCAAGAGCTATAGGCATACATCTTATTATTGCAACACAAAGACCATCTGTAAACATTATTACCGGCACAATTAAAGCTAACTTCCCTGCAAGAATTGCATTCAGAGTAACTTCGAAAATCGACTCAAGAACTATTCTTGACACAGGAGGTGCAGATCAGCTAATCGGAAGAGGTGATATGCTTCTATCTACAGGAAGCGACATTATAAGATTGCAATGTGCGTTTATTGATACACCCGAGATAGACAATATAACAGAATTTATTGGTTCGCAAAAAGCATATCCTAATGCTTTTGAGCTACCGGCTTGTGACGACGAAACTGATGATTTCGAAAATGTTGATGATGGCGATAGAGATGACCTTTTTGAAGAAGCAGCTAGAATAATCGTGGCAACACAGCAAGGAAGCACTTCACTACTTCAAAGGAAACTTAAACTTGGATATAATCGCGCAGGAAGACTGATTGACCAACTTGAAGCGGCAGGAATAGTTGGTCCGTTTGAAGGAAGCAAAGCAAGAGAGGTTAGAATTAAGGATGAAATGACATTGGAACAGATTTTGAGAAGAAACGATTAAAACTACCTATTATGAAAAAAATCCTAATTATTATTGCAGCATTAATTATAACTAATAATTCTTTCTCGCAAGGACATCAAACAGAATTTGAGAAAAAAGGCACAGAGCTTGTAAATACTGCAAGTTCAAAAATTCGCGCATACAAATCACTTAAAATTGATTTTACTTATGAAATGGAAAATAAGACCATGGAAATAAATGAAAAAATGAGTGGCGTTATTTTTTCTCAAGGCCAGAAGTACTATATGGAAGTTGGCGATAATGTTTTTATTTCCGACGGCACTACTATCTGGAATTATATTGATGACTTGGAAGAAGTTCAGATAAGCAATGCAGCTGATGCAGAAGGCGGACTCACTCCTACTGCAATATTAAATGACTTCGAAGAGCATTTTAAAGCAACATTTATCAAACAAGAAACTTATAAAGGAAAAAAAGTTGATATAATAGACCTTGTGCCAAAGGTATCTCAAGCTTTCTACAAATACAGGATTGCTCTTGATGCAAAAGATCAGATGATAGTTTATTCCATTGCATATGACAGACATGGAGGAACTTTCACTTACAACCTGAATAACGTTCAAATCAACCCAACTATTCCTGCCGGTAAGTTTGTTTTTGATAAAAATAAATTTCCTGATGCATTTATTAATGACCTGAGGTAGAAGCCTCAGATGCACGCTTAAGAAGATCCACTATTCTATACCTTTGATACCTGAGAATAGTGGATTTTGTATTTTCCCATCCGGCATTTTCTCCCATAGTTCGGCGGAAATTAAAATTGCTCTGAGCTACTTGTTCGCTATTCATCAAGCCAAAGCAACGATAAAATTCCTTTCCATAAAGCCTTAATGAATTAAAGAAATAATACCCAATACTTACACCCAAAAAGGCATCTCCTTTAGGTTCAGTATAAAAAGTCTCTCGGAATTTCAAAACAAAATCCTGGATATTTGGCTCAGAATAATCAACATAATCATTTGCAAACAGATGTACTCTAAGACTATTCATATAATCAAGATCTACTGTTTCAAGACTTCTCCATTGAGGTATTCCTATTACTGTTATATCAAATGTATCTTTATATGTATGAAGCTTTCTTAAAACATTTGAAACATGAACATCGCCACCAACTAAACCAACAACGAGATTTTTTCTCAAAGAATCAAGCTCAAGAATTAATGCTCCTATAGTGTCTCTGGCAAGAGAAAACTCTTTGATGTTATTTCTGTTCATGTAATTGGACAGCGCATAATCTTGATTACTGCTTTTATTTTCGTGAGAAGCAACCAAAGAGTCATTAAATAGATAAAACTTGGTGGTTTTTTCGCCCACATAAGTATTGCTGTGGAAATATGGTTCTACGCGCGACAAATTAATGCTATCGAGAATAAATTGCCTTCTGTTTAGATTCCCATTAAGCTTCTGAGAAAATTTTATAATTGATGCCATAACATGCTGCTGGTCGGAATGAACCAGAATAATGTTATAGTCAGGGAATGTTGTTGAGATATAATCGGCAAGACTTTCAAGTTGAACTTGTAATGAAGGTGTTATTTGTATAACATTTTTTGAAAAACTTAGTTGTTCAACATTTGTGTATAAAGGGCTTATAATTGCAACATTATTTCTTTCAGCATAATAAACAACACTTTTGATAGCTTCAGCAAAGAAAGGACCTATTATAAGATCCATTTTATTAAAATCCTTGCTATTAATTGCTTTTATAACCTTAGCTTTATCTTGGCAAACATCAAAAACATGCAATGTTATTTCAACTCCCATATTTCGAACAGAGTCTAATGCTATAAGAATTCCCTCATAAAATTGAATAAACTCGAAAGAAGGGTGATTCTGCGGTATTCTGCCTCCACTAAGATACTGCTCGGTAAGTTTTTCAAGATACAGAGGAATCATCAGGGCAACATTATAATGCTTCTTTAAAACAGGGTTGCTGCAATATTCAACATCGTAAGAATCGGGGAGGTCATCTTTTTTATATTCCTGTTCCAAAATACTTTCACCAATAACAGAAGCTTCATCAGGTTTTTGAATATATTTATACTTTGGAATTGCAATTCTTTGTCCAACTCTAATGCCTTCAAGAATACCCTCATTATATCTAGCAAGAGTATCTAGAGGCAAATTGTACAACCTTGATAAACCGTATGGAGTATCACCGGCAGCTACATAATGAAACGAAAAATCTTCTTCAGAAAGCTCCTCCTCTTTTATAACCGGAATTTTCAGAACCTGATTAACCTGCAACCCCCTTCGTGCATCAGGATTATGCTCAAGAATAAGCTCCTGAGAAACACTATATTGCCGGGCAATTCCGTATAAAGTCTCTCTTCTCTTAACAATATGCTCGAGATATTCAACATCCTTTTTCGGCGGTTTTGTAACAGGTGTAGCAGTTGCTGCAGTTTTAACAACAGGAATTTTGATAAGCTGATTAGATTTAAGACCATATCTAAGTTCCGGATTTTCCTTTATAATATCGTCCTGAGAAACCCCATATGCGCGAGAAATTGAATAAAGAGTTTGTCCGGGCAATACAGCATGGAAATAAAATTCTTTTCCATCAACCATCTGAATAGTAGCAGAACGATTAACGATAACAGGGTCCTGCATCCCAAAAGCATTTAGGGAAAGCACAACCGCAAACAAAACCAGAATATTTAGCTTTTTAATCAAAACAGATTTTTTTTCAAAAACAATAATTAATACTCGAATTATTTTGGGTATCGGGTATCAGGTATCAGGTATCGGGAAGAATCTTACCTTATACCTTATACCTTATACCTGACACCTGACACCTGACACCTACTCCCACTCTATCGTTGCCGGCGGTTTAGAACTTATATCATATACTACTCTATTAACGCCTTTTACCTTATTTATTATATCATTTGAAACTTTTGCCAAAAATTCGTATGGCAAATGCGACCAATCTGCTGTCATTCCATCGGTTGAGGTCACAGCTCTTAAGCATACTGCATTTTCGTATGTTCTTTCATCGCCCATAACACCGACTGACTGCACCGGCAACAATATTGCAGCAGCTTGCCAAACCTTATCATACAAGCCACTATCACGCAATCCTTTTATAAAAATATCATCCACGTCCTGAAGAATTCTAACTTTATCAGGAGTAATATCTCCCAGAATTCTAATTCCTAGTCCTGGACCGGGAAATGGATGACGCTTTAGCAAGTGATCGCTAATATGCAGAGCACTTCCTACCCTTCTAACCTCGTCTTTGAATAAACTACTTAGAGGTTCAACTATTTTAAGCTTCATAAAATCAGGCAATCCGCCAACATTATGATGAGATTTGATAGTAGCAGAGGGGCCTTTAACAGAAACAGACTCAATAACATCAGGATAAATAGTTCCTTGAGCAAGCCAAACAACATCCTGAATTTTATGAGCTTCTTCATCGAACACCTCTATAAAAGCTTTCCCTATAGCTTTTCTTTTCAGCTCGGGGTCTGTCAAACCTTTTAAAGCGTTATAAAAATTATCTGCAGCCCTCACTCCTTTTACATTCAATCCCATATGCAGATAAGAATCCAGTACAGATTCAAATTCATTTTTTCTCAACAAGCCATTATCCACAAAAATACAATGCAGTTGAGTTCCAATAGCTTTATGCAACAAAACAGCCGCTACACTTGAATCGACGCCACCCGACAAACCTAAAACAACCTTATCATTTCCGATCTTTTGCTTAAGATTTTCAACGGTGCTTTCAATAAATGATTCAGGAGTCCAGCTTTGTTCGCAACCACAGATATCGACAATAAAATTTCTCAATAAAATAAAACCGTCTGTAGAATGGTACACTTCCGGATGAAATTGCAATCCATAAACATTATCTCCATTAGCGCGAAAAGCAGCAATATCGACATCGGCGGTGCTTGCAATCTTTTTGTAAGAAGCGGGCAACTTTGTAATAGTATCGCCGTGCGACATCCATACCTGAGAGTTTTGAGAAACTCCGACAAGAAGATCTTCCTTTGAATCGACAAAACAAAGGTTTGCCCTACCGTATTCTCTAGTAGCAGAAGCTTCAACATCGCCACCATTTTCAAGCGCAAGTAGCTGAGCACCATAGCATACACCAAGCAAAGGAATTTTCCCAACAATGCCCGAAAGATCAGGTCTTGGAGAGTCTTTTTCTCTGGTACTAAAAGGGCTACCCGAAAGAATAACACCTTTAATATTGTCGAAGTTCGAAGGTTTATAATGGTAAGGATGTATCTCACAATACACGTTGAGTTCCCTTACACGTCTGGCAATCAATTGAGTATATTGAGAGCCGAAATCTAAAATTAATATCATCTCATGCATGCTGCAAAGATAATGATATGAGATAATTTTTCGAAAAATGTTTTAAGATTTTTAAGATTGAAGAAAATGTGCCAATGTGCAAATATGCCAATGTGTTAATGTGGATATTATGAACTATGTTGCTGGTAATAGAGTAGTATTGGGTTTGAGGTTTGAGGTTTGAGGTTTGAGGTTTGAGGTGAGGGGTGTGAGATTGCACAAATGTTTGCAGCTCCCCCTTTAGGGGGCTGGGGGGTGAAAAAGATTGTATGGATTGGGAAACCGTCATATCGAGCGTTAGCGAGATATCCAGTGGATGAACGATTGACAGGATTGTGAAGAATGATATTTGTTTTTTAACCACTAAGTTCACAAAGGTTTTCACAAAGGGCACTAAGTTTTTCTTTGTGTGCTTTGTGCATTCTTAGTGGTCTTTGTGGTTTAAAAAAATTCCACGCAAAGGATTTCGCAAAAACCGCAGAGGAAACTGATGCAATAATCAGTGAAAATCCATTAAATCCGCGTTATCCGTGTTCCAATTAAAAAACCCTTTATATTTGATATGATTATTTTAAAAAGCAAAATTTTGTTTAAGATACAACAGATGGGAGTTAGGTTGGTAATTGGAAATCATAAGAAAAAAGAAAATAAATTATATATGAAAAGATTTTCGCGAATGTAAACCAAACACAATAATCAATGCAAATAATAGTTTCAAAAAATACATGGATCAAATAATAAAACTCTTAACTAAATAAAAACGACAACCATGAAAAACAAAAGGCTAATAATCATTCTATCAGCAGTGTTTATATTGCTGCTTATTCCATTAGTTGCAATGCAATTTACGAATGAAGTTGATTGGAAAATATTTGACTTCATAATAATGGGAGTTCTATTGCTAGGCACGGGTTTATTATGCGAATTAGTAATTAGAAAGGTAAAGAGTGTCAAATACAGATTAATAATCTGTGGAGCAATTTTGCTTGTATTCTTTCTCATTTGGGCAGAACTTGCAGTTGGGCTATTTGGGACACCATTTGCAGGCTCATAGAATATGCAGAAATAACTGATGCTTCAATCAGTGAAAATCCGTTAAATCCGTGTGCTATTAATGTCTTTGAGAGTAATAAAACAAATCTATGAAAAAAATAGTAATAATTATACAACATTACTGAATTTGGGTATCTTTGTCTAAAATTTACTAAGATTGTCTGTCGCAAATTACATAAAACAATTATTATCTTACGAGGAATATTCATTCTCATTAAATGAATTGATTGAGAATATTCATAAAAGTGAGACTTCCATAAAAAGCGAGCTATCTCGACTAATTGCTAAAAAAGAAATCATAAGTCTTCGAAAAGGCTTCTATCTTGTTATAACACCAAGATATTCATCAGCACAAAAATTGCCATTACAGCTATATTGCGAGAAACTTTTTAAATATTTAAACAGGAACTATTATGTAGCTCTTTATTCAGCTGCAAAGTTTCATGGCGCAAGTCATCAACAAGTTCAAAGAGATTACTTGATTATTGAAAAGCCAAAACTTAACGATATATCAAAGAGTAATCTTGATATCAGATTTTTTACAACAAGTAATTGGCCGGATAAGAATATTCAATTGAAAAAATCAGATGCTGGTATTTACAAAATTTCAAGTCCTGCATTGACTATTGTTGATTTAATACATCATCAAACAAAATTGGGTGGAATTAATAGAATGCTTGCAACCATTGAAGAGTTATCAGAAGAATTAACTAATTCAGACTTAATAGATCTTTTAAGCTGGTATCCAAACCAGAGTGCTTTACAAAGGCTTGGGTTCTTATTAGAAGAACTAGGGATGCATAAGGACTATCAAGAATTGATATTTAATAACTTAATGCAAAACAATTTCTTTCCAGTGTTACTGTCTCCAAAATCAAATGAAAAGGCTGGTGCTGTTAAGAATAAATGGAAGGTTGATATTAACGTGAAATTAGAAAGTGATTTATGATTCCAAGACCATCTATTGCTAAGTGGCAGCAACAGGCACCGTGGATTGAATTTTCTCAGGTTGAACAGGATCTAATTATTTCAAGAACGTTGGTGGAAATATTTTCTGATGATTTCCTAAGAGAAAATCTTGCATTCAGAGGCGGAACAGCTTTACATAAATTATACCTTAATCCTGCTTCACGATATTCTGAGGATATTGATTTGGTTCAAATTAAACCAGGTCCGGTAAACCCTATAATGAAAAGGATTGGAGAAGTTGTTTCCTTTTTTGAGGAAAAAAGAACTACACAGGTTCGTGGTCATGGAGCTAGAGCTTTATACCGTTTCACATCGGAATATGAAGAGATAAGAATGCGACTGAAGCTGGAAATAAACTGCAAGGAGCATTTCAACGTGCTTGATTGGGTTGATATCCATTTTGAAGTTGAAAGTGAATGGGTTTCCGGTATGGCCGAGATAAAAACTTACAATATAAACGAACTTTTAGGAACAAAACTAAGAGCATTATATCAGCGAAGCAAAGGAAGGGATTTATTTGATTTAGATTATGCACGGCAAAATATCGACTTAAACTATGAAGAAATCATAAGCTGCTTTAAGGAGTATATTTCGTTTTCTACAGGGAAAAGACCACCAAGCAAAAAGGAATTCTTACTTAATATTGCAGAGAAGGAGAATAGTGCTGAGTTTACAGGCGACATGGAGGCCATTCTAAGACCAGGAATGAAATACAATCAAAATGCGGCATTTACATGGTTGAAATCAGAATTAATTGAGAACATTTAAATGATAGACTCAACAAGAAATTAGTATTCAATGTAAATATACCGATGTAACCAACCCCACCAAAATGAACAAATATTGTAATAATGTGGGGTTGGGAAGATTCAGAAGAGTGACAGGAAAGTGACAGAAGGGTGACAGGAATGGCGACAAGGTCTTTGTGGCTTAAAAAAAAATTCCACGCAAAAGCCGCGAAGATTTCGCAAAAACCGCAGAGGAAACTGATATTTTAATCAGTGAAAATCCGAATAATCCGTGTCATCCGTGTTCCAATAAAAAATCCCTCTAAGTTGCCCTTTCAGGGCGCAAATACACATCGCTCGTTTATAACCCAAGGCGTTGCCTTTGGGCTGAATTATATTGCCCTTTCAGGGCGAAGGGGAGCCTTATCTCCCGCAGATTTCGCTGATTTACGCAGAGAAGCAACTGTGAAACACTGTGAAAACACTGTGTGACACTGTGTAACTAAATGATGCTTTAATCAGTGAAAATCTGTATAATCTGTGTTATCCGTGTTCCAATTTTGAGAAATGCCTCTGCAAACCGGCCATTCTAAAATTATTTGAATTTAATCGTTCGCCTGCTTTAATCCCATAGGGATGAAATGTCTATAGAATAACGGAATGCAAATATATTGGGAGTTCCAGAGGAACGAAACATTTTTTTTGTTTCATCCCTACGGGATTCACGTTGCTACACACCCAATACATTGCTATAGACATTCCACCCCTTACGGAGTTTTTTGGGTTTTCACAATATGAAACTAAAAGATTGAAAGGATTGAAAGGATTGTGCAGATTGAAGATTGATTATTGTCACCCCCTTCTATAAACATGAAAAACAATTCCATCAAAAAAAATTTGCTATAATAAATTCCATTTCGTAATTTTGCGAAATATAAAAATGAAAAAATTATGATCATTAAGATTTTAGGTCCCGGCTGCCAAAAGTGTAAAGTTCTACTAGAAAGAACATCCGAGGTTGTTGCTGAAAATGCATTCGATGCCGAAGTTTCGAAAGTTGAAGACATTGTTGAGATTATGAACTACAGCATTTTATCAACTCCGGCAATGGTTATAAACGAAAAAGTTGTTTCCAAGGGTTCATTACTTTCCAAAGAAGAAATAAAAAAGCTTATCGAGAAAGAAATTCATGGCTAAGAAAATAGAGTTTTCTCAAGATGATATAAAACTTGCTGCCATTGCTAAGGCGATGAGTCATCCGGCTCGTGTATATATACTCAAAAAGCTTTCGTCAATGGATGCATGTTGTTATAGCGGAGATTTGGTTGAAGAACTGCCTATAGGAAGATCTACGCTTTCGCAACATTTAAAGGAATTAAAACACGCTGAACTTATTCAGGGTGAAATAAATCCTCCATTTATCAAATATTGCATAAATCTCAAAAACTGGGAAAATGCAAGTAAAATATTTAGTGAACTATTTAAAGATTATCAACCAAAAACAGCCAAAGATGAGAAGAAGAAATGTGTTCAATGCTAAAGTGTTAGCATATAAAACATTGTTTGCAATTATTGCAGCATTGATTTTCACTTCCTGCAATCCTAAATCGGAAAACAAAGGGCAGGCAGAAGAAATAAATTTCGAGAAAACAAAAGTTGCGGTTTTTTATTTCCACGGAAAAATGAGATGCCCTACTTGCAACGAACTTGAAAAGATTACAAGAGAAACTGTTGGCGAATATTATTCAGACAATGACGATGTTAAGTTTTATGAAATCGACTTTTCATTAAAGGAAAACCAAGAGCTTACAAACAAATACGAGGTTGCATTCAGCAGCCTTATAATTGCAACTAAAGACGAGCATATTGATATTTCAATGGAAACTTTTCCAATAGTATTTTCAGATAAAAACCAAATAAAAGAGTTAATAATTAACGAAGTAAACAACTATCTAAACAACTAAAACATGAGAAAGATTTTATTAGCAGTGGCTATTGTCACAATTTCTAGCGTTGCATCAATTGCACAAAAAGCTGAAGTACTTTATTTTAAAGCAAATCTGGCTTGTTGCCCTGCAAGAGCTTGTAGTGAACTTGAAGGTGAAGTGAAGCAAATTATTGAATCAAATTTCTCAGCCGATAAAGTAACCTTTAAGGCTGTTATGATTTCAGATGAGCAAAACAAAGATTTGGTTGAGAAACACAATGCAAAATCACAAACTGTTGTTATTGTTGCAAAAAAGAAGAAAAATGAAACTGTAATAGATGTTTCTGATATCATTCGTGATTACAATAGAAATAAATCTAAAGAAGAATTGAAAACTAAGTTAATTGCTAAAATTAATGATAGTTTAAAGTAGGATGGAATTTCTTCAAAATCTGGTTGACAATTCTCAGTTTCCGATAATAACTGCTTTTTTAATAGGACTTATGATGGCCATTAGTCCTTGCCCCCTTGCTACAAATATCTCAGCTATGGGTTATATAAGCAAAGAAATTCAGAACAAGCGAAAAACTTTCCTGAATGGTCTTTACTATATGATTGGCAGAATTATTAGTTACACTGCTTTAAGCATTGTGCTGATATATTTCATAAAGCAAGGAATAAGCACATTTAAAATTGCCCAGTTTTTCACTAACTATGGTCCTATGGTTCTTGGGCCTCTTTTAATAATCATGGGCGTATTTATGCTTGATTTTATCAGGTTTAACTTTTTACCCAAAATAAATATTAAGCTCAGGGATGGCAAAAGCAAACAAGGTACATATTGGAATTCCCTATTTCTAGGGATTGTATTTGCATTAGCATTTTGCCCATTCAGTGGTGTATTATTTTTTGGCGGATTAATTCCGCTATCAGTTTCAGCTTCTGCTTCCACCGGTTATTTCTTACCTGTTGTATTTTCAATTGGAACCGGCTTGCCCGTAATCTTATTTGCATGGGTAATTGCATACAGCATTTCAAGTGTTGGGTCTTTTTATAACAAGATAAAAACATTTGAGATTTGGTTTAGAAGAATTGTAGCTGTTCTGTTTATTATTATGGGTGTTTATTTTTGTTGGATAATGTTTTTTTAAATGAATAGATTATGGAAGTAAGGAAAGAACTCAAAATACTGTTTTGGATACTTGTAGTATTTGCTGCTGCATTTTTCCTGCCATTGGAAAGTGCCAGATTCAATACTGCTATTGTTGCAACACTAGATTTAGTTAAGTGGTACGCCAGAGAACACGTGGTATTATGCTTATTGCCGGCGTTTTTTATTGCAGGTGTAATAGCTGTATTTGTGAGCCAGGGCTCCGTTCTAAAGTATTTTGGTGCAAATGCAAACAAATGGATGTCGTACACAATTGCTTCTGTGTCGGGAACAATACTTGCCGTTTGCTCATGCACAATTCTTCCATTATTTTCCAGTATTCATAAGCGTGGTGCCGGATTAGGACCGGCGGTGGCATTCCTTTATTCAGGACCGGCAATTAATATTCTAGCTATAATACTTACTGCAAGGATTCTTGGTTTTGAAATGGGAGTTGCAAGAATTATTGGTGCAGTGGTTTTTAGTGTTGTTATTGGATTGATAATGTCTGTAATATACAGAAAAGAAGAAAAGGTAAAGAAAGAAGAGCAGATGAACATCGTTGCTCCTCCTGAAAAACGACCATTGTGGCAAACTTCCTTGCACTTTTTCACACTTGTGTTAATCCTTGTTTTTGCCAACTGGGGAAAACCTGTCGCAGACGATACTTCAAGTACATGGTTTTATATATGGTCATACAAATGGCATATAACTTCGATTTTGTCAATGTTTTTAGTTTATTCATTGATTTATATTTTGAAGATAAAATGGTACTTAGTTGCAGGGGGAGTAATAGTAACTGCCATTTCAGGATTTTTAGCAGCAAACTTCATTGCCAATGCCACACTTGCACCTATAGTTCCAATGTTGGTTGCAATTGCTTCATTAAGTTTTATCACACTTTATGATAAAACAGATGAAGATAATAAACAATGGACAATAGCATCCTGGGATTTTGCTAAGCAGATAATGCCTTTACTTGCTATTGGTGTCGTAATAGCAGGATTTTTATTAGGCTCACACCACGATGGTATTTCTATTCAGGGTGTAGTACCTAATGAATGGGTAGAATGGCTTGTAGGAGGAAACTCAGTAGCTTCGAATTTCTATGCCTCTATAATTGGTGCTTTCATGTATTTTGCAACACTAACAGAAGTGCCTATTTTGCAAGGACTAATTGCATCGGGCATGGGAAAAGGACCGGCACTAGCTCTATTACTATCAGGCCCGGCATTATCATTGCCAAATATGCTTGTTATAAGAAGCGTAATGGGAACTAAAAAGACATTGGTTTATGTAGTTTTAGTTGTTATAATGTCAACTCTTGCCGGATTATTTTATGGGTATTTCTTTGGATAATAATTCATCAACATGGATAATAAACCAAAAATACAAAGTCTCACCCCAAAAGAGGCTTTATCGTTGTGCGAAAAAGGAGCAATAATGCTTGATATTCGTGACGAATACCTTCATGCATATAAGTATTTTGATGTTGCCAAAAACATCAATGTGCCTTTCGAGGAATTAGAAGAAAAACTATCTGATCTTTCAAAAGAAGACACATATATTATTGCCGATTCAACAGGAATAAATTGTAGAGATGCCAGTGTAATAATGTTGAGAAAAGGCTTTTCAAAGATTTTCATTCTTGGAGGAGGTTTTGTTGAATGGGAAAAAGGCGGAATGCCATTTATTCACAACATCAACGAAAGACTAAGTGGCGAATGTGCTTGTATGCTAAAACAGAGGCAGAAGGGGAAGAAGAATTAGGTAATGTACCCAAGAGGATTGAAAAAAGTCCTGAGTCCCAAGTCCTGAGTCCTAAGTCCTAAGTCCCAAGTCCTGAGTCCTGAGTCCTAAGTCCTGAGTCGAGTATAAATTTTTGCAGTTCCCCCTTCTAGGGAATCGATGAGATTGCCAAGATTGTCAAGATTGTCAAGATTGTATGGATTGTTCTGATTGTGGAGATTGAAATTCTTTGTAACTTTGCTGAAGACACAAATATACATTATAAACAAAACTCAGGACTTAGGACTCAGGACTCAGGACTTGGGACTTGGGACTCAGGACTCAGGACTTAAAACCATGAACAACTTCAAAACAATCTTCGACAACATTCCTGCTGCGCTTAAACTCATCGTTATAAGCAAAACGAAGACAGAAGCAGAGATAATGGAGGTTTACAACTGCGGACACAGGCTTTTTGGAGAAAATAAAGTTCAAGAGCTGGTCCCGAAATTCAACGACCTTCCAAAAGACATTCATTGGCACTTAGTTGGTCATTTACAAACAAACAAAGTAAAATATATTGCTCCATTTGTTTCGATGATTCATTCAGTTGACAGCCTGAAACTTCTTAAAGAAATTAATAAACAAGCATTAAAAAACAACAGGACTATTGATTGTCTTTTGCAAATGCATATAGCAGAAGAAGAGACTAAGTTTGGGATGGATATAATGGAATTGGAAAGTTTACTTAATGACCCTGAATTCAAAACTTTGAAAAACGCCAGAATATGCGGACTAATGGGCATGGCAACATTTACCGACGATCATAATCAAGTCAGGAAAGAGTTTGCGGGTCTTTATAATACATTCCAATCGATAAAGCAGAAATTCTTTAAAGACAGTCTTATTTTCAAGGAGCTATCAATAGGCATGACAGATGATTATAAGATTGCCATTGAAGAAGGCTCAACAATGGTAAGAATAGGAACAGCCATTTTTGGAGAAAGACATTAATCCTTATTGAAATAAGAATAAATAACAGGAATTAATATCAGAGTAATCATTGTTGAGACAAACATCCCGCCAATGATTGTAACACCAAGCGGAGACCAAATTTCTGAACCTACTCCCCTACTCACCGCCATTGGCAACATTCCCAGCATAGTTGTAAACGAAGTCATCAACACAGGTCTCAACCTGCTTCTGCCGGCATCAACAATAGCTTCTCTAACTTTAAGCCCTCTTGACCTAAGCAAATTAGTATAATCAACAATCACAATTCCATTATTTACAACAATACCTAGCAGCATTATAATACCAAGGAAAGTAACTGCACTGAGAGTTAACCCCGTAATATAGAAAGCTATGATTACACCTGTGATTGAAAGCGGAATAGTAAAGATGATAATAAAAGGATTTTTGATAGATTCAAACTGCGACGCCATTACCATAAATACAAGCACAAGACCAATTACAAACATAATGTAAAGACTGCGAAAAGACTGCGATTGCTCAGAAACCTGGCCACCAAATTCTGTTGTAATTGTTTCCGGAACATCAATATTATTGATAAGATTTTTCAACACTTCTGTTGCCCCACCTAATGAAACATCTTTAGGTTCAGCCTTTATATAAACAACCCTTTGCTGATTTTCTCTTCTTATTTCCAAAACACCTCTGCCATCATTAATATTTGCAACCATTCTTAAAGGTACCTGCATCCCATTAAGAGTGAGTAGCATTACATTCTCAATATCTTCCGGAGAAGAAGCAAACTTCCTATCGTATCTTACCCAAATCTGTACATCTTCATTATTAACTTTCATAGTACCTGCCGAAGCACCGTATAAACTTTGTCGAAGTTGAAGAGAAAGCATTGCAGTATTTAATCCTAGAAGAGAAGCTTTCTTTCTGTCTATATCTATCCTAAGTTCGGGCTTGCCTCTATCCACAGTGCTTTGAATATTTGCAAAAACGCCTGTAGCTAACATTGAGTCTTGCACAAGAATAGCGAGACGGTTGAGCTCATCTATATCAGTACCAATAATTTTCAATTCAATAGGGCGAATATTTCCAAGCACAGCAGCAGAAAGCAAACTCCCTCCACTAACCACATAATCTTCTACTTCAGGAAGTTCAGCAATTCTAGCTCTTAACACTTCAGCTATTTCGGCAGACGTTCTGGTTCTTTCTTCCGGCTGGACAATACGAGCAAAAACAGTTGTAACATTCTTACCCTCTCTAAAACCAACAGAGCTAAGTATTCCATCTTCACTTTGCCCGGTTAAACTGTACAAACTTTTTATTTCATGAACTTCATCTCGAAATATATTTTCAATCTTATCTGTAAGCTTTAGAGTCTCTTCAGTGCTTGCACCTATTCTTGTTTCCACAACAGCGCTTAAATCTCCCGCATCAAAATCAGGAATATAATCTGTGCCTATTAGCCTTGTAAGTAATAAAGAGCTGCCAAATATTACCAGAGAGATAATCACTGTTAGCAATCTATTGTTGAGTGCGGCTTTTAAGGATGAATAATAAATATCTTCAAGTTTAATGAAAATTTTCTCGCTATAGTTATAAAATTTATTGCTCTTATTAGAAACGACACTTTGTTTTATCATAATCGAGCTAAGCATAGGAGTAAGAGTTAGCGCAGTAAACAAAGATGCAAGTAAGGTTATGGCAGTAATAACAGCCAATTGACGAAACATTATACCAACAATACCATCCAGAAACAACAAAGGGAAAAACACGGCAATAGTTGTAAGAGTCGCAGCTGTGATAGCACCTCCCATTTCACGAGTTCCAAAAAGTGCAGCTTGTTTTGGAGGAACACCTTTTTCGATGTGTTTACTAATATTTTCAAATACAACAATTGCGTTATCTATAACCATTCCCAAAGCAATTGCAAGCGACATTAAAGAAAAAATATTAACAGAATAGCCGCTTATATACATAAAGATAAACGCCACTATCAGAGAGAATGGGATTGTTAGAATTATTATCAAACTTGAGCGAAGTTTTCTAAGAAAGAAAATCACAACAATAATTACAAAAATTGCAACATAAAAAATAGTGTTGTTAAGATTTCTCAGGGTAAAAACGACAAGCTCAGAGTTATCCATAAGCTCTTCAATGGTTACATCTGCCGGAAGATTGGGTTTAATTATTTCAAGTTGTTTTCTAACAGCATTAACCACTTCCAAAGTATTGGCACCTGCCTGTTTTTGAACAAAAATACCAATACCCGGCAATCCATCTAAACGCGCTACTTCGTGTTTATCCCTGATGCCTGGCTTTATCGTTGCAATATCTTTAAGATAAATTGTTGTACCGGTTAATGAACTTATGGGAGTATTTTCTAAATCGTCAATACTAAGGAACTCACCCGGCACTGTAACTGCAAGGTCGTCGAATCCAACAACCATATTACCTGCCGGAATGCTAACATTCTCTGTTTTCAAAGCTGCCAAAACCTGTGCAGCCGATAAATTGTATGCTTTCAATTTAAAAGGATCCAATTCAACCTGAAGTTGTTTTTTAATTTTCCCCAGGATAAGCAATGCTCCTACTCCATCAGCCCTTCTAAGAGCATTAGAGATATCCTGATCAACAATTCTTCCTAAATCATTATAACTTTCATCAGCATTTATACCATAAATCACAACAGGGAACAAATCACTGTTAATTCTCATCAAAATTGGCTTTTGAGCCTCAGCAGGAAGATATCTTTGTCCAAACTCAAGCATATCTCTGGCAGCATTTGCTTTCTCATCAAGATCGCTTCCCCAGTCGAACTGAAGCGAGATAAAAGAAACATTTTCCTTTGACTGAGAAGTTATGCTTGTAAGATTAGATATACCGGCCAGAGTAGTTTCCAGCACTTTTGTAACTTGTTGCTCAACATCACCGGCCGAAGCACCGGGATAAATAGTTACTACCGTAAGTACAGGCATTTCAATATCGGGAAGCACATCTCTAGGCAACATTTGGTAGGCCAGGGCTCCAAATAGGAACAAGCCCAAAAACAACATTATAGTCATAACAGGATGTTGCACACCCAGCGTTGGAAGCTTCATATCTTATTCTATTATTCGTTAATTTGTATTCCTTCTGAAAGCCTGTTTATCCCGGCAACAACAATATTTTCCCCTTCCAGAATGTTTTCTATCGCGGTGTATCCATGTTTTGTAAGCAAAGGCACAACAATTTTCTTTTGTGCTTTTTTATCTTTAACAACCCAAACATAAAAACCTAAATCAGATTCTAAAACAGCATGACGAGGAACAAACACAAGAGTATCGCCGGGTAATTCTACTTTAACTCTTGCATACATTCCCGGCATAAGCTTGCCATCATTATTAGGAAGCTGTATCTGAACCTCAGCTGTTCTGGATAAGGTTGAAACCAATGGCCCAACCTGTATTATTTCAGATTTGAATTTTTCACCGGGAAAAGCATCAAGCCAAATTTCTGCATTCATGCCCTTTTTAAAATGCCTAATATCCTTTTCATTCACGTTGAATGATGCAATTAATGGATTTACCTGCACTAGCCTAACAATGCCGCTTGTATGAGACAATCCAATGTCAAAGCCGGGAGAAAACATAAAGTTTTCACCTTCTTTCACCAGATAATCGGCAATTATACCGGAAAAAGGAGCCCTTATCCTTGTGTTGTTTTCAAAAAGCTCAACCTTTGATTTTGATGCTTCATATTTTGCCAACACATGGTCGTAATCCTGCTGAGTAACTGAACCTTTTTCCTTTAACCTTGCAACCCTGTTGTAGTCTTTTTCTATTGCGTCTTTTTCTATTTGTGCCATCAACAATACTTCAGCCGACATTTCAACAACAATTTCTCCCTCCTTTACAAAGTTTCCTTTCGGAATTCGGATTTTTTCAACCTTACCGGGTATTGTAGCCCCAAGATTGGCTTCTCTGAATGGCTTCAAAGTAGCGGAATATTCAAACACCTCCCTATGGTATCTTCTCTCAGCTTGAAATACAGTAACATTCACGCCTTCTTCTGCAACAGAAACTTTTTCATTATTATTTCCACACGAAATAAGAAACAAAACACATGGAATAAAAATCTTTAATGTTCTCATACTTTATTTTTTTAAATAAATCTTCAATCTTAACATCCTACTCACCCCCCAACCCAAACTACAAGCTAAAACCCTATACCCCTATACCCTTATACCCCTATACCTTATACCCGACACCTAACACCTAACTTTCTTACCCCCCCGGCCCCCTAAAGGGGGAGCTGACGACGGCATACCAAATACCCTTATACCTTATACTTATACCTTATACCCTTATACCCTTATACCTTATACCTTATACCTTACACCTTACACCTTACACCTTACACCCGATACCCCAACCCCTACTCCTCCCCATCCTAAGGCATTCTACCCAAAGCTTTATTCATTTTCGCAATTGAAAGCTGATAATTAGCTTTAGCTTCAATATAATCAGTAAAAGCCTGTTTGTATAAAGTTTGTGCTTCCAATAAAGTTGAAGAAGTAACTGTTCCCTCCTCAAATTTACTTTCAGCAAATTGCAAATTCTCAAGAGCTTTATTATACGAGCTTTCGGTTAGATATACACTTGCAGCTGCTTCGCTCATTTCAAAGAAAAGCTTTGTTACCTCAAGCTCAATTAGTTTTGCTGCATCTTGTCGTTTCAGCTCCATTGCATTTTTCCCGTGTCGCACTGCCTGAAGAACATGACCTTTTTCATTCCAATCATATACAGGTATTTTCATAGTGATGCCTAAAGCATAATCGTGGCCAAACTCATCGGCAAAGCCCCTGTATGGGTTTGGATTTGCGAAAAAGTAATTAGCAGAAAATATCACATCAGGATAATACCTTGCTTTGGCCATTTTCTCGGATGATTGAGAAATGCCGACAAAATCATTTGCCATAGCCAACTCCGAACGATTTTGCAATGCTTCTTCAACTAAATTATCTATTGATGAAAACATATCTGATACTATAAGATCGTGGCTTACAATAATTTTTTCACCAAGAGGCAATCCAAGATTTCTGTTCAATGCTGCAGAGGCCAAGCTAACGCCATTATTAGCTTTCAAAAGAAGAAGTGCAGCTTCATTTAACTTTACCCTTACCCTCAGCAAATCATTATGCAAAATAAACCCTTCCTCAAAGTAATTTTCAACATCAACAGACAGTTTTTCAAGCATCTCTTTGTATTTCTCAGCTAATTGAACCTTTTCCTGTAAACTAAGCAGGGTGTAGAACAATTCCTTAGTTTCAATAATAGTTTCAGCAACTTTTAATTTGCTTTCATTGTCGGCTATACTTTCAAAATATTTAGCAATATTATACTGAGCTTTAATTTTCCCTCCTGTAAAGATTGGCTGAATAAGACCAACATTTGCAATATAAGTGTTTTTCTTCCCAATATTTGCCATGTTTTGAGGCAACCACATATACCTGTAAAAAACAGGATTGCCGTACATATCTGTATAATATTCATTAGAATTTGGTTTAAATACAACCCCGGTTGGAGGAGGAGTGATTTCCGGGTCGAACAATCTGTTTGGGTCAACCTCTCCGGTAATAGGGTCAATCGCGCTAATTGGAATTACAGGCAACAGCATATCATCCTGAAGAAAATTAAATTGCTTGTTAAGTCTTGTATAATTTGCTGTAATATCTATGCTAGGAAAAAACTTTGTATAAGATGCTTTTCTAATTGCAGTTGCTGCGCCGGAATATTCCTTTGAAATTTTTATTCCCAGATTATGTTCAATCGCTAAAGACACTGTCTCTTCTAATGTTAATACCCTTTGAGAATATGCATTTAGCTTAATCAATAAGAAAAAGACTAATAATATCAGTTTTGATTTTCCTTTCATTTTATTCGATTTTTCAAACTTTATTAATCATTAGCAAGGATACCATTATAAATCAATTCAAGAACTTCATCAAAAAGAACTTCAGCCTTTGCAGGAACATGCTTCTCTAATTCTTCAGGCAAACCACCTTTAGCCGGTGGATTTAAAATCAACTCCATTGCATTCATCATTAGCAAAACTGCAACTCCAATATTTATATTCTCTTTAAAATGACCCGATTTCTTTCCTTCAAAAAGTATCTTAGTGTAATATTTTTCAACAAGTTCCTTTTTATAATCAGATATTTTTTGCCAAATCTCAGGAACGCTTTTTCGTATATCGTCAAGAAAATCACGATTAATTTCCTGTAAAGTGGCAGTTACAGTAGAAACAGATTTTTTTAACTTTTCAGGAAAATCAAAATCAGAATTTAGAATATCTTGCATTTGTTGATGTAATATGCTTATTTTCATATCAATAAGATGCTCCAAAATATTTGATTTCCCCGGGTAGTACTTATACATTGTACGCTTAGACACGCCGGCCTCACGAGCTATTTCATCGGCAGTAGATTTACTGTAACCATATTTAAAAAACATTACAGAAGCACTGTTGAGTATTCTACTTGATATGGTATTCTTATCTTCCATTATAAAAATATACTAATTACCCGTTTTTAGTTTACCTGGTGCAAATATATTTCATATTTTCTAAAAATCTATAAAATCAGAAAGATTTTTTTCCTAATAAAATCATCTTCAAAAACATTAATTTCGCATCTGGAAACAATTTTTAAAAAACTTCATAATTCATGCGACAGACAATAATTTCGATATTATTTACAGCATTTAGTTTATGCCTGTTTTCGCAGAATTATTTTTTCAACAACATCGAAGCGTCGTATCACAGGGGTTTTATTGCGCCTCATAATGAATCAATGCCTCATTTATATCGCGGTTGGTTTTCATCATATCACATATCAATCTCCGGAAAAACTACAGGGAATAAAGATTGGCATCAGTTATACAGATATCCATACCTTGGAATCGATTTTTCATATTCAGGATTAGGATACCCTGAGGTATTGGGTGATGCATACTCTATTATGCCACATATAAAATTCAACTTTATAAATGGCAAAACATATCGTTTGAATGCCAGATATGCTGTTGGCGTGGGTTATCTTACGAAAAAATATCACTACACAGAGAATTACAGAAATACAGCCATTAGTTCAAATTTAAATCTGGCAGTAAACATAATGTTTGAAAATGAATTTCTGTTTAAAGAAAGGTATAATGCAATACTAGGAGTTGGATTTTCACATTTCAGCAATGGAAGAACAAACACTCCAAACAGAGGATTAAATATTCCAGCAGTGAAACTAGGGTTTTCTATAGATAATAGCAAATATCAGCAACCCACAAATGATTCAACTGATTATAAAAACAATCGCGACAACGATTTGCTGATATTAGCATTTGGAGGGATGGCAGCTTCATATCCGGCAGGCAGCAAATTGAGTCCTAGAGCAGGTATTACGAGTATGTATTCTTACCCTGTGAATTTGAAATATAGAATTGGGCTTGGATATGATTTCTTTTATTATTACAACAACAGGAACTTACTTTCTCATGTTGTAGAAAGAGAGCAAGAGCACATTCAATGGCATATTAATCATGGTTTATACTTTGCGTTTCAAATGGATTTCGGGAAGAATGCTTTCTTTTTGCACAAAGGAATATATATATATGACAAATACAATTTCCAGGATAATTTATTTTACCACAGGGTAGGCTTTAGGCATACATTTGACAACAATTTGGTTTTTAATTTGAGTTTGAAAACTCAGTTTTTTACAGCTCAGTTTTTTGAATTAGGCATCGGATATAAGGTTTTTTTAAATGATTAGAATTAAGAAATATAATGATTTAACATCAGCAGCAATAAAAAGTTGTTTTGCAATTTTTTGTGCTGCGCTAATTATATTGAATTCATGTGATTCAGGGTTTCCCGACGACTGTTTTAAAAATACAGGAGAATTAGTTTGGGAAAACAGAGAAATAGCAAGCTTTAAAACTATACTTTTAACAGACAATGTAGATTTATACATTTACCCCGACACCTTTAACTTTGCAAGAGTTTATGCTGGAGAGAATTTGATCGACAAAGTTATTACCGAAATAAATGATACTATTCTTGTTATAAAGAACACTAATACATGCAACTGGACAAGAGATTATAAAAAGCCAATTGAAGTTCATTTGAATACAAAAACACTGCAAAGAATAGAGTATCAAGGCTACGGCAACATCAAAACTATGTCGCCAATAGAAGGGCATTCATTTAGGATTCGCATAATTGAAGGGCACGGTAATGTAAAAATTGAATCGGCAACAAGGCATGTAACTTTAAGCTATCAATCCGGAACAGCAGATGTGAGTTTTCAAGGCGAAAAAATTGTTTATCTTGGCATTTTCAACGGAGGTTTGGGAGTAGTTAACTCTTTGGAAATGGATTGCAATATCGTTTACATTAATCATATGAGCAACAATAATGCATTCATTAATGCCAAGGATTCGATTATTACAGAAATTCACATGAATGGCAATGTGTATTACAAAGGTAATCCTGCAATCAGACTCGCTGGAAGATATGGGGAAGGTGATATTTATAAGATTGACTGATATAGAAAACACATTACACCTTTAATAATTTATAGATTGAAGCATTCTTTATGGAAAAAGCAATTACAAAAACTTTAAACTTTATCTCGGCAAAACCTTGGCCATTTATCCTGGTGTTAATGGCATTAAATGTCTTTATAAAAAGCTTGCATGTAACATTCTCTTCATTATGGCTTGACGAGGCATCACAAATCTTAATGTCGTTGGAATCTACCAAAGACATTATACTGCATTCGCTAAGGTATCCCAATGCTCCGGTTTATACTATATTACTAAGCTATTGGATGGATTTGTTCGGACATGATGTGTTTGCTACCAGATTTCTGTCGATTATTATTAGCGCAGCAACAATTCCTGTTTTGTTTTTTCTGGCCAAAAGACATTTCAACATCTTTACTGCAGTTTTTGCTTGCTTACTGTTTTCGGTTTCTCATTTACAATTCTACTATTCACATGAAATTAGAAGCTATACATTAGTCACACTGCTTGTTACTGCCTCATTCTTCTTACTTCTTGAAATTATCAAAAACCCGAGCTGGCTAAAAACTTTTTTCCTGATATTGCTCAATACAATTCTTTTATACACCCACCTTACATCAATATTTATATTTGCAGCTCAAGGATTATTTCTATTGTTCTATTACAATTCCCGAATAAGATTAATACAAGGCTTCTTATCAATTGCAGTTCCTACATTCTTGCTAAGCTTTTGGGTAATAAACAACAGTTGGCTGGAAAGCGGAGGAACTGTTTGGCTGCCAATCCCGAAAATCAAAGACTTTTTCAACATGTTTTTCTTGTTTGGAAACAAAGCCTCAACCTTCATTTTAGTCATAATAGTAACATTATCAGCAATATTTCTTTTCAGGAAAAAATCAATTCGTGATATAAAAAAAGAAAGCATTTTAAAAGTTACTCTTTTATTTCTATGGCTTATAATACCTGTTGCATCATTGTTTCTGGTTTCAGTATATTTCAACCCAAGATTTATACACCGATATGTTCTTTACGCAACAATCGCTTTATACTTGCTAATACCTTTTATAGCATCACACAAAAGATTTCCGATGGCTTTAAAAGTTATTTTGATATTTGTTTTTCTGGCATTTTCTTTTCATAAATTAAATTTAAAAACTCCAAAAAATGAAGATTGGGCGAGGCTTTCGGTGTATTATAATGAAATTAAGACTAACAATGCTATCACAATAGTTTCGGCTAATTATCATTGGATTTCTTTCTCATATTATTACAACAGAGATTACGTTATAAAATACAAAGACACAAGAAAAGTATTGGAAAAAGAAAACATATTTTTCATTAACAGCATTGGTGAACTAAAAAAACTTGACATAGAAAATAAAGAAAAAATTATTGTTGTGCTATGTCATTATAATGTAGCCGACCCTGAGCAGAATATTGTGAACTATTTAAATAATAAATATCAGGAAACCGACGAATCAAGAGAGTTTCAAAACATTCAAGTAAAAGTATTTTCAAATATAATTGATTATCAGAGTGAAGATAAGTAATTCGGAAAAAATTGAGTTATCTTAGCATAGTATTATGAAGATTTTAATGAATAGAATAAAACAATATTTCATTGCAAAGCCTTACAATGTAGTAATACTCGGCATTGCATTATTGATTACAGTTACAAACATTGAGCATAGGGCATGGAATAAGAACAAAGTAATTGAATGGGACATAAAGTCTTATTATGCCTATTTGCCGGCAGTATTTATTTATAACGACATTAATTTAAATTTTAGAAAAGAGAATATTGAGAAGTTTGGGGAACTGGTCTGGCCAATAAATACCCCAACAGGTAAGCAGGCTATAATTACTACAATGGGAATGTCGGTTTTGTATTCTCCATTCTTTTTAATGGCACATGCTTATGCGTTGATTTCCGACTATGAAGCCGACGGATATACTGCACCCTATAGGTTTGCACTTGTTTTCAGCGCTTTATTTTACCTCTTATTGGGATTACTTGCCTTAAAAAAAGTATTGCTAAGGTATTTTAATAAATGGGTTACTGCTTTCACTATTCTAACAGTTGTAGTTGGCACAAATCTTTTTTATTATTCATCATACGAGGCTGCAATGTCGCACAGCTACAACTTTGCGCTTATATCTTGGTTTTTATTACTTACGATAAAATGGTATGAAAATCCGGGCTCGGTAAAACGTATTATGCTGCTGGGTTTTCTGGCCGGCTTTATAACTTTGGTAAGACCTACGAATATAATAATTCTAATAGTTTTCTTTTTATGGGGAGTTGATAGCCTTAACGCATTCAAAGAGAGATTTTTATATTTTCTGAAAAAATTTCATCTTGTAGCTATAATGGCTTTGCTATTTATAATTGCCTGGCTACCGCAGTTTATATACTGGAAGTACATTTCAGGAATGATTTTCTTCTTCTCATACGGAGAGTTGGAAGGCAGCTTCTTCTGGCATAATCCTCAGATTTTCAATATTTTACTAAGCTACAAGAAGGGATGGTTTGTTTACACACCTCTTATGTTAATTGCTTTCCTGGGAATATTTTTATTACCATGGAAATTAAAGAGAGCTTTTTTGCCAATATTAGTATTCAAAGTTTTAAACATTTACATCCTATCTTGCTGGTGGTCGTGGTGGTTTGGAGGCGGATTCGGATTAAGAGCATTTGTAGATTCATACGCTTTAATGGCTATACCTTTTGCATCTGTTGTGGCTACTGTTCTTGAACAAAGGAAATTCATAAAACTGCCTGCTTTAATGTTGTTGTCTGTATTGATATGGTTTAGCTATTTCCAAACTAAACAATACATTATGGGAGCAATACATTACTGGTGGATGAATAAAGAAGCCTATTGGGAAACATTTTTAAAGCGCAGACCTACAGAAAGATACTGGCAACTTATAACTATACCTGATTACGACCTCGCAAGAAAAGGAATTTATGTGGCTATTGATCCTCCGTCAAAAAAGAAGGTAGAACAGCCTAAACAAGACACTTTGGATATAAACCAAATTTTTATTGAAAATGATTAACGGAAAAACCATTGCAGTGGTAGTACCTGCATATAATGAAGAAACTCAGATTGGACTTGTGATTGAAAGCATGCCCGACTTTGTTGATAGAATTGTGATTGTTAATGATTGCTCAAAAGACAAAACAGCAGAAGTTGTAAAAACATACTTCGGAAAACTCAACAAAGCTTCAATCCCTGAAGTAGAAAAGGTTAAGAAAAATCTTTATAATAGGGCTGACTTAATTCTAGAGGAATTAAATAAAAAAGAACTTGAATATTTTGCGCCTTCAGAAGTTATTACAAGCGAAAAAGATGAGAAGATAGTATTAATAAACCTGCTTAAAAACTCGGGCGTTGGTGGTGCAATTGCCCGAGGATATAAATGGGCCAAAGACAATCTGATTGATTGCACAGCTGTGATGGCAGGCGACGGGCAAATGGATCCTGACGAACTTGAATCTATTTGCCTTCCGGTAATTGAAGAAAATATAGATTATGTAAAAGGCAACAGACTCTCTCATAAAAGCGCAGCTTTTCTTATACCGAAAAAACGATTCATTGGCAATTCAATACTGTCAATTCTAACAAAAGTTGCCAGCGGATATTGGTCGGTTTCAGATACTCAAACAGGTTACACTGCAATATCATTAAAGGCATTGCAAGCCATCAAACTTTACAAAATATACCCAAGATACGGAATGCCAAACGACATGCTCGTTAAACTAAACATAGCTTGCTGCACACTAAAGGAAGTGCCAATAAAGCCAATTTACAATGTTGGAGAGCAATCAAAAATGAAAGTCAGAAAAATAGTATTACCTATCATTTGGTTGCTGAAAAAATCATTCTTCCAAAGAATCTGGAATAGATATCTGATAAGAGATTTTCATCCACTGTTTATTCTTTATCATTTTGCATTTATCTTACTTGGAATATCTATCCCTTATGGAGCAAAAATTATTGCTGTGGCAATTCAGGGATTAACAGTTAATCCTCTTACAGCGATTGCATTTATGTTTTCATTCATCAGCGGATTTCAGTCGTTGTTATTTGCAATGTGGATGGACATTCAGAATAATGACAAGCTGAATAAAAGTTGATGTGGGTTTTGGCAGGGCTTGACCTGCCAATACAAAGGTGTCTAAAATTCTTCGTTATCGTTTGGAACAACGACTAATCTTAACGATTACTGCGGAGATGAGCCCTTAAAAGATCTTAACACCAAAGAAAGCACAAAAATAAAAACCTCTCCGCAAATAAACCAAAGCCTTTGAAGCACAGAGATTGTAATTGCCATTTCCAGAGTTACTCCTATGGAAACAAGGAAGCCTGTAATTATAGACTCCCTCACGCCTATACCTCCCGGCAGAAACAACACCAATACACCAAAGGAAACTCCCAATGGAAATGAGAAGGCGCTAAGAATTGGCGCATCTTCGAAAACTGAAAAGAGTAGAAAATAAAACCCTACCGACCATGATAACCAATAAAGTATTATAAATCCTGAAACCTTAGTTGCTGTTTTAAGATTTATATAAGGAATATCTATTGGTTTTCTGAAAAGTTTTGACAAAATAAGAATTCCAAGTCTGTGAATAGGCTTAGAAAAAAACAAAAGCAATAAACCAGTTATTGTCAAAACAACTATTACTGCATACAAGCCAAAACCAAATATTACAATAACGGGAACTAACCCAAAAATCAACCCCCAAATTACATAAACAAACTGTTCCTTCAGAGAAATAACCCCAAGCTCATTTATAGAAACCCCTGAATACTTGCTTACAGCCCCTGCCCTGCCTAAGATTACCCAAACTTTCCCGGGAATATACTTTGTAAAAACATATAAACCATGAGAGATTATACTTTTCTTAATCCCGATTTCTATTCCATGTTGTTTTAAAATAAACCACCAACTTACTGCTGTGAGGAAAAACCCAAAAAACATCAAAAACAATGAAAGTGACAGATAGTAGTAATTGATTTTCAGCTCTGATAGTATAAAATAGTCCAGGCTGTATAAATACCAAACAAAAAATGCCAAAGATATATACAACAGAATGTTAACTATGTTTTTTGCTATGTATGATTTCATTATAAAACTATTTGCCGCTAAAGTACAATTTTGATTTTATTCTTGAAAAATAATTTATCAGCCTTGTAATTTCATTTTTTCTTACTTTTGAAAAAAACTCAAATGATAATCATAGGTATTACAGGCACAT
Organism: Bacteroidota bacterium; assembly: GCA_018335675.1. Taxonomy (GTDB): domain Bacteria; phylum Bacteroidota; class Bacteroidia; order Bacteroidales; family UBA7960; genus PWND01. Next base: position 37,699 of record JAGXRQ010000019.1, on the reverse strand, counting down.
TAGGAGCAGGCAAAGGAACCGTTGTTGACTATCTGGTAAGGAACAAAGGCTTTGTTCATTATTCAGTAAGAGGTCTTATAACAGAAGAGCTAAACAAGAGAGGAATGCCTGTAAATAGAGATACACTTACAAATTTAGCAAACGAACTCAGAGCAGATAACTCCCCCGCATATCTTATTGAGCTTTTATACGAGAAAGCATACAAAAATGGAAAGAATTGTATTATAGAAAGTATACGAACCCCGGGAGAAATTGAGATGCTAAAGTCAAAGCCCAATTTCTTTTTATTGGCAGTTGATGCCGAATCAAAAACGCGTTATGAAAGAATAGTTGAAAGAGCATCAGAGACCGACAATGTCAGTTTTGAAACTTTCCTCGAAAATGAAAAGCGTGAAATGCAATCTACAGATCCTAACAAGCAAAACTTATCCGAATGCATTAGGCAGGCAGATTTTGTTATAAATAACAATGGAAATGTATCTGAATTATACAATCAGACTGAAGAAATTTATCAAAAGCTCACAAATGATTAAACCTCTACTTTACTAGGTTCACAACCCCAATCTTAATATGTTTTTCTCCCTTCTCATCAGTATATCTGACTTTATACTGATATGGTCCGATTGGCGATTCGACGCCGTTAGCAAAACCATTCCACCCATCATTAAAATTATCCGAATAGAAAACCCTTGAACCCCATCTATTATAAACTTCAATAACATAATCGGAAGGAGTAAACTCAAATATTGGCTTGAAAGTTCGGTTAACTTCTATGCTACTGTATGGATTAAACGCAGTAGGAATAAAAACAATTTGTTCAGCTAATTCTGTAAAGAAGATTAAAACTTCACCCTCTCCCATACCTTCTGAATTAATTGCAAACGCCTGAAAATAATAGTATGTTGATGGCTCAAGACCATCAAGATATTGAGAAAACATACCATCACCCGGATCCAATTGAACTAATTCACCATTTTCCATCGGATAAGCATCCAAACCCCAGTAGAAGCCTCTTTCAAAAACAGTAGAACCGCCATCAAAAACAACTTGTCCGTTAATTCTTGCTGAAGTTGAAGTAATGTCAGAAGCATCGATAGTTTCCACATCCGGGATAGTTGCTAAAGTAGTAAATTCAACTTGCTCGCCAAAAGCAGTTCCTGCAATGTTTGTTGCAAAAGCCTGCACGTAATATGTAGTTACCGGCTGTAGATCTGTAAGAGTATTGAAGAAATCTCCTGCTCCTGTGCCCATTCTAAACTGAGTACCTGTAGTAGATGGGTTTTGCTGAATACCCCAATATACTCCTCGAGATGTGATAGGAGCTCCTCCGTTATATTCAATATATCCACCAACAATTGCTGAATTATGAGTTATATCATATGCTTCCTCAGTAAATACTACTGGGATTACCGGAAGTGTAGTAAAAGTTTTTTGCTCTCCATATGCCATTCCTTGGGTATTAGTGGCAAATGCTTTAAAATAATATAATGTTCCCGGAGAAAGTCCTTCAACAACATCAGAAAAAACACCCAGACCATGACCAATAACAACTTGTGTTCCCGTAGTTTCAGGATTTTCTTCAGTGCTATAATAAACACCTCTGAGTAGAACATCCAATCCGCCTCCTGATGTTGCATTTCCTCCCAAAGTAGCAGAATAGGCCTGAATATTAGTAGCATCAGCAGTAATTACCGTTGGCAGGTTTGCCAATGTAACAAAACTAAGTTCATCTCCATAAGCGGTGCCCATACTATTAATCGCATAAGCTCTGAAATAATATGTGGTATTAGGAGAAAGTGCTGTTATTTGGGTAAAGTAGCTGCCTGTACCAGAACCTAAAACTACTTTTGTTCCGGTAGTTATAACATTTGCAGATGCCCCCCAAAAGAATCCTCTTTCAGTAACAGTTTCGCACCCACCTGAACTTACATTTCCAGATATTGTTGCAACACTGTTTGAAATTCCTGAAGCAGCTATTGAAGCAACAACCGGCGCTGTTGCACCAAGGTAATTAACTACCTTATTTTCAGATGTAAGCACAAGAGCTGTAGCAACAGTATTTCTAATTTCACAATGATAGGTTCCGGCATCTGCAGAAGTCATACTGCTGATATTTAGCGTTGTATTTGTTGCTCCCGGAATTTCTGTGCCATTTCTAAACCATTTGTAGGTATTGTTAACCCCACCAACGCTTACCGACAAAATCACCTGCTCCCCACAATACAAATTATGAGTTTCGAGCACTCCCACTTTTGCCTGAGGTGTATATATGTAATCTAAAGTTGGCAAGCCTATTCCAATATTATGTTCAATGCCATCAAAATGTAATCTATTGCCCTGAACCTTTAACTCAGCCAGTGAAGTATTTAGTGACAAATTTGGCACGTAAGTAAACTGATTATTTCTTACAGTAAGAACTTTTAGCTTGGTTAGACTGCTAAATGTGTTTGGCAAATCACCTGTGAATGTATTCTGATGAAGTTGAAGCTCTTCAAGGTTTGGCAAATTTCCCAATCCGGCGGGAATATTTCCTATGAAAAGATTTTCATTTAGCTCAAGCTTTACCATACTAACTAGATTCTGAAACGAAGCCGGAATGGTTCCTGTAAACTGGTTTCGGTGCAAACGTGCCCATTCAAGATTTGTAAGATTACCAATTTGCGAAGGTAGATTTCCGCCTATATTATTATTATGAATGATAAGATCCTTAAGCATAGAAAAATCGCCGTTTTCTGGAGGCAACGTACCTGAAAGGTTATTACTATTTAAAATTATTTGAGTTACATGCCCCCCAATAACCGTAAGCCCGGCCCAGTTACTATCAACATCTGCAGGGTCTGCAGCTAAATTCCAGTTAGTATTATCTGTCCAACTATTCCCATTTGTAGCATTCTAGAAAGCAACAAGCGCGTCAAATTCTAATTGTGAAATCCCTTGTGCATTCGCAGAATTAAAAGAAATCAGCTTGAAAAAAAATAAAACACCGACTATTATTGTTAGGAATCTTTTCATAAATGTAATCTTTTCGAGTTTTTTAGCAAAAATTAGCAATTCCAAAATTAAGGAAATTTAGTCCATATTTATCAAAAAAAATTCTTTTAAAAATTGATGTTCAAGTAAATGTTATAATTTTGGAACGCAAAATAAAAGAAACAGACATATGCAGGACAAAACATCCGAGTACAATCGCCCCAGTTGGGATGAATATTTCATGGAAATAGCCCATACAGTAAGCAAGAGAGCCACATGCGACAGAGGAAGGAGCGGTTGTGTAATTGAACGCGACAGACAAATACTTGTTACAGGTTATGTTGGTTCTCCGAAAAACCTGCCTCACTGCGATGATGTTGGTCACCAGATGAAGAAAATGCTTCATGAAGATGGAAGTACAACCATGCATTGTGTTAGAACAGTGCATGCTGAGCAAAATGCTATTTGCCAGGCTGCCAGATTGGGAATAAGCATTGAAGGGGCAACATTATATTGTCGCATGACTCCATGCAGGGTTTGTGCAATGCTAATTATTAACTGTGGAATAAAAAGAGTTGTTTGCGAGAAGAAATATCACGCAGGTGCAGAATCAGAAAAAATGTTTGCTGATGCAGGTGTAATATTAGATTATTTTAATGATGAGATTATGCAATATGAGAATCAGAAATAATTTTAATCTTCGAATATTTTTACCTGCGACTCTCCTTTATGATTGATATATCCACGAAACATAGCTGTTGTATTAAAAACCATAGCAACATTTCCATCTTTATCCAAAACTATAACCCCGCCATTAGCTTTTAAATCAGCTAATTTGCCTTTAATTATATTGCCGGCAGCTTCTTCAATTGTTTTACCTGCATATTTTACCTGTGCAGCTATATCATAAGCAACAACATTTCTTATAAAAAACTCACCGTGTCCGGTAGCTGATACTGCACAAACTCCATTTTCCGCATATGTACCTGCTCCAATTATCGGGCTGTCGCCAACTCTACCATATTTTTTTGCAACCATACCTCCGGTTGAAGTAGCAGCTGCCATGTTGCCATTCTTATCAAGTGCAACAGCACCAACAGTTCCCATTTTTTCATTTTGGTCTTCATTATCAATGCTTCCCTGGCTTTTCCTAAGTACTTCCCTGTATTGATTCCATCTCTTCTGGTCGAAGAAATAAGAAGGATCAACAATTGTAACACCCTGTTCAAAAGCAAATAATTCAGCACCTTTGCCAATCATCATAACATGAGGGGACTTCTCCATTACTTTTCTTGCCGCTTCAATTGGGTTTTTTATTGTTGTAACACCGGCAACAGCACCCGCATTGCCTGTTTTACCGCACATTATTGAGGCATCAAGCTCATTTCTTCCATCAATATTAAACACAGAGCCTTTACCTGCATTAAACAATGAAGAATCTTCAAGAATTTTAACCACTTCCACTACAACATCTAAGGCATCGGCTCCACTTTTCAACATCTGCTCACCGTGCTTTAATGCAAGTGCAAGGACTGATTCATACTCAATCATCTCTTGTTCTGTAATGGTTTCACGAGGTATATTACCCGATCCTCCATGAATAACCAATGTAAAATTATCACCGCCAAAGATATATGCCGGCATTAACACCAAATGAATCAGAAGGAAAATAACAAGAATGCTTTTTATTTTTCTCATTTCTTAGGTTCAGTTTTCTTCAATTCTTCAATAACTTCTTGAGTTATATCAACACCTGGGCTTGCAAAAAGAATTCCACCTCCACGAGCGTAACCAAGAATATAATCATAGTTTTTATTCTGATTATAACGAGCTAAAAAGGTTGTAAGGCTATCTGTAATTTGCTTTTGCATTTCCATTTCCAACATCATTAATCTTTCTGTAAACTGTTCGTTAAGTTCATACAATTCCTGTTGGGTTAGCATAAGCTCCCTTTCCCTTTTCATTGCATTTTCATTAGATATTTTTCCTTGCTGAACATTAGTTTGGAAAGTCTCAACATCCTTCTGGAAAGCTCTCTGTCTTCTTCCAAATTCATTCTCAAGGCTTTTTTTCTCTTTTTCAAAATCTTTTTTAAGAATACCTGTAAGATAATATTGCTCAACAATTTCATCGCTATTTACGTGCACTACTCTAATTCCTTCTGTTGACGTACTATCATTTGAAGTTGTTTCAACCACTGCAGTTTTACTTCCATTTGTAAAATGCAAAACAAATAGTATAACAACAGCTAAAAGTGTAATAATATTAATTGCTGCAAACACACTAAATTTAGTATTGCCTGAACATTTTTCAATTTTTTCGTTTTCCATAATTCAATAGTTTAGTTTTATTCAAATAATTCAGCATTATAAATAAGGTTAACCTTATAAATAATGCTGAAAATTAGTTTGGTTAATTAACATTAGTGTTTTAGTTACCCATTTCCGACATAAACTTGATTCTCATCAATCTTATTTCTTCTTCGGTATAATCGTCTTCTCCAAGCTCTTTCAGAGCATCAAGATAAGAATCTGTTTCTGCAGTGGAAAAATATTCAAAAATCTCTTCTTGTTTATCAGGTTCAATCACTTGATTAATATAATAGCTTATATCGATTTTTGTTCCGGAGGCGACAATGCTTTCAAGTTCAGCCAATACTTCTTCGAATTCAATGCCTTTTGTAAATGCAATATCCTCTAAAGATACTTTTCTGTCAATATTTTGAATTATATAAACTTTAAGACCTGATTTATTCACAACAGATTTAACAATCATATCCATTGGCCTTTCAACTTCATTTTCCTCAACATATTTGGTGATAAGTTCAACAAAAGGCTTACCGAACTTCTCAGCTTTTCCGGCACCAACACCTGTAATTTGTTTCAATTCGTTAAGGTTGATAGGATATTGAATTGCCATATCTTCAAGCGATGGGTCTTGGAAGATTACAAAAGGAGGCAGATTATTTTTCTTAGCAATTTCCTTTCTAAGGTCTTTTAAAAGTGCGAATAATACTTTGTCGCTGGCGCTGGTTTTTTGACCGCCTCTGCCCATTGGGTCATCATCAGGGCTGTTATAATCATGATCTTTACTAAGTTTAATTGAAGTAGGTGATTCAAGATACTTCTTACCTTTAGATGTAACCTTAAGAAGACCATAATTTTCAATATCTTTATCTAATAATCTCTCTACCAGACTCTGTCTGATCACAGCGCTCCAGAATTTCTCATCCTGGTCGGCTCCCTTCCCAAAAACCTCTAAATTATTGTGTTTGCAGGATTTTATGGTTGCTGAATTTTTTCCCATAAGTATGTTAATTACATGTTTTGCGTTGAATAATTCTTTAATTTCAATTACTGTTTCAATCAGCAGGCAAATATATTCTTTTCCTTCAAATTTTTCTTTAGGATATAAACAATTATCGCATGCCCCACAATTTTCGTTTGGATAATTTTCTCCGAAATAGTTTAACAGCACCTTTCTACGACATAATGAAGACTCAGCATAGGCAACGGTTTCGTACAATAATTGCATGCCAATTTCCTGTTCAGCAACCGGTTTACCCTTTAGAAATTTTTCTAATTTTTTAATATCCTCATAAGAGTAGAATGCGATACAATTTCCTTCTCCATCATCTCTTCCCGAGCGCCCTGTTTCCTGGTAATAGCCCTCTAAGCTTTTAGGAATGTCGTAATGAATTACATATCTTACGTCTGGTTTATCTATTCCCATCCCAAATGCTATTGTTGCAACAATAACATCAACATCCTCCATAAGAAACTTATCTTGATTAGTAACTCTCACATTTGTTTCTAATCCTGCATGATAAGGCAATGCTCTAATACCGTTAACCTGAAGAGTTTCAGCAACTTCCTCAACTTTTTTTCTACTCAGGCAATAAATAATTCCGGATTTCCCGGGGTTTGCCTTCACAAACCTTATTATATCTTTAATTGAATTTTCATTCTTTGGCCTTATTTCATAATAAAGATTTGGCCTATTAAATGATGAAATAAACAAGGTTGCATTCTGCATATTTAGATTTTTGCGAATATCCTGCTGCACTTTAGGAGTTGCAGTAGCTGTAAGAGCAATAACAGGAACAGGCTTTCCTAATGCATTAATAATAGGCCTTAATCTTCGATATTCCGGTCTAAAATCATGACCCCACTCAGAAATACAATGAGCTTCATCAACAGCAAAAAAAGAAATATTTATATCCTTAAGAAACTGAATATTTTCATCCTTAGTAAGAGATTCTGGAGCAACATATAACATTTTTGTTATTCCTGCTGTAAGGTCTTGCTTAACTTTAACAATTTCATTCTTTGTAAGAGAAGAATTTAACACATGTGCTATTCCGTCGTGTGATGCAAAATTCCTAATAGCATCTACCTGATTTTTCATCAATGCAATTAAAGGAGAAACTATTATAGCCGTCCCTTCACTGATCAAAGCAGGAAGTTGATAACACATTGATTTGCCGGCACCAGTCGGCATTATAACGAATGAGTCTTTACCCTGAAGAAGATTTTGAATTATTATTTCTTGATCACCCTTGAAATTGCTATACCCAAATATTTTTTTTAACAAATCTCGTAGTGAAATATCACACTTGGTTTCCATCCGCCAACCTTATTAATAAATTCTATACATTTGTAACGTAAATATAGCACTATTATCTATCAGCGCAAAATAATATTTACTAATTTTTCTAATTATATATTTTTGTCATTTATACTCAAAAAATATAACCTCAATTTATGGAAAAAGTATCTTCAGAAAACAAGGGCTTAAGGCTATATACTGAAAATCTGGTTAAAAAATACAAAAACAGAGCTGTAGTAAATAATGTGTCAATATCTCTAGACCAAGGAGAAATTGTCGGACTTTTAGGTCCAAACGGTGCTGGCAAAACAACTACTTTTTACATGATTGTGGGATTAATTAAACCATTGGAAGGCACAATTTCTCTAGGAAATGAAGATATAACAAAGTTACCAATGTATAAGCGAGCGCAAAGGGGAATTGGGTATTTAGCACAAGAGGCAAGTGTATTTAGAAATTTAAGTGTTGAAGATAACATTAAGGCTGTATTGGAATTTACAAAAAAAAGCAAGCAAGAACAAAAAGAAAAACTAGAGTCACTGCTTGAGGAGTTCGGACTTCAGGCAATCCGAAAAAGCAAAGGAAATACGCTTTCAGGAGGTGAAAGAAGAAGAATAGAAATTGCTCGTTCATTAGCCGTTGACCCAAAGTATATATTGCTTGATGAACCATTTGCCGGAGTCGACCCTATTGCAGTTGAAGATATTCAATCTATTGTAAAAAAACTCAAAGCCAAAAACATTGGCGTTCTGATTACCGACCATAATGTTCACGAAACATTAAACATTACAGACCGCGCTTATTTATTATTCGAAGGAAAAATCCTTAAGTCGGGAACAGCTGAAGAACTAGCAATGGATGAAGAAGTAAGAAGAGTGTATTTGGGTACCAGCTTTAAACTTGATAGGTAAGTTGGTAATGGTTAATTGTTAATGGTTAATGGTTAATGGTTAATGCCGACTTTCGACTTACAACTTACTTCTTAGCAATCAAACATACAGCCTGAGCGCTTATTCCCTCTCCTCTTCCAATAAATCCAAGCTTTTCAGTAGTTGTGGCTTTAATGCTAACCTTATCTGGCTCCAACCCTAAAACATCAGCAATTTTTTGTTGCATATCCGGAATAAGAGATGATATTTTGGGTGCTTGAAGGCAAATTACCGTGTCGATGTTAACAATAGCCCAATTATGGTAATCCAATATTTCTTTAACTTTCTTAAGCAGCACTTTACTATCAATTCCTTTATAGCTATTATCTGTATCAGGAAAGTGAAATCCTATGTCTCTCAGTGCAGCAGCACCCAATAGAGCATCCATTATTGCATGAATTAGCACATCTGCATCTGAATGTCCGACTGCTCCTTTTTCGTATGGTACCTTTACACCCCCAATGAATAGTTTGTATCCTTCCTCAAGTCTATGAACATCATATCCTATACCAACCCTTATATCCATTGATTATGTTTTGAATTAAAGAAGTTATTGCCTTTGTTGTACTGCGTATGAATGGAAATCGAACGACAAAGAAATACGAATTGTATTTTGTAATGGACTGAGCACTCCAACCGGCACAAGATAACTGAAATCAAGGGCGAGAACATTATATTTAAGACCAAATCCCATATTGAAATATTTACGATTTCCTTTAAGTCTATGCTCGTTGAAGTAACCTGCTCTAATTGCAAATTGCTTATCATAAAGATATTCCATCCCAACAGAATAAGTAATTTCATTTAGATGTTCGCTAAATCCACCCGGAGCTGTTGAAAAAGAATTAAACATGCCGGAAACAACCGACATATTTTGAATTTCTTCGGCTCTCTCAGGATTAGGAGTAGGAACAAGCAATTTGTTCATATCGACCATAACGGCAAACTGATTGAAATCATCCAAATCGAATAACATAGATGGCCCCAACCTAAGGTTGATAGGAATAAAATTGGCATTTACATCATCAGTGTAAGAGATCTTATTACCTATATTCGAAATATTAAACCCAAAAGCAAACAACGCAGGAGTTTTCCATTCAAGCTCATTTTTATAATATGCTGAAACATCGGCTGCAACAGCACGTCCAGGCTTTGTGGGCATACCTTCCACAACCTGACCCTGAGTTAAATCTGAATATATATATCTTACTGCAATAGCGCCTGAAAGTTGCTCTCCCAACAATCTTGCATATGCAAAATCAATCGCCATTTCGTTTGGCTTGTATGTCCCCATTGGCAATCCATTGATATCTGTAAACTGAATTTCCCCAAGCGAAAAATACATCAAAGATGCAGCAATTGTTTGAAGTTCATCAATTTTATAATAGCCACTCAAATATGACAAACCAATGTCATTAACAAGATTTCTCAGCCATGGTGTATAACTTAATGCTGCAGCAAATTTTGATTCTGTAAAAGCATATTTTGCAGGATTCCAATGCATTGAAAACACGTCAGGAGTTGACGAAACACCTGCATCACCCATAGCACCTGCTCTTGCATCAGGTGTAATCATAAGAAAAGGAACCGCTGTAGTAACAGTGTTAACCTTATCATTGTTAGACGAACCATTATCATCCTGAGAATATGAGATTGAATAACTAACCATTAACAAGAGTAATAACGAGAATAATCTTTTCAAAAAACTAATATTCATGTTCATACTTAATTTTGATTTTCAAACTAATATATTCGTTAACAAACAATTAAAGCCCTGGACATTATATTCAAAGTTTATAATCAAAGCTTTATAAATCAGGGCGCAAATATAACGATAAAAAAACTAGGTTATTGCTAAAAAATAAATTTACAATCATCTATCTTATTATCACCAATCTACTTGATCCCGAAACCCTTCTTCCATCAATAGTTTTTACAACTATTCTGTAAACATAAATTCCTGAACCAATTAGCTTCCCATAATTGTCTTTTCCATCCCATTCTATAGGCGGCGATTGATATCCTATTGATTCAATTTCTGTGTTCAGATTCTTTACGATTTGTCCGTTGATATTATAAATATCAATACTAACCTCCATTTCCTCAGCAGGAATATTATGTTTAAAAACAAAGTTTGTTTTAATATTGAAAGGGTTTGGATAATTCAAAATATCATAAAGTGCAAGCACCGCCGAGCTACTTACAACAAAATCAATCGACTCTTCAGAAAAGTTATTAAAAACATCCCAAGCTCTCAATGTAAGAGTGTGACTTCCTTCAGAAATATTAAAAAACGGATATGCTAGCTTACCACTTTTATATGTATCTAAATCAGCTTCATAAAACTGATTCAGAACAAAAGTATTGGCTCTGTCATTATTAAGAAATGCGATAAGATCATGCCCGAGATTTCCGGTAACGTTAATGCCGCTTTCATCATAAAGAAAGCCAATCAAAATAGGATTCTCATCAGTAATATCGCCTGACACAAAAGTTGTATCATTCATAAATAATCTGATTTTTGGTCCAATATTATCAGCATTATAATTATCAGATGTTCCTCCAATGATAAAATCCTTACTAAATCCTTTTGCGTCAATACTTCCATCGTCAGCATAATAACTTAGTTTTCCTGCGCCGTAGGAATAATTGATATCTTGAGGAACCACAAAAGAAAATGTGAACCTACCATTTACAACGCTGGCTTTTCCTTTATAGATAACAGAATTTTGCATATCAAAATTACTTGCCGTGCTTCCGGCATCATTTGCGAGGGTTGTGTATCTCTTTTTCTTGTCATACACTTTAGGAAAAACTACACCATTATAAGTATCTGCAATATTACCGTTTTGGTCGGTAATATACCCTGATATTTCAACCAATTGGAATGCCTTAATTGTATCCGGGACTATTTCTGTTACTACATTATACCTAGGGTAGGCCATTTGCATTGATGGGTCGCCAAGCAATACAAAATTCTTAACTTTATCAGCGGAAGTCTTTGACAATCTAAGCAAATCACCAAGTCTAGGCATTTTTCCATTACTCATCGGTTTAAAGGCATTATCAATAAACCTTTCATTAAGAGAAAAGTTAGCACTTGACCAAGCTAATCTTGTAGTAGTAAACAAGGCTGCTGCTCCGCCATCTTTTTTAAGAAAAATTCTTACTCCAGCTGAAAGATCTTCAGGCGAGGCAATATCAAAAGCACTGAATTCACACGTGGCTGTTAAGAAGACAGGCATATTGTAAAAATTATTCCAAGTATTGATATCATCAAAAGTAACTATCCTCTCGTGGGCTAGTCCAAGCCTACCACCGTGTCCGATATAATTTACAAGCAAAGCTCCTTGATTTACTCTATTATTAATAGCTTTATTTACCTCAGGATATCTTGATCCTCCGGCCAAGTTAGTTTGTTCATAAGCATCAAGATAAATTTTCTCAATATTATAAACAGGATACTGAGTGTGAAGTGTTTGATATATAGCTTCAGCCTGATTAAAGTGAATATTCACATCTTGATCGTCGGCTATCAATGTTATCATATTTCTCCAGTCGGAGTAATTAGAAATTTTACTAAGCCAGTATAAATCGTCACTACCCGGATCCCATCCTTCAACTCTATTATCATACCTAATCACTTTATCAACTGTGTTTTTGGCTTGCTCTAAACTTCTAACAGGGAATCGCCCAATACCAATATCCAGCATTCCGGTTGCGCCATCTCCTTCAATGTCATCTAACAACCCAAAAAAATCATCTGTCATCCATGATTCACCATGATGTAATGATTCCAATGTTTGAAACGTTGGAATTAGATTACCCCCGTAACCTAATATATCTCTATTGTCATAAGTGCCGTTTCCGAATAGCAACAAATATTTAGGATAATTATCAGAACCATCAGCTCTGTCGTAAAACATTTTTAAAAAATTCCTTATTGCAGCAATATCTCGAACACCTGATGAAAATTCATTATAAACTTGCTCAGGTGTCACTATTATAGAGGTAAGCCCATCATTCTCAAGTCTGTAATTTGCCAGTCTGGTAGCTTCAGACAAAAAAACATCAGGACAAATTATAATTAGATCCACACCGGCAATTGCGTGCAAGTTTTGATTTTGGATAGCTCCCTTTAAATTAGCTGTTTTAAATGATGTTCCATTAAATGCATAAAACTCTCTTAAAATACTTGTCTCGACCCGAAAAGCCGCCTGACTACCTGACAATTGATAACTTTGACTAACAATATTATAAGGATCTGTCACATCCCAAATAATAATTTGATTATTAGCATTCCCCATTGCATAATTAGAAATGTTGCCGCTTCCTATATTCATAACATTTCGGAAACCCATCTGAGAACCAGAAAATTGCAAATTACGTGTAGCATTAACAGCAATGTAATTTAACCATCCTCTTCCACCTGTAGCCGTTTTATTATAAATAACTTCTACTGATATATTATTTCCAGATTGCGGAAAAAAGTCGAGGACACCCCTTCCTGGTCTTGCATAATAAGATGTCACGGCTGCAGGGTCTATCGAACTTATATTTATAATTTTCTGGTTACTTCCCGACTTTACTACAAAACTACTAGCTGATGTAGATCTTGCAGCCGCATCCAAAACAATGCTTACTTTGGATGCATTATCTATATTGGGAAAATTAAAATCAAATGTTCTTGAAAGAGTAATATCAAATATTTCACCATACCATTCTCTGCCACTTTCAATAAGGTTATACATATCATTTTCATGAAAGGCATAATCCTGAAATTTTGCAACCTGATGAGTTGCTGCTTCAGTTGCCGACTGTCGACTCTGTATGCGCTTACCGTTTGTTGCAGATGTTGTCAGGAAATAACAAGATTCATCAGCATACAGATGAACTTTATGATTGAATAACTTGCTTGAATTATCAAACTCCCAACTATGAGGACTTTGCCCATAAAACAATATATAATCATTTTGGCCAACCCCCCCTGAGCTTCCACTTACAAAAATTGCATTTTCAATTAAATCATCAGGTCTGGGCACATCATTTGGCTCAGGCAACATCCCACCTCTATTACCATAAAGCGCAATAGATGATTTCTGAATTTGAGCCGGATTTACACCCAATGCTATCAAATCATTATAACTAATCTTGTATATTCCTGTTTCATTAACACACAGTTTGTACCAACTCCCTGAAGCTAATACTGAATTATCGGCATATTCATGAATACCTCCGTAAGTATGTTTTGGATTATATATATAATTATATATCAAGCTAAAGCTTTGGAGCTTTTCATAAATGCCCATTTCGGAATTATACCTCACAGGAACAACAAAATAATCAAGAAAAAATTGATTTCCTGAACCTTCATTTTTAAAGATTTCTTGAAATTCTTCATGTAAATACCCCAGATTTTCGAGAAACAAACTTTCATCAATTGTTGCAGGCTCTGTAATTATTTCTGACAAATATATTTCCGGATAGAAATGAGGAACATCTAAGGTAAATCTATGATTAAAAACTTCTACTCCTGAGGGTTCGCCAATATATTTAGAACCTTGAAATGAGAGATACTGTAATTTATTTTCTTTATCTATAATGTAATCTTTTACGCCTTCCCAGGTTATATCCACTTTGACAGTATCAGTAACAGAAAAACTTGCGCCCTGTATATTATTATATAAGGCACATAAAAACACAAAAACAAGTATTATTTTTAACTTTGACAAGATGTACATAGATTTATTTTTCACTATAAAAGTCAACAACTTTAATAAAATAACAAATAAAAAGTAAAATTGTTTTTCAAGAAATCACTTAAAACCTTGACAAACAACACAATCATATAATTAAAATAATTTTGACAATATTAAAAAACATGATATTTTTACCAACGGAAAAAAACGCAATTTATTTTTGACATTAATATACTTTACAAACTTATAAATCGTATTAATAAAAAAGTATATTTTCGCATCTGGAATAAATCAAACTTGAAAATATAAAAATCTTTTTTGAAACTTGTACTATCTCTTTAACGTTTAATCATTTAGTGCATAAATATTGAGAAATTGAAAAGAAAAACCATCATAACAATATTGATTGTCTGTTGTATGCCAATTATCGGCATCGCACAAGATGCTATTTTTTCTCAATTCTATGCCAATCCACTATATCTGAATCCCGCTTTTGCCGGCACACAATGTAAAAAGCTAAGTATTAACTACAGGAATCACCCTTGGCCAACTTTTGGAACATATTCAACATACAGTGTTTCTTATGATAGTGATTCTCCTACTTTATCAGGTGGTTTGGGAATATTAGCATTTGCAGACAGGCAATCCGGAATGTTGGCAACATATTCTATCGGCGGTGTTTATGCATATCACCTGAACTTATCAGATAAATATTCGGCAAGTTTTGGAGTTAAAGCTGCATACTATAGAAAAGAGTTAAATTGGGATAATTATATTTTTGCAGATCAGTACAACCCATTTAGCAGCGGTTACATGCCAACAGGAGAAACACCACCCCCGACAGACATGAAGCACAGTGCTGATTTTGCTGCAGGCATATTGCTATATTCAGAAAATTTGTATGGCGGTATTTCAGCATATCACTTATCAAGGCCTGATATGGGGTTTTATACGCCTGACAGGCTACCAATTAAATATACAGCTCATTTGGGCTATAACTTCTTTTATGGCAAAGGGAATAATGAAGATTTGAGAATTTCCCCAAATGTTATTTACCAAAATCAAGCTTTATTTCAGAGAATTAATGCCGGATTATATGTAGATTATTGGATCATGACCGTCGGAGGATGGCTTAGATATGATCTAAAAAATAATTATTATGCAATTTTTTTATTAGGTGTTAACAATGGGTTTTACCGCATTGGATACAGCTATGATTATTCATTATCAGGACTTTACGGAATTACTACGGGAGTCCACGAACTCAGTGTTTCACTGAAATTTGATTGTAAAAGAAAAAAATCGAAATATCGTATACTAAATTGTCCAACTTTTTAGTTATTTTTGTGAAATTCATTAAAAAAGCACTATTATGACAAGGAATTCCAAAAACTTGATGTTAATTTTTGCATTTATTTTTGCAATGTCTCTATTTTCATCGTGCAAACAAGAATCCTCACCTGCAACAGGGTGGTTCTATAACGACTCCCGTACAGGAGGTTTTGAAGTAAGAGCATACCAAGGCCAGGAAACAGGCCCCGGTTTAGTCTTTATAGAAGGTGGTACATTTGTTATGGGACGTACCGAGCAAGACGTATTGTTCGATTGGAACAATATTCCTCGCCGCGTTACTGTTGCATCATTCTATATGGATGAAACTGAGGTTAGAAACCTAGACTATTGTGAATATTTATATTGGATTAGCCGTGTATTCGGAGCTACATACCCTGAGGTATATATAAATGCTCTTCCGGACACTCTTGTTTGGAGAGACAGGCTGGCCTATAATGAGCCTTATATATATGACTATTTAAGGCACCCTGCTTACAGGGAACATCCTGTAGTTGGAATCAGCTGGCGTCAAGCTAGAGAATACGCTGCTTGGAGAACTGACAGGGTTAATGAATATATTCTTATCCGTGAAGGAATTCTTGATTGGGATCCTGATCAGGTAAATGAAAGAAATTTTAATACTGAAGCCTATATTGTTGGACAATATGAAGGAATGATTATACAAAATCTTCGCGACCTAGACCCAAGAGGTACTGGAGAAAGAAGAGTTCGTCGCGAGGATGGATTATTACTTCCTGCATACCGTTTGCCTACAGAAGCAGAATGGGAATTCGCAGCACTTGGTCTAATCGGAAACACTGTTTATGAAAGAATCGTTGAAAGAAGGATGTACCCATGGGACGGGCATAATGTTCGCAGCTCTCAACCAAAATCAATGGGTAATTTTATGGCTAACATTCAGCGTGGTCGTGGTGATATGATGGGTGTATCAGGAAATCTAAATGATGCAGCTGACGTTACTGCACCTGTTTATGCATACTGGCCAAACGACTATGGCTTATACAACATGGCAGGAAACGTTAGTGAATGGGTAAAAGATGTTTACAGACCAATATCTGCAGAAGATCTTTCTGACTTCAGACCTTTTAGAGGTAATGTTTTCCAAACCCTTCTTAAAGACGAAGAAAATCAGATTGTTCCAAAAGACAGCCTTGGCCGCTTGATATGGAGAGATGTTACTCTTGAGGAAAATCTTACTCGCCGCAACTATCGTTATGCCGACAATATTAGCTACAGAGATGGAGACCATGCATCAAGTATCTTCTTCGATCAAGAAGATAAAGCAAATGAGCCTGGAAAAATCATGTACGAACATGGCATCACTACTTTAATAAACGACCAATCACGCGTTTACAAAGGTGGTAGCTGGAAAGATCGTGCATACTGGATTGTTCCTGGAACTAGAAGATTCCTTGACGAGAATGAATCTACAAACGATATTGGATTCCGCTGCGCTATGAACAGAGTTGGAAGTGCTGTAGGAGGATATTAATACTTATTATACAAAGGTTTTTAAAACCCATTTGCTTCTGCAAATGGGTTTTTTTACCGCTAAAAATATCAAAAGTCATTAATGCAAATAAATGTTATTACTACTAACCATTTATAACACCTATTGATGAATAAAAATCTTGACCTGATAATAAATCTGATAAAAAAAGGTTATAAAATTTGCACTGATAGTAGAAAAGCAACGAAAGGAAATATATTTATAGCACTTAAAGGAGATCTGTTTAATGGGAATAATTTTGCTTTGAATGCTATTGAATCAGGCTGTGAATATGCTATAATAGATGAAGACATTAAAGATAAGCACCCGAAAATAATAAAGGTTGATAATTGTTTGTTGTTCTTACAAGAGTTAGCAAAAAAATATAGAAATCAATTTGAAATCCCTGTACTAGCTATTACAGGCTCCAACGGAAAAACTACAACTAAAGAGCTCATTACAAAAGTCCTTTCAAAAAAATTCAACGTTTTATCAACAAAAGGAAACTTAAATAATCATATCGGAGCACCATTAACTATTCTCGAATTAAAGAATTCTCATGAAATTGCTATTATTGAAATTGGAGCAAACCAACCGGGCGAAATAGCAATGCTTTCCGAAATTGTTAACCCTACGCATGGAATTATCACCAATATTGGTAAAGCACACCTAGAAGGATTTAAAAACATTGAAACTATTATTGAAACTAAGGGAGCGTTATATCGTCATCTGATAAAAAATAGTGGAGTAATTTTTCAAAGAGGTGAAAATGAAATTCTAAAAAACATTTCTTTAGCATACAACCGCATTATTAAATATGGAGAAGGTTCAAATAATGAGCTTCAAGGAACTTTAATAAATTCAAAAGAATTTTTAAAAGTAGAATATTTTACTAACTCAATATTCGGTGCTTGCAAAAGAAATGTTGATTCAATAGTGGAATCACATCTTACGGGCATTTATAATTTTGAGAATATTTTGTCTGCTATTTCCGTTGGGCTTTATTTTGGAGTTTCAGAAAAAGATATTAATAAGGCTATCGAAGAATACACACCTGATAATAGCCGCTCTCAGATTATTAATAATGGTAATAACCTTATTTTCATGGATGCTTATAATGCAAACCCCACTAGTATGCTGGCATCTTTGGAAAGCTTTTTAACATTTGGAGCTGACCCAAAAGTGCTTATCCTTGGTGATATGCTGGAAATGGGTGATTATGCAGAACAAGAGCATGAGAACATTTTAAGATGGATTGACAAACATAAGTTTCAACAGGTTTTATTAATAGGAAAAGTCTTTCATTCCCTGCAGAACAAATATCAAACTTATCATTATTTTGAGGAAGTAAATGCAGCTAATAAATGGATTGCCCAAAACGAAATAAACAAATCGACCGTTTTAATTAAAGGTTCACGTGGAATAAAACTTGAAGTATTATTAACTTCATTATAACTGAAATATGGACATCCATAAAGGTATAGGGCTTATGTCAGGAACATCACTAGATGGGCTAGACATTGCATATTGCAAGTTTCAATTGAATGATGGAAACTGGGAGTATGAAATATTAAACGCTGAAACCTATCCATATACTGAAGAATGGGAAAATAAACTACGCCTTGCACCACTTTTATCAGGCAGAGATTTGATATTATTGCATAATGAGTACGGAAGATATTTAGGCACACAGGTTAATAAATACTTATCGGCACATAAAAATTTTGAACCTGAGTTTATTGCTAGTCATGGTCATACTGTATTTCACCAACCCGAAAAGCAGATGACATTTCAAATTGGCAATGCAGCATCAATTGCAGCAGAAACAAAAAAGACTGTTATAGCAGACTTCAGGTCATTAGATGTTGCAATGGGGGGACAAGGAGCACCATTAGTTCCAATTGGAGATACACTGCTTTTTGGAGAATATGATTTTTGCATCAATTTGGGTGGTTTTGCAAATATATCATTCAAGAAAAATAATATACCGGTAGCTTTCGACATCTGTCCGGCAAACTTTGTTATAAATAAAGTTATTTTAGATGCTAAGATTCCTGTAAAGGATTTTTTCTGCGTAAGCAATAACTCAGAGTTTTTGAGCTGCGACCCTGATGGATATATTGCATCAAAAGGGAAACCTAATATGCAGATGTTGAATAAACTTAACGAAATAAAACATTACAAAATTCCGGGACCAAAAAGCCTTGGAGAAGAGTGGGTAAATGAAAATATCTATCCAATATTTAAAGAATTCAACTTATCGATTGAAAATACTCTCAACACATTCTATCATCATATAGTAATGCAAATTCAAGACATAGTTGAAAGAGAAGAGGGAAATAAAATTTTAATATCCGGAGGTGGTGCTTATAACAAATATTTAATAAAGCTCCTAAAAAAGCATATAAGCAAGACTATTACTATTCCTTCTAAGAAAATTATAGAATATAAAGAAGCTATGATATTTGCATTTATGGGACTACTAAGAATATTGCAAATAGAAAATAGCCTGTCATCAGTTACCGGAAGTTCAGCAAATAGCATTGGCGGAAGTATATATATAGGGAAGACAATTTAAGTGGGTTGTTAATGTTATTGTTTCATAATTTCTTTTGAATAATCCAAAAATTCTTAGTTGAAATAACAATTATATAACAACAAAATTTCCAAATTTCATTATTTTTGTAATTCGAAAATTTTGTTTAAAACAATTAGGATAATCCGTTTAAGGCAAAAAGTATTTACACAAATAGGCAACACAAACAAATATAATATGAAGAAAATGACCAGATTATTTTTTATTGCAATAATTTCCACTTTTATTTTTTCATCGGAAAACCTAAGAGCACAAGAAGATACTTTAACTGTAAAAAAACTGATGCTTGAAGGAATTGCCAGAATGGAAGCGGGAAAGATAAAAGAAGCCATTGAAGTTTTTGACAGAGGACGAGAAACATTAAATAAAATTGCTGTTAAACAGGATGAGAAAAATATTAATACAATTAGATCTACAGAACTTACAAGACAGGCTGAAAGAGAAATCAGACAGAATAATTTTGAAGGAGCACTTGCATTGCTTAACGAAGCAATTGAATATAATGATAGAAATATTGAGGCATATAAATATAGGGGTTCAGTGCGATTAACACTCGAAGAACAAATAGAAAGAAAGAAAAGCAGAAATTATCAAGCATTATTAAATGACTATACCAATGCAGTTAATATTGCAATTAGAACAATTGATACAACACCCAGAAATTCGCAGGAGAGGAAAGAAGTAGAAAAGGAGATTGCCAAAATTCTAATAAACAGAGCTTTTGTTAAAATGCAGTCGCAAAAAAGTGCTGGTTTCTATTCCGCAATTGACGATTATTCTCTTGCAATTAGATATGATGATCAAAATTGGGATGGCTTTTTGGGCAGAGCTGTTGCATATAATAGTGTTAAGGATTATCGTAGAGAAGTGAATGACTATCTGAAAGCTATAGAGTTAATCCAAAAATATGATTTCAGAATGAGTGATGAAGAATGGGGAAAGCTCTATTTGAATGTTGCAATGGCATATACAAATCTTAGGCAGCCAAACTTTGCCTATGAATATTCCACAAGATCATATAATCTTGGGAATAAAGAAGCAGAAAAAATTATGGAAAGATCCAGACCTAAATAATTCATTTCTCTTTACTTAACTATTACATTATGGAAAAAATTGATCCTGCCATTATTGCAAAGGCCAATATATGGTTAGAAGGCAATTATGATGCTGATACAAAAGCTCAGGTTTCTAACCTTCTCAATAAAGATCATAAAGAGCTAATTGAATCTTTTTATACCGACCTTGAATTTGGGACAGGAGGTCTTAGAGGAATAATGGGTGTTGGCACTAATAGAATGAATAAGTACACTGTAGGAATGGCAACTCAAGGTTTTGCAAATTTCCTGATTAAGAACTTTCCAAGTGAAAAAAAGATAAAAGTAGCAATTGCATATGATTGCAGAAACAACAGCAAATATTTCGCTCAAATATCGGCAGAAGTTCTTTCCGGCAATAACATTGAAGCATATTTATTTAATGAATTGCAACCTACTCCCCTGCTTTCATATGCCGTAAGAAAGTTGAATTGCCAGGGAGGCATTGTAATAACAGCATCGCACAACCCAAAAGAATACAACGGTTATAAAGTATATGGACCTGATGGCGGACAATTAATTTCCCCCCAGGATAAACAAGTTATTGATGAAGTAAGAAGTATAAAAAGTGTCGACGATATTAAGTTTGAGAGAGTTGAAAAAAACATCATATCCATACCTGACTCAATAATTGAAAGTTATCTTGAAGAAATATCATCACTTTCACTTTCACCAAACATTATAGCAAAACATAAAAATCTTAAAATTGTATTTACACCTATACACGGAACAACATACAAAATAGCTCCATTAGCTTTTAAAAAATTCGGTTTCAATAATATCATAAATATTCCGGAGCAAGATATTACAGATGGCAATTTCCCTACTGTTAATTACCCTAACCCTGAGGAAGCTGCTGCATTGAAAATGGCGATGGATAAAGCCAAATCTGTTGATGCAGAGATTGTAATGGCAACAGACCCTGATGGCGACAGAGTTGGGATTGCAGTAAAAGACCTTAAAGGTGAGCTTATCCCATTAAATGGAAATCAAACTGCATCCATTTTAATTTTCTACTTACTTGAACAGTGGAAGCAAAAAAACAAAATTAAGGGCAAAGAGTTTATTGTTAAAACTATTGTAACAACAGAGCTTTTGACCAAAATTGCTAATGTATATAATGTTGAGTGCTATGATGTGCTTACTGGATTTAAATACATTGCTGAAATAATCCGGAACCTCGAAGGGAATAAACAATTCATTGGAGGAGGTGAAGAGAGCTATGGATATTTAATTGGCGACCTTACAAGAGACAAAGATGCAGTTATATCTTGCTGTTTTATTGCTGAAGCGGCTGCCTGGGCAAAAGAATACAATAAGTCACTATTCGAATTGCTTGTTGAAATCTATGTTCTTTTCGGTTTTTATAAAGAAAAACTAATCTCCATCACTAAGAAGGGCAAAGAAGGTTTAGAGGAAATTCAAAAGATGATGAATGATGTGAGAAATAATCCTCCTTCATCAATTAATAATTCAGAAGTTGTTTTGATTAAGGATTATAAATTATCTATTGAAAAAGACATTAAATCAGGAACTGAAAAAGTAATCAATCTTCCAAAATCTAATGTTATACAGATATTCCTGGAAGATGGGACTAAAATAACGATGCGTCCAAGCGGCACTGAACCAAAAATCAAATTTTATTTTGGAGTATTTGGAAAACTGAACAATAAATCAGACTTTGAAAAAGTTGATAAAGAGCTAGATTCCAAAATCGAAAATGTGATTAAATCGCTAAATATTTAATAGAATTATTTAAATAAACTCCTTGCCTCTTTAAGTTTTTCGAGGTTTTGTTCGCTAGGATTTTCTCTATGTTCTTTATAAGCATCAATAAAGTCTGGATGTTTTTTGAATAAAATATCCAGTCTTTTGTCTATAGGTGTATGCCATAATGCAATTATAACTGATCCTATTATCAAAGATCTTTTATAAAACTGATTGTAAAACTTTTGTAATGGCATATTAAGAGTATTATAAACTCCTATCAGCAATGTTGTCGCAATTATACTGATTGCTGCCGTAACTATCAGAAACTGCATTAAAGCATAAAAATAGATAACATAAATAATTGAAAGTATGCAAAAAGAATAAACTATACCCATTATTATTCCAACAGTAATGGTGAAAGCATTTAATTTACTCCTAGCTTCTTTATTCAACAAATCTAAAAATCCTATCCGGTTAAAAAGGAAAAACCCAAACCACAAATAGAACAATGACAGGAATAATAACCCAAGTCTTAAAACTACATTAAAATCAGTTCCAATAAAAACCCTCAACAAAAACAACAAAAAGACAATTGCACCACCGATTTTTTCAAATTTTCTCATAACATATTTTATAAATCGAGTATTTAAAGCAAATGTAAATACATTTTTTTACGAAGTCAATTTTTTATTAAGAATTAGATAATATTGAGAATAGATTATGTCTGATAATGCTCACAGAACATTAACTTCGGTTTCCAATTCAATTCCAAACATATCTCTTACTTTCTCAATAATTTTCATCCCAAGAGAAAAAACATCCATTCCTTTAGCATTCCCATAATTCACAAGAACCAATGCCTGAGTAGGAAATACGCCATAATCGCCCTCTCTAAAGCCTTTCCAGCCGGCTTTATCGATAAGCCAACCTGCAGCTAATTTTACTTTATCGTTATCAGGAAACGACACCAATTCAGGAAACTTTGACTTTAATTCAACAAACTTATCATAATCAACAACAGGATTTTTAAAAAAGCTACCAGCACTCCCAATTTCCCCAACTTCAGGAAGCTTGGCATTTCTAATACTGCATATAATTTTTCTAATATCCTGAATTGAAGGATTAGTGATATTCAATTTTGCGCATTCATCCTTAATATTGCCATAATCAACATTGATATTATGCTTGTGTTTTTTTAATTTAAAAACTACCGAAAATATAATATAATTACCCTTTTCGGAATTTTTAAAAACACTATCACGATATCCAAATCGACAATCATCCGGAAAGAATTCCCTTTTTTCTCCGGAAAAAATATTTACAGCAAGTAATGAATGAAAAACATCCTTAATTTCAACACCATAAGCCCCAATATTTTGAATTGGACTAGCCCCTACTTGCCCGGGTATAAGAGAAAGATTTTCTAACCCACCCCAATTGTTCATTACACAATAATCAACTAAATCATCCCAAACTTCTCCAGCTTCCGCTTTCACATAAACAAAATCTTGGTCTTCGTCAACAACGGTAATTCCTTTATTAGCAATTTTCACAACTATCCCATCAAAATCCTTGGTAAATAAGATATTGCTACCTCCGCCCAATACAAGTCTTTCATTCACCAAAAATGTATCATCAGATATAAGAGCTTCAATGTCTTCAGTCGAATTTACCTCAGTAAATATTTTTGCTTTAACATCAATATTAAAGGTGTTAAGTTTTTTAAGGGAGTAATTATAATGTTTTTCCATTTGCTTCAATAGGTTTCATCCAAAATTATAAAAAAAAAATAAGGCTGTCTAAAAACAGCCCTACTAAAATTGTAATAAACAATATCTGACTACCTAGTTAAAATAACTGATTTCTCCTCAGCAATTTTCCTGAGATTTATCAGAGCATATCTCATTCTTCCCAGAGCAGTGTTAATGCTAACGTTTGTTTGCTCAGCAATATCCTTAAAACTTTGATCCAGATAATGTCTCATTATCAAGACCTGCTTTTGTTCTTCAGGAAGATACTTTATAAGCTTTTTCACGTCCTCGTGTATTTGCTCGATAATAATTTTATCCTCAACATTATCTTCAAAAAGATTCAATGTTTCAAAAATATCATAATCTTCTTGATTTTCAACGTATTGCATACGTTTTGACTTCCTAAAATAGTCAATTACAAGGTTATGAGCAATTCTCATAACCCAAGGTAGAAACTTTCCTTCCTCATTATAGGCACCTGCTTTTAAAGTATTAATAACTTTAATAAAGGTATCCTGAAAAAGATCTTCAGCCAGTGGCCTATCTTTTACAATCATAAGGATATAGGAAAAAATTTTCCTCTGGTGTCTTTTTATTAGATTTTCTAGTGCTGAGTGGTCACCTGCGATGTAGTGGCGAACTAACTCCTGATCAGTGATAATCTGGGCATTCATAATAATGTCCTCCTATATTTAATTGGTCAAGAGTAAAGTTTTATTCTATAATTCGCCCTCCATTTTAAGTTTGTAATTTATTTCTTTGCAAGTGCCTGTTAGGCAGGTTTCATTAAGCCAAAGATAAATAAATATTTTAACATTTGAACACTTTCTTAATTTTGACTAAAAAAAAATGAATATTTATAGTTGTACTCTTTCTTAATTTATTGTTTATCAAAAATTTAGCCAAAATAAAAATATTGACATTTACTTTGAAAAGAATTCATAATTAAGCTAAAATTAAAGCTATGTTTTGATAAATTTGCATATAATGAAAATTTATAATGCAGAAAACATTCGACATAGAAAAACTTGGCGCTGACAAATACATTCTTATAAAAGGAGCCAGAGTTCACAACCTTAAAAATATTGATGTAGCAATAGAGCGGAATAAACTTATTGTTATTACTGGCTTGTCTGGCTCCGGAAAATCATCACTTGCTTTCGATACACTTTACTCAGAAGGACAAAGGCGATACGTAGAAAGTCTGAGCTCTTATGCAAGGCAATTTCTCGGAAGGATGAACAAACCGGAAGTTGATTATATAAAAGGTATTTCGCCTGCTATAGCTATTGAACAAAAGGTAAATACAAGAAACCCCCGATCTACTGTTGGAACATCAACTGAAATTTATGAGTATTTAAAGCTACTATATGCAAGAATTGGCAAAACATACAGCCCAATATCTGGAAATCTGGTAAACAGACACAACATTACAGACATTGTTGACTTTTGTAAAACGTTGGAAGAAGAGACAAAAGTTAGCATATATGCACCTTTGGATATAGATATCGGAAGGCGAATAGAAGAACAATTAAAAGTATTGATGCAGCAAGGTTTTAGCAGGGTGTTGCTAAACGACGAGATAAAAAAGATAGACGAAATACTGCCGACCATCAAAACCCTAACAATCAAGAAGAAACCGGCTATCCTAATAGACAGAGTTAAAAACACAAATAACGAAGAGGAAGATGTTTATACCAGGATTGCAGATTCAGTGCAAACTGCTTTTTATGAAGGTCATGGAGAGTGTTTTATTGATACTGATAATGCGATTGAAGTAAACCGTCATTACTTTTCAAACAAATTTGAGATTGACGGAATTGTATTTGAAGAGCCATCTGTAAACTTATTTACATTCAACAATCCTTATGGCGCATGCAAAACTTGTGAAGGATTTGGAAGTATTATTGGAATAGATGAAGACCTTGTTGTACCAAACAAAAACTTGTCGATATACGAAGATGCAATAGTATGCTGGAAGGGTGAGAAAATGAGTAAATGGAAGGATAGACTTTTAAAGAATGCATATAAGTTTGACTTTCCGATTCATAAGCCCTTTTATCAGTTATCAGATGAGCAAAGAAAACTTTTATGGAAAGGAAATAAATATTTTCATGGCTTAGACAGTTTTTTTGCAATGCTCGAAGAGGGAACTTATAAAATTCAATACAGGGTAATGCTTTCAAGATACAGAGGCAAAACAACCTGCCCTGATTGTATGGGAACCCGATTAAGAAAAGATGCAAATTACGTTAAGATATCAGGAAAATCGATTTCCGAGTTAGTACTTATGCCTATTGAACAACTAATGGAGTTTTTCAATAATTTAGTTTTAGATCAATATCAAATGGAGGTCTCAAAAAGACTTCTTACAGAAATTAAAAACAGAATTGACTATTTATGCAATGTTGGATTGGGATATCTTACTCTAAACCGACTATCATCAAGTCTTTCAGGAGGCGAATCTCAAAGAATAAATCTGGCTACTTCATTAGGTAGCAGTCTTGTGGGTTCTATGTATATTCTTGATGAGCCGAGCATTGGACTGCATCAAAGAGATAATCAAAGGTTAATATCTGTTCTGAAGAAGCTTAAAGAGCTTGGAAATACTGTTATTGTCGTTGAACATGACGAGGAGATAATTCGTGAAGCTGACCAAATAATTGACATTGGTCCATTAGCCGGAAGGCATGGAGGCGAAGTTATTTTTCAAGGTAAAACAAATGACTTGATATCCGGAGAAATAGGACTTACAGGCAAATACCTTAGTGGTAAACTAAAAATAGACACTCCTGAGAAGAGAAGAAAGTGGAAAGAATTTATTGAAGTTCAGGGATGCAGGCAACATAACCTAAAGAATATTAATGTAAAGTTTCCATTGAATATATTCACCGTAATTACCGGAGTTAGCGGATCAGGAAAATCTACTCTTATAAAAAACATATTATACCCTGCTTTAAAAAAGATTTATGGTGATTATGGCGAGATAAGCGGAAAGTACGACAATCTTGCCGGTGATATAAAAACTATTTCTGATGTAGAATTTGTTGATCAGAATCCAATAGGACGCTCATCCAGATCAAATCCGGTTACATATATTAAAGCCTACGACGACATTAGAAACTTATACGCAGACCAGACACTTGCGAAAAGCAGAAATTACAAACCGGGATATTTTTCATTTAATGTTGAAGGTGGTAGATGTCCTGACTGTGACGGAGAAGGCGAAGTTACGATAGAAATGCAGTTTATGGCTGACATTAAACTTGTATGCGATACTTGCAAGGGGAAGAGATTTAAAGATGAAGTTTTGGATGTAAAATTCAATGATAAAACGATATGGGATATTCTTTGTCTGACAGTTGAGGAAGCAATAGCATTTTTCAACGACGCAAAAGATTGTTCTGCCATATGTAAGAGGATTGCTGCTCGACTACAACCTTTGCTTGACGTAGGGCTTGGGTACGTTACATTAGGCCAAAGCTCAAGCACACTGTCAGGTGGGGAAGCGCAGCGGATTAAGTTGGCCTCATTCTTAACAAAAGGTTCGTCTAATGGGAAAATACTGTTTATTTTCGATGAACCGACAACTGGGTTACATTTTCACGATATCAATAAATTGCTGGCATCATTTAATGCCCTTATAGAAAGAGGACATTCAGTTATTATTATTGAACATAACCCTGAAGTGATAAAATGTGCAGACTGGATAATTGACCTTGGACCGGAAGGTGGTGAAAAAGGCGGAGAGGTTATTTTTGAAGGAACTCCGGAGGAAATTGTTAAGCATCAAAAATCAATTACAGGAAGATTTATTAAAGGAAAAATATAAATCTTTTTGTGATTTTCTAAGTAATAGCACTAGTAATGTTTTCCTATGTATTGCATGAATATTTTTTTCGTATCGTGATTAAGAGTTAATTAAGTTATTTTGATAATCCTTTTTGTTTATATTTGTTAAGCATATTCCACAGTATTATTAATAAACCCTTAAATGATGCAAAGGCATATAATAATCGTCATTTTATTGTTAATGCTAAGCATTTCAAACGGTTTAGGACAGAGTAGCAAGATAGATTCTCTATTCACAGAGTTAAAAAACGCCCGTCACGATACTACTGAAATTAAAACCAACATTGAATTAGGTGTTGCATATACACGTAATAAACCCGACTCAGCAATTATTTTTCTTCAAAGATCGATAGAGCTTATTGAAAAGTCGCACAAACAAGCTCACAAAGATTTCTACACCAACAAAAAAGCCAGAACTCTTTACTGCATGGGCATAGTCTATTATTTCCAGGCAAAATATAAAGAATCTGAAGAATCTCTGCTTAAAGCAATGGAATTATATCAATCACTAAACTATGACCCAGAATTGTCTGATTGTTATAACAGCATAGGAAATGTGCATCAGGCAACAGGTAATTACCAACAAGCATTAGATTATTTTAATAAATCGTTAGAGGTTCGGATAAAGTTAGATGATAAAAAAAGGATAGGATCTTGCTATAACAATATGGGTATTGTTTATCGTTTGCAGGGCTTATATGATTTAGCTATTGAGAATTACAAAAAAAATCTTGAAATAAATCAAGAGTTGGACGATAAAAGTGGTATTGCAATGAGCTATAACAACCTTGGGATTATTTATAGATTGCAGGGATCATTTCCGGAGGCCATAGAATACCATACCAAGTCATTAACAATCAAGGAAGAACTCGGAGACAAAAGAGGAATGGCATTAAGTTATAACAATATAGGAGGCATTCATCAGGAACAGTTTTCATATGATTTAGCTTACGACTATTATATAAAATCAATGGAAATTAGCGAGGAACTCGGAGATAAAAGAGGGCTTGCAATGAGTTATACAAACATTGGGAATGTAGCCAGGCTTCAGGGTAAATTTGAATTAGCCTATGAATATTTTCAGAAAACAATAAAAATAAGAGAAGAAATTGGGGATAAGTATGGATTAAGCATAAGCTATAATAGCATGGGGCTTCTCCATCAGGAGCAAAAAAACTTTGACTTAGCGGTGGAATTTCACTTAAAATCATTGAAGATAAAAGAAGAAATTGGTGATAAAAATGGGATAGTTCATACACTTGGCAACTTATCTGCTATATCTAACGAAATTGCAAATACCTCAAAAGACACAAAAAGTAAAATCTATTATCATAAGAAAGCTATTGAATACGCATATCAAGCTTTAGACATTGCAAAAGAAATGAATGCACTGGCTCTTAAAAAAATGCAATACCAAAACTTGCATTTAGCCTACAATGGTTTGGGAAATTATAACAAAGCATATAATTATTCCCTATTATATATTCAAATCAACGATAGCCTTTTCAGTGAAGAAAAAACCAAGGTAATTGCAGAGATACAAACTAAGTATGAAACTGAAAAACATCAACAGGAGATAGCAAACCAAAAACTTATCATTGAAAGACAGGAAGTTGAAAGCAAAAGACAACAAACCCAAAAGTTATTTTTATACACAGTAGTTTTTCTGCTATTTATTCTTTTAACAGTCATATTATTTGCATATAGACAGAAAAGGCGTAGCAATCAAACCACAAAACTAAAAAACGTTTTACTAGAACAAGCCAATGAAGAGATTAAGGCTCAAAAAGATGAAATTACCGCACAGCGTGATATGGTAATATCGCACAAAAGGTTACTGGAACAGCAAAAAGAGAAAATCACAAATAGCATTAACTACGCAAGGGTAATACAAACTGCTGTATTGCCTTCAAATGAAGATTCAGACAAATTATTGGGAGAACATTTTATACTTTTCAAACCCAAAGAAATTGTTTCAGGTGACTTTTTCTGGGTGAGTCATGTTAAAGGGCTTACGGTTTTTGCAGTTGCTGATTGCACGGGACATGGTGTACCAGGTGCATTCATGAGTATGCTTGGGATTTCATTCTTAAAAGAAATTATTGGGAAAAAAGGCATTACAAAGCCAAGTGAAATACTAGATAATTTAAGGGATTCGATAATTGAAGCTTTGCAACAAAAAGGAAGTTTTGGAGATCAAAACGAAGGCATAAATATGTCGCTTTGCATACTTGACAGATCAAATAACCAACTTCTGTTTTCCGGAGCCAAGAATCCGGTTTTTATTGTTACAGCAAATAAAGATTTCACAACTCTGCAGCCGGACAAACAACCTATTGCTATTTACAGAAAGATGGAGCCATTTGCAAATCAACAAATTGCATTAAACAAAGGAGATAGCATATATCTGGCTACTGATGGTTTTCAAGATCAGTTCGGTGGAGAGCACCAAAAACGTTTTACCGCTAAAAGATTTAAAGAATTGCTTATCGAAATATCCGACAAACCAATGACGAATCAAAAAGGATTATTAGAACAAGCTTTTGAAGATTGGAAAGGGTATAACGAACAAATAGATGATGTAACAATAATGGGTGTAAAATTGTAGAGACGCGATGCCTCGCGTCTCTGTTTGAATTTCATATATTATTTTAATTAATTGAAACGTCGGTGGGAATTTAATAGAGACGCCGGTTATAAATAAATAGAGACGCCAAGCATGGCGTCTCTACGGGGGGTGAATTATCTTGTGCGTCCAGGATAAACCTTCAATGCTTCTTCAAGGCAAATTATTGATTTTTTAAGATCATCAACATTCAAAACATACGATATTCTTACCTCGTTTTTGCCGGCACCGGGAGTAGAATAGAACCCTGTTGCAGGAGCTAACATAACAGTTTGATTTTCAAAATTAAAATCTTCCAAAAGCCATTGGCAGAATTTATCGCAATTGTCGATTGGAAGTTTTGTAGTTACATAAAATGCTCCTTTTGGGTTTGGGCAAAATACACCCGGGATTTTATTCAGACCATTTACAACAGTGTCTCTTCTCGCGCGGTACTCTTCAATAACCTCTGTGAAGTATGAATCAGGGGTTTCAACAGCAGCTTCGGCGGCTATTTGCCCGAGAGAAGGCGGACTTAATCTTGCCTGAGCAAATTTCATTGCTGTTTTCATAACCTCCTTATTGCGAGAAATCATTGCTCCTATTCTTATACCGCATGCACTGTATCTTTTTGAAACAGAATCAAATAAAACCACATTTTCTTCCAGACCTTCAAGATTCATTACTGAAAAATGGGTAGTTCCATCATAACAAAATTCTCTATAAACCTCATCGGCAAACAAGAACAAATCGTATTTCTTAACAATTTCTCTCAAAACTTCAAGCTCCTCCTTTGAATAAAGATAACCGGTAGGATTGTTAGGATTACAAACCATAATAGCCTTGGTTTTAGGAGTAATTGCCTTTTCAAACTCAGCAATAGGAGGAAGCGCAAACCCATCGTCGATAGAAGAAATAATTGGTTTAACTTTCACTCCTGCACTTGTAGCAAATCCATTATAATTTGCATAAAATGGCTCAGGGATAATAATCTCATCATCAGGATTTAAACATGTTTGCACTGCAAATAAGATAGCTTCTGAGGCACCGGCACCAATAATGATGTCGTCAGGAGTAATCTTAATATTATGCTTTTCATAATATTTACAAAGCTTTTCACGATATGAAAGAATACCGGCAGAATGGCTGTATTCAATAACCTTTGTATTAAGATTTCGCATTGCATCAATCATACTTTGCGGAGTTGGGATGTCGGGTTGTCCAATGTTTAGATGATACACTTTAACTCCTCTTTTCTTAGCTGCTTCTGCAAAGGGAACAAGTTTCCTAATTGGTGACTCGGGCATCATAAGCCCTTTTTCAGATATTTTTGGCATGTTTATAGGTTTTATGTTTTTATAAAAGATGTCGCAAAATTCAAAAAAAAAATATTTAAAACCTAATTTATTTTAATTGTTAGGTATTAGGTGTCAGGTATTAGGTGTCAGGTATTAGGTGTTGGGTGTTGGGTGTTGAAATTTTTTGTTTTAATTAATATTATTGTTATTTAGTGTGTTATTTTTATATTTTGCAGAATATTAGATAGATTTATGGGGGAATTTAAAAAATTAAATGTGTGGCGAAAATCAAAAGACCTTGCTGTTGCCATATACTCGTTAACTAGCAAAGGTAGTATTTCAAAAGATTTCGGACTAATTGACCAAATGAGGCGTGCTGCAGTAAGTATTCCAAGCAATATTGCTGAAGGAGATCAACTAGGAAGCAATCAACAATCAATCAGACATTTCTATATAGCCAGAGGTTCAGCTTCTGAACTCTTAACTCAAACATTAATTGCCGAAGAAATTAAATATATTACAAAAAATGAATTAAAAACCATTGAAAAAGAATGTGATGATATCTGTTCTATGTTAACGAGGCTAATCAATATAAGAACAAGTCGGATTGCCAAACAACCAAAAATACACCCAAAATCCTAACCTGACATCCGATACCCAACACCGACACCCAACACCGACACCCAATTCCCGATACCCGATACCCGATACCCGATACCTGATACCTGACACCTAACACCCCCAAATCTAATCCTTCAACCAATTCTCTATCTCATAAACTTTCTTAGGTAAATGGCCGGAAAGATTTTCATGCCCATCTTGGGTTACAAGTATTACATCTTCAATCCTCACTCCTATTCCTTGGTATTTCTCGTATATTGGTCTTACTTTCTGGGCAAAATCATTAAGTTCTTCTTCAGTGGCTAAGTGTCCGAAAAGATCTTTAAGATGGTCGAGCTTGTTTTCCATAAAATACAATCCTGGCTCCATAGATAAAACCATTCCGGGAAGAAGTTCCCTACCTTGGAATTCAGGACTAAGAATATGCTCATCGCGGTTGTTTATGTCGAAATCTCCATAAAGTCCAACATCATGAACATTAAGGCCTATATAATGACTAGTTCGATGCTGAATATAGAATCTTTTTTGCCACCATTGAGTTGTGTCTGTTATTAAGCCCAGATCGTACAATCCATTTACTAGCACATTAATGGCTTTATGGCTTGGGTCGAGGACTTTATTACCTGGCATAAATTCCTTAACACCTTCATCGAATGCCTTCAAGACCAATTCATAAATTATTTTCTGCTCTTTGGAAAACTTACCACTAACAGGAATTGTTCGCGTTATGTCAGTGTTATATCCTACTTTACTAGCGGCTCCAATATCAACAAGCAGAAGATCTCCCTGTATAATTTCTCTGTTGTTTTTATAATGATGCAACACAGTAGCATTAGGTCCTGAACCAATAATAGAATAGAAACCAACTTTTAGTCCATTCTTTCTGTAAACATATTCTATTTCGGCTTGCACTTCATATTCTTTTTGCCCTGTCATAACAGTTTCCCAAACCCTTTTATGTGCAAGTGCCGTAACATTAACAGCCTGTCGAATTTGCGCAATTTCCCATTCATCTTTTACTACTCGCATTTCATGTATAATTGCGTCAATATCAAGAACTTCAATTTTTCTTTTTGATGATTTAATAAGCTTTTCAACTTCCGATTTAAGTTCTTTATCATTAGAATGTAAGAACAACTTATTTGTAGTTTTCAATATTCCGGGAATCTCCTCCAACAAGGTTGCAATATCAAAAGCCTTATCAGCACCAAACTTTTCTATTGCACCTTCGATGCCATATAACTCGCCTGTCCATTGTGCAGCAAAAAGATTATAAGGTTCAACAAACAGTGTGAATGGAGTTTCGCTTTTAGGTTGCAATATTGCTGTTCCTACCCTCTCATCAAAACCAGTAATATATTTAAAATCATTACCTGCCTTCGCAGAAATAATAATTACACCATCAGAAACAACATCATACAGCCTATCTCTTCTGTTCTTATATGCCAATGCGTCGTAATCATTTTCTGTAATTTCATACAAAAACCTTTCAGGCAAAACACATCTCTTCTTCTCAAAACTAAAAAACAACCTTAGTATAAAAATCTGAACAATAATAATAATCAGTAAAATGATGATTGTGGCATATCTTTTCATAGGTAATAGGTTTTGGGTTTTGGGTTTCGGGTTTCGGGTTTCGGGTTTCGGGTTTCGGGTTTCGGGTTTCGGGTTTCGGGTTTCTGAATCTTGAAATCCTGACACCTGATACCTGATACTTGACACCTAACACCTAACACCTAACACCTAACACCTAACACCTAACACCTAACACCCTTATTTATTAACTACCCTTCCTTTAACTTTAATTTTTACAGTATTTTCAGCGCTATTTGAGTGTATCGTTAAAATTCTTTCGAAATCGCCAATTCTTGAAGAGTCGTATCTGAAATGTATGACGCCGGATTCGCCGGGTTTAATTTCCTGACGTGGGAAGGAGACAACCGCTAAGCCGCAGCTTCCTCTTACGTTTGAGATTTTGAGAGCTCTGGTTCCGGTGTTTGTAACTTTAATTTGTCTGGAAAGATTTTCGCCTTGATTTGCAATCCCGAAGTCAATTATCGATTCGGAAACCGTAATAATGGGTTCAACATGATTTTCATTAACAACACCATGAGTTGGAATGCTTATAACCCAGTAAAGAAAAATTAAGCAACACAGATACTTCTTCATTTTGCAAGCGTATTTGCGCAAATTTAGATGTATTTTTTGAGATATTGTAAACCAAATGGTTATAAAAATTGATAAAACTTTGGGTGTTGAATGTTATTGATTAAGGATTAATATTTTTAGAACAAACACCTACCTATTAAATAAAAGTCCAATTTGCAAAGAAGGAGCCGTGTAATTCATATTATCAGCCATAAAGTAAGACGCTTGAAGCGTAATTAACAACCGTCTTGTTAGACTGTAATCGACTGATGTAAATGGCAAAAGCACCATTGTTGAATATTTATAAAAATGAGCATCAGCTAAAACATCAACTTGTTGCTCAACGATATGCAAGTTTTTAATTGTGCCTCCGCCAACACCCATTGACAGGCTGTATCGGAATTTCCCTGACTTATGAGTCAATCCAACAAATCCTCCGCCATGCCCCAGTGATATGTATGAATTTTCAGAACCGTTGGTATCATATTCCGCGGTATGTCGGCCACCATAAAATCCCGCCGCAAAATTTGACCAAAGATAAAACCTCATTATACCACCTATCCCTGAACCATAAGTATGAATCTCATCAAGCGGATTTTTATAACTAACAAAAGACGGCTGAAAAATATGCATACCTCCACTGTAGATATTTCTGGGAGCCTCACCCTCAGAAGCAAGCCCAAATAAACTACTGCTTAATAAACAAATTAAAATTATGTGTCTCATTTTTTGTATATCTGAGAAATTAAGTCACTATATTTTTCAGCAATTACCTGCCTACGCAGCTTAAGAGTTGGCGAAAGTTCTCCTGTAGCCGGAGTCCATTCATCGGTTACTAATTTAAACTTTACTACCTTCTCATGCGGGTTTAAAGCTTTATTCATTTTCTCAACCTCCGACGACATCATAGAAATAATAGACTGATTTTCAATCAATTCATTATTGTCAGCATAAGAAACTTCATTATTAGACCTTAAGTCTTCAAAATATTTAAAATTTGGAGATATAATAGCGGCAGCAAATTTCTCGTGTTCACCAACAATCATTAATTGGTCGATTAGAGCAGATTCTTTAAACATTATTTCAATTAACTGAGGAGCTATAAATTTCCCATTCGAGAGTTTAAAGATTTCCTTTTTCCTGTCTGTCACCATCAAAAAACCATTTTTATCAACATGTCCGATATCTCCGGTTTTAAACCAGCCATCCTCGTCAAATGCGGCTTTAGTAAGATCATCTTCTTTGTAATAGCCAATCATAACATTTGGACCCTTGCAAAGGATTTCTCCATCTTCAGCAATTTTCACTTCAACACCTTCAATAGTTTTACCAACAGACCCAAGCTTTAAACCTCCTTTACTAGTTCTGTTTATTGTAATTATAGGAGAAGTCTCGGTAAGGCCGTACATATTTACAATTTTAATTCCCGCAGCCCAAAATATTCTTTCCAGTTTGTAAGGCAAACTTGCACCACCGCAACCAACAATCCTGACATTATTTCCGAGAGCTGCTCTCCATTTACTAAATATAAGCTTATCTGCAAGTTTAAGTTTTCTCTCATAAAACCATCCATTTTCGCCAAACGGTTTATATGTAGATGCCACTTTCACTGCCCAGAAAAACAATTTCTTCTTAACACCATCAAGCTTCTTACCTTTAGATATTATAACTTCATAAAACTTCTCAATAATACGAGGCACAGCGTCGAAACCATCAGGTCTTATTTCCTGCATATTCACTGCAATAGTACCCATATTTTCCGCGTAATATATGCCGGCACCGCTATATTGAGTTTGATAGTTGCCAAGGCGCCCACCAACATGACATAGAGGAAGAATGCTAAGATACTTATCAGAAGGCTTAAGATTGAACACCTTAGCAGCAGATAGGAAATTGCTCACTAGGTTTTTGTGTGATAGCATTACACCTTTTGACTGGCCTGTTGTTCCGGATGTATAGATAAGAGTTGCAAAAGCATCTTCAGTAATACCTATCTTTATTTTCTCAATTTCAGCTTTTGTTTGTTCTGAAGCTGACTTTCCTATATTTACAATTTCCATCCAATTACTTGCTTCACTAATCTCGTCAAATGTATAAACCAAAACCTTAGATTGATTATCATCAACTGCCGGAAACACAGATTTAAAAAGCTTAACATCTGAAATTATAACCATTTTTGCTTCAGAATGCTTAATAACATATTCGTATTCAGCAACATTAAGAGAAGTAAATACAGGTACGTGGACAACTCCAAGCATTGCCATGCCGAGATCAACAAAATTCCATTCAGGACGATTATTTGAAATTGTAATTATTTTATCACCATTTCTAAAACCCATTTCATAAAGTCCATAACAAAAGCTGTATGCAAGATCGACATATTCCTTTGCACTAAACTTTTTCCATACTCCATTTTGCTTAAAGCAAAGAGCATCTTCTTTTTGTGAATTTGCTTTATATTTCTCTAATAAATCGAAGTTTCTTTTAATCTCCATATCAGGGTTTTTTAATGCTAGCAGCAGTGGTTAATTATTTTTCGGCTACAAATTTAGCATAAAAAAATTGTGTAGGAGAATTTTGGTTTTGTCTTTTAGAAGCTGGAAGTTCCTTCGGAAGCTTCCAGTTCATTCTGCCGAAAGGAATTTCCAGCTTCCGAAGGAACTGGAAACTTCCGGATTCTTATGGCTTCTGCTGCCGGCCCTGCGCACTGCTCTATACTGATATTAGTGCATTATAATAAATCTTCAATCTTAAAAATGCTGAATTCAAGTCACAAATGCAACTTTTTGTTTAATCAAATTTAATGATAAAAATTCAATTGGTGATAAGAACCCCAATTTTTTTCTTGGTCTGTTATTTAACTTGTGTTGAACATATTGAATTTGTTGATTAGTAATATTTTCAAAAGAAGACCCTTTAGGAAAGTATTGCCTGATAAGCCCATTTATATTTTCATTAGCACCTCGTTCCCATGAA